>JACDDT010000127.1 GCA_013816855.1 Gemmatimonadaceae bacterium
TGTCGCCACCGGTCAGCGCGGGTACCAGAACCACCGACGTCACCGGTGACCAGGGACCCACCCGGTGGTGGCGGCGCGGTTCTTCGCCTTGGCCGTGGTGCGCGGCGACGCAGCCGACCGCGATCGCGAGTTGCGATCGTCGAGATGTCGAAGCAGGACGCGAGCCGCCGTTTCGTGCAGCGGCCCGCGCTGGTCAGGTCGTGGCCTTGTTCGGTCGATACCCTTTTCCGTCCATGATGAAGCGCTCGGCGCGCTCGGTGAACCGCTCGGCGATCACCTGCGCGTTGAGCGCGTCAGGGAACACCTTGGGCCAGTCCTTGAACAAGCGGTTGGTGGTGATGGCGGTCGAGCGCCGATACTCGTAGCGCTCGGAGATGACCTGGAAGGCGTGGTTGGCCTGCGAAGGGTCCATCGCGAGGACCGCGAAGTCGTCGATGACGAGGAGGTCGGCGCGGCAGTAGCGACGGAGCACGCGCTCGAGCTGACCGTGGATCTCGGCGGCGGCGAGGTCGTTGAGCATGCGTGTGGCGGACGTGAACACGACGCGTCGGTTGGCCTGACAGGCGCGGAACGCGAGCGCGCGGGCGAGGAAGGTCTTGCCGGCGCCGGGGATGCCGATGAACAACGGATTGACGCCCGTGTCGAGGAAGGTGAGGTCGTGGAGCGCGAGGTAGCGTGCACGCAGCTTCTTGCGGATGGGGCAGAAGTCGAAGTCGAAGCCGTCGACGGTGCTGACCTCGGGGAACCGCGCGTCCTTGACGCGACGGTCGACCGCGCTCTTGAGGCGACTCGCCCGCTCCTCGTCGCAGAGGCGGTGCAGGATCGCGAGGTCGGTGAGATTGTCGGCGCTCGCCTGTGCGAGCAGGCTCGCGACAAACCGCGCCATCCCGGGAAGGCGCAGCGCGCGCAGCTTCGGGATCAAGAAGTCGAGGGAATCGTCGTTGTCGTCGTCAGTGGGCTTCTTGGTCATCGGGGACGGGCTCCTGATCTGCGGGGGCGGTGGGCGATGGGCCCGGATCGCGTGTCATCGGGGCGGGGACCAACTCGTCGTAGAGCGCGAGATCGGGCTCGCGCAGCGAGAGCGTGTCGAGGGTCGGATCGCCGAGCCGCAGTGGCGGGGGTGCCGGAGTGAGCCGCTTCTTGTGGCGCAGCACGTACTCGACGTATTCGGCGCCGACATGGCCCGTGGCCATGACCTCGATCATCGCGTCGCGGGTCGTGGTCGTGCCGAACAACTCGACGAGGAACACCAACCGGACGGTCTCGCGATGAACCGAGCGGCCACCGGCGGCGACGATCTTGAAGTATGCGACGCCGGTCTCGGCGAGGCCGGCGAGGCCATGTGGCAGCGCGCTGGCCGCGGCGCGCGGCTTCTGCTTGAGCAGCCCCTCACGGTGCGAGGGGTGCTCGATGTCCTCCCCGGTCCTCCACGAGCGGCGGTGGATCGCGACCTGTTTGTCTCCGAGGAATGCACGGACGGTGTCGTCGTCGGCTCGGACGAGCACGGTCTGGCTCTCGAGCCGCCACGGCACGCTGTAGCGATTGCGGTCGAACCCGACGCGGAACATCTTGGTGACCTGCTGCGTGTCGATGTCGTCGACATTGAACCGCGTGTCCGAGATCGGGCGCAGACGCGGTCGCTCCGCGTTGCGAAACACGAGTGCGGGGACCTTGCCTGTAACGTCATGCACGCGGTGATTGGCGATGTCATCGCGCCAGCGCGCGGCCTGCGTATTGAGGTCGAGAAGGTCGACGAACCTGCGGCCGGGCCAGAACCGCGAGCGCACGAATCCGATCGGACGCTCGACGCGTCCCTTTTCGTTTCCTCGACGAGGATTGCAAGCGATCGCCGCGAACCCGCGGGTGCGTGCGTATTCGAGGAACCGCGGATTGAACACGGTCGCGTGCGGCGTGTGCGAGAGCACGACCGTCTTCATGTTGTCGAAGATGTCGGCCTCGGCGACGCCGCCGAAGAACTGAAGGCCGCGCTCCATGCAGCGCAGGAACGTGCCCATTGCCTGGCTCAGCGCGAACTCGAGGTAGAGGTAACGCGAGTAACACGCGACCATCACGAACGCGGACACGCGCCGCGGACAACCCGGCAGTGCGAACCCGAAGTCCGCCCAGTCGATCTGAAACGCCTCGCCTGGTTTGAAGTCGAGCGTCAGGAACGCTTCCTTGGGCGCGCGCGGGCGCAGCTTGCTCACGCGGTCGCGCAAGATCGAGACGCCGCCCGTGTAGCCGAGCGGGCGCAGTCGCTCGAGGATTGCGGGCGCTGTCAGCTCGGGCGTGTCATCGAGCAGCCGCCGGATCTCCGGCTCGTATGCATCGAGCAGCGACGGGCGCGGCGCCGACGGAGCCGCGGTGCGAGCCGGACCACGCGCGAGCATCCGGCGCACCGTTTTGCGCGATAGCGCGAGACGTCTCGAGATCGCGCGGATCGGCAGGCCCTCGACGAGCGAGAGCCTCAGCACCTCGGACAGGCGGGTGTCCTGCTCCGCGAGCGCGGCGGCGAGCGTGGGCAGCTTGGCCATCGTCAGTTTTCGTCGGGGCCGAGCGATCGGAGGTAGAGCTGGCGCAGGTCGGTGAAGTCGCCGATGCCACGAATCCGCTGTCCTCGTCGACGACGAGCGCGTGGGTCACGGACCTCGACGTCGAAGTACACCGAGCGCATTCCGAGGCCCATCTCGTCGGTGAGGGCGAGGCAGAACCCGGCTGCCCGCTCGTCCACAGACAACACAACGTGGAGCTTCGCGTCGAGCCACAGCGAGAGGCCTTGCAGGAACGAGATCACCGAGCGCTCGTGATGCACCGACGAGGGCGGCGGCAAGATTGCCCGCAGCAGCTCGTCGCAGCCCTGGGTTACAAGCACGCGCGTCCTCGTCGGCGACGGGAGGATGACCACCGTGTATTGCATCTGTGTCCTTGCCGGCGATCGCGACCGTGCTCGCGGTCGTCACGAGCAGCGGCGAGGTGTCCGGCGCAGAGCATTCAGCACGAGGCGCAACTTCCTGGCGACGCACATCAGTCATCGCCCGTGACTCCGCGTGCTTGCGCGCGACCAACGCACACTGGTGCACGGCGTGATCGCGGCGGCCTTCGTCACTCCGCTGATGCTTGGCGCTGGCGAGCCTCCGGATCGCAGCCCGCCCGTACTCGCGGCACTCGTCGCCGCAATAACTCTGCCCACGGTAGTCAGGCCGGCAGACCACGAAGGCCGCAGCGCACTGGGCGCAGGTCAACGCGAAGACATCGAGCTCGTCCATCCGGCGTGGATG
>JACDDT010000128.1 GCA_013816855.1 Gemmatimonadaceae bacterium
GTGTTGACGGCCCGATGTCTCCGTCGTGATCTGACACTCGACGCGATCACGTGATCCGGGCGGTCGGGGCGATCAAGGACGCTTGCGGCGCGAACGACTTGGCGACGGCTTCGGGCGATCCGGATCGAGCCGGTGCTTGTCACGGTAGGACTCGCCGACGATCTCCATGCGATGGCAGTGCTGCGCGAAGCGATCGACCAAGGCGACGACGCATGCGGCGCCGGGGAACACGGTGCCCCACTGCTTGAACCCGAGGTTCGTGGTGATGATCGTGGAGCGCTGCTCGTGGCGGCGGCTGACGATGTTGTAGAGCATGTCAGCGGCGCGGGTGTCGCACGGCAAATACCCGAGCTCATCAAGGACAAGTAAATCCGGTCGGGTGTAGCGGCGAAGGCGGCGCTCGAAGGCAGGCATGGATTCCTGGCCGAGGAGGTCCGCGAGCGCGGCGGCGAGGGTCGTGAACCGAACGGTGAAGCCGGCGGCGAGCGCGGTCTGCGCGAGGTTCTGCGCGATGAGGGTCTTGCCGAGGCCGCTACCTCCCTTGAGTAGGACGTTCTCGCCGCGATCGACGAAGTCGAGCTCGATGAGTCGCTCGACGAGCGCACGATCGATCTTCTCGGGGTGTTCCCATTCGAAGCGATCGAGGGTCTTGAAGCTGCCGAGGCAGGCAAAGCGAGTCCGTCGAGCGAGGTTGACGGCTGCGCGTGACCGCTCCTCGAGATCGGCGAGCTGCTCGAGCGTCTCGGTGGGGCCGAGGCGACTCTTGTGCACGTGCGTGAGAAATGCGACGAGCGCCTCGTGATTCACGCGAAGGCCGAGCGCGCGAAGTCGCTCGCCGAGGTCGTTGTCACTCATCGTAGGCCTCGAGGTCGTGCGGGATAACGTCGGCATCGTCGTCGAGGTGATCGGGTAGCGAGAGGGTGATCGGCATCGGGCGGCCCAGCTCCTTGCGGTGCTTCTCGCAGGCGACGGCGAGCGCGCCGACATCGGCGAGGCCGGCGGCGATCAGATCCGTCGCGGCCGCGGCGAACACGTGGTTGCCGTAGAGGTCGAGGAGCTTGATGGCGCGGGCCACGCGATGGCCGAGGCTCGAGCCGGACAGATTCCAGCGCTCGACGATGCGATCGAACGCGGGGACGACGGCGCGAATCCGGTCGCGGCCCTTGAGGTCGCGTGCGGCATGACGCTCCGTGATGAGCTTGGCGCGATGCTCGGGCAGCTCGAAGATCTGCCGCCGACTCCACGACCGGGCGTGCTCGGCGACGAGGGTCGTGCCATCGACGAGCCGAACGACGCGGTCATCGGCGACGAGCGTGAGCGTGCGCGACGCGTAGTCGCTCGGCGTCGAGTAGCGATTGGTGTCGAGGCGAATGAACGCCTGCGAGTCGACCTGGATCGGCTCGACGCGCGCGGTCTCGGGGAGTGGCTTGGGCAGTGGCAGCAACCGGGTGCGCTCGTCGGCGAACGCCTCGCCCACCGTGCGCTGCGGAATCGTCGGATGTGGCCGGACGTGCGCGATCTCGTCGATGAAGCGCGCGAGCAGGCGATTGCCGTCGGAGATTCCGGAGATGGTGCGTCCGGCGAGGAAGCGGTCACGCAGGTAGCGAATCGCGCGCTCGACCTTGCCCTTGTCTCGCGGCTGCCGGACGACGCAGAGCTTGGGCTCGACGCGCATCGCGGCACACAAGGCCAGCAGCGTAGGGTGGTACCGCGCGACGGTGCCGATGCGCTCGAGGACGACGACCTTGGGATTGTCGAACAGCCACTGACGCGTGGCACCGCCGAGCGCGGTCGTGCCGCGGACCAGCGACCGGCACAACGAGTGGACCGTCAGGTCGATGACGAACTCGCCCCACATCGCGCGCGAGTGAGCGAGGACGATCACGAACATCCACAACGCGCGCTCACCGCCGGGCACGGCGAGCTTGCCGACGTAGGCCCAGTCGACCTGCGCGACCTCCCCGGGCAACGTCTCGATCACGAGATACGCGCCGCGGACGCGGCGCGGCCTGACGAGCGCGACGTGCTTGCGTAACGAGCGCACGGACCCGCGAAAGCCGCGCTCGCGAATCATGTCGTAGAGCCGGGTCGCGAGGAGCTTCGGGTAGCGCCGGAGCGTGTCGTCGATGAACGGACGATACGGGTCGACGATGCGCGCGCGCAGCTGTGACGGCGCGCGTGGCTCGCCGAGGCCGAGGACCCGACGGACCTGGTCGGGGTGGGTCTCGAGCTGGGTCGCGATCGTGCCGACCGGCCAGTGCTCGGCGTAGTGCAGCCGCACGATCTCCGCCTCGAGCTCGGGCGTGCTCTTCATCGCACACCTCGGAAGGCGAGCTGCCGGAGGTCGTCGAAGCTACCGAGGCCCGCGATGCGCTGGTGGCGCTCGTGATCGCGACGGCGCAGCTCGACCGTGTAATGGACCGTGTCGATGGCGAGCCACAAATCGTCGAGAAGGCCAAGCCGACACCACGACGCCTCCTCCTGCGCACACAGCACAGCGTGCACGGGCGTCTGGTGCCAGAGCGCCAGGGCTTCGAGCAGCGTCGGGAGCGCTCGTGGATGTGGTGGTCCAGAGGGCGTCAGCAACACCGCCTTCAACACCTCGTCGTCGTGGACTCGCACCAGAACCCTCGTCGAACGTGGGCTCGTTTTCAGGATCACCGTCGGTCGAATGGTCATCGTCACTGCTCCTGCCCTCGACCTCGGTGACGCCGTACATCGGCGCGACCGGGCCTTGCGGCAGGCACACGCTGCTCGTCGGGGCCAGCAATTCGGAACCCTGATCCATCTCGAAGATGATCAGCGCGGCGCGCTTGCGATCGCGGAGGTCGCGATTGTGCGTGCTGTGAGCTCGACGCCCACTGGGCGATTTCTGGTGCTTCGCGCGAGCGGCCCTGGCCTGCTTGGCGCGTGCCGGTCCGCGACACCGATCACCGCAGTAGGTCTGCCCGCGGTAGCAACGTCGACAGATCCAGAACAGATGCTCGCAGTCGACGCATCTCTCGACGAGAAGTAACAGGTCGTCCATCGGTCCTTGACCGCGATGACCACGAACTTGCCCACGCCATCAACCTCCAGCATCGTGTGCTGAAGGCCGGCGTCCATCGGCTGAGGGTCTCGGACGCCAATCCGAGGCCCTCGATTCTTTTCGGCGTCATCGCTGTCACAGATCCTACCGGCCCGATCCTCGACGTCGCGACTATCCGGCCGACCGAGGTCCAGCGTCACAACGCGACGGGATCAAGCTGCCATCAACAG
>JACDDT010000129.1 GCA_013816855.1 Gemmatimonadaceae bacterium
TATGGCGCGACAACGCGCGACCGGGGCCGCGTCGCCGCAGAGACGGCCCAGCTCTCGAAAACCATCGCCGACTTTCCCGGCGGATTCGAAACTATTCTCGGCGAGCGCGGAATCAATCTTTCGGGCGGGCAAAAGCAGCGGGCGGCGCTCGCCCGGGCCCTGGCGCGTGATCCGGGCATCGTCCTTCTCGACGACGCGCTTTCGGCGGTGGACACGGGTACCGAGGCCGACATCCTCCGCGCCCTTGGCGAAACCCTCGTCGGCAGGACCACGCTAATCGCATCTCATAGAATCAGCGCAATTCGGCAGGCGAGCTGGATAATCGTGCTGGAGGAAGGCCGGGTCGTCGAGCAGGGTACGCACGACGGGCTTATGATGCAGGGCGGCAGATATCGTACACTCCTCCGCCGCCAACAGCTGCTCGAATTCGTGGAAGGAGAGTCGTTGGCAGCCGGTGCGCGGGCGGCTACAATATGAGCATGTCGGAGTCATCCACGCCGTCAGAGTTGACGGAACGAATATGTGCGCTCGAAAGTCAGGCGGAAGCCTACCAGCGGACGATACACGATCTCCGTACGCGCGATGCGCTGAAGACGCAGTTCCTCTCCAACATCTCGCACGATCTCCGCACTCCGCTCGCCGCGATCATCACCCACGCCGAAATACTGCGCGAGGGGATGCTCGGCGAGCTCAACAAGCGGCAGCTGGATAGCCTCGGCGGAATCGTGAGTGGCGGACAGCAGCTGCTCGACATGATCGACGAAATCCTGACGTACGTGCGTGCCGCGAACGATCAGATCGCCCTCACTATCTGCGATTTCGAAATCGCGGACGTGATCGATCAGGTGCGCCAGCTTAACGAGCCATTGGCGGCAAAGAAGCATATCACCGTTGCACGGACGAACGGCGACGACATCGATCCGATCGATGGCGACCGCGACAAGATCAAGCACGTTCTCTCCAATCTCATCGGCAACGCGATCAAGTTCACGCCGCAAGGCGGACGCGTCTGGGTTTCGGCGACGCGGCACGAGCGTGAGGTGCTCGTGGAAGTCGGCGACACGGGAAGCGGCATCGCGCCGGAGAATCACGAGCTCATCTTTCGCGAGTTCGCGCAGGTCGATGCGACGCCTTCCCGCCCGCACCACGGAACCGGATTGGGGCTCGCGATCGCGCGGCGCCTCATCGAGCTGCATTCCGGCCGGATCTGGGTGCAAAGCGAGCTCGGATCGGGAAGCCGGTTCTATTTCACCATTCCGACAACGCAGCAAGCGAAGTAGATGCAGGCGCACATTCTCGTGGTTGAAGACAGCGAGCTGGTGACGAGCGCTTTCCGCGTCCTGCTCGAGGATGCGGGACACCGCGTGACCGTCGCGGATTCGGTGAAGCAGATGCACGACGCTGCCACGGGGGGAGAGGTGGACCTGATGCTCCTCGATCTCACGCTGCCCGATGGAAATGGTCTGGACGCTCTGAACGATCTGCGACGCACCGGCGCCGCTCCGAACATCACCGTAGCAATGACGGGGGACGATCAGCCGCAGACGCGTGAACGGTGTATTGAGGCGGGATGCGCCGAAGTGTTGATAAAACCGGTTTCCATAAAGGAGCTGCGACGGACGATCGCTTCGCTTCTGGCCTGACTGAGCGCCGAGCCCAGCCGCGCGCTGGCCCGGCGCTGCGACTTTACTACAGGCTCAAGTACCGCGCGTTCGCGAGAGAGAAGCGCGCGTACGACGGACGGCGCGGCCTCATCGCGCTCCAGATCGACGCTCTAGCGCACGCCGACCTCCTGCGCGCCATCGAGCTCGGGCGCTGCCCCACCATCGCCAATCTGATCGCCAACGGATCTTCGTTACGACCGTGGTTCTGCGGCCTTCCCGCTGCGACTCCTTATTGCCAAGCGGGAATCTTCCACGGCGAGAATGACGGCATTCCCGCGTTTCGGTTTTACGATCGAGTCGAGCGTCGCATCGTCACCTGCAATGCTCCCGAAGGCGTGCAGTACATTCGCGATCGAATCGCGTCGCCCGGAGCGCTGGCCGGCGGGTCGAGCTACGTGAATCTCCTCGACGGGGACGCGCAGACGGTGGCGTTCACGGTGGCGACCCGGGAGAAGATGTCGGTTTACAAACGGCTTGGCGGAACCCGGATGGCACTGCTCATGGCGCTCCACCCGATTCGCATGGCGCGCATGGTTTTCCAAGGCGCATTCGAGTGGCTGCTCGAAGAGTGGGAGCGACTGCGCGGGGAAATTTCCGGCACGGTCACTCACGCGGAGGGAATCTTTCCCTTCATCAGAATTCTCAGCAACGTCGTCGTGCGCGAGCTGCAGACGATGGCGATTCTCCTCGATATTTATCTTGGCGTGCCGATCATCTACAGCACGTTCATGCAGTATGACGAGCTCGCTCACCATTTCGGACCCTCGAGCAAACAGGCCATCTGGGATCTGAAGCGAACCGATGCGCGCATTTCGGAGATCGTCCGGATGGTGCGAGTGGGTGCGGGACGCAGATACGACATCGTCATTCTTTCAGACCATGGGATGACGCCGGCGAAAAGCTACCGGGTGAAATTCAAGGAATCACTCGGCGCGACAGTCGAGAGAATGCTGCGCACTCCCGCACCGGCGGAGGCAGGCCCGACGCTGCATTCGCACGCGAGCTTTTCCGAAGACAGCGAGTACGCCGACGTCGGACCCGGGGTTCTCGAAGCCGCTGCGCAGCTCACACCGCCTCACTCGCGGCGGCGCCGGTCACTACAGCACGTGCGCGACTGGGTGCGAAGCCGTTATGGTCTGCGCGAGATCATCTTCCCCGAGAAGTATCGAGTGAACGCGAGTAACGATGTCGTCGTGACGTATAGCTCGTGTCTCGCGCTCGTCTATTTCGCCGAATCGGTGGCGCGCGTGACGCTGGAAAGAATCCGTGAAACGCCGGTGTGGAATGCGCTGTACGACTCACTCCGCAAACACGAGGGTATCGGCCTCGTTGGATGCCTCAGCGAATCGGGTGTCCACTGCGCCGGGCGTGATGGCTTCGCGGTTATCGCGGGTGGAGTGCTCGTGGCGGGAGAAGGAATAAATCCCCTCGCCAAATACGGGGATGATCGCGAAACGCTCGCCGCCATCGAAGCGCTCGTGCGTCAGCAGAATGCGGGAGACTGTGTTCTGTTCGGAGAATACGACGGCAACGAGATTATCTCATTTGACGACCAGGTCGGGGCGCACGGCTC
>JACDDT010000050.1 GCA_013816855.1 Gemmatimonadaceae bacterium
GCGAGTGAGATCAATCGTCCCATCGCTTCCGCGTCCGCCATCGCGGCGCCGCCTGCCTTTCCGAGATTGATGAATACCTCGAACGGCTGGCCCTTGTCGTCTTCGGTGATGTTGAGGAACATCGTGCCGAGCGGCGTTTCCATTCTGCTGGTGATTCCGCGCAGCGTGTCAGGGCGCGATCTCTTGGCGCGGCGTCCGAGATTTTCGGCTTCTGCGCTGAAGAGCGCTTCCTTGAGACGGCCCATCTCCGCTTCAAGCTCGGCGATCGTTCCGTGTAGATCTCCCGCTTCCTCACGCGTGATTTTTCCTTCGCGCTCGGCCTTGGCCTGCTCCGTCGCGCCGGTGGAGAGAACCTGGTTGTCGCGCGAGCCGTCACGATACACGGTGACGCCCTTGCACTTGAGATCGTACGCGAGCTCGTAGATAGCGCGGACGTCAGCGGGAGAAGCGGCGTGCGGGAAGTTGGTCGTCTTGGAGATCGCAGAATCGCAATTCTCCTGAAAGGCGGCCTGCATCCTCACGTGCCATTCGGGGCTGATGTCGTGCGCCGTCACGAAGACGCACTGCCACTTCGCCGGGACTTCATCGAAATGGATGTGCCCCTGCTTGGCGATCTTCTCCACCAGCTCATCGGAGTACCAGCCTTCCTTCTTCGCGATTGCGACAAAGTCTTCGTTGACGTCCGGCATCATCGAGCCCGCCTGATTGCGCATGAACGCAACGGCGAAGAGCGGCTCGATTCCGGACGAGCATCCTGCGATGATGGAAATCGTTCCTGTCGGCGCGATCGTGTTCACGTTGCAGTTGCGAAGCATCTGCATCGGACGGATGCGCTTCCCTTCCGCATCGCGCGCGCACGTCTCGTCCGGGCCCCAGATCGAACGCGCCCACTCGGGGAACGGTCCGCGTTCGTTGGCGAGGCGCTCGCTCTCACGCTTCGACTCGACGTCGATGAAATGCTGGAGCGTGCGGCCGAACTCCACTCCTTCTTCCGTATTGTAGGAGATGCCGAGCCGGATGAGCGCGTCGGCGAAGCCCATGATGCCGAAGCCGATGCGGCGAATTCTCTTCGAGAGGGCGTCGATCTCCGGCAGCGGGTACTTGTTTACTTCGATGATGTTGTCGAGGAAGTGCACCGACGCGTGGATGTCGGTTCTCATCGCATCCCAGTCGAGCTTCCCTTCCTTTACGTAGTAGCCGACGTTGATTGAGCCGAGGTTGCAGACGTCGTAAGGGAGGAGCGGCTGCTCGCCGCACGGATTCGTCGCTTCATAAGGACCAACGTGCGGCACCGGGTTGTAGCGGTTCGCTTCGTCGATGAAGAAGCATCCCGGCTCGCCCGTTCTCCAGGCGCCGTCGATCATCTTGTCCCAAACCATGCGCGCGTCGAGCGTGCCGGCTACCTGGCCGTTGCTCGGCTCGATGAGATCGTATTCGGTTCCCTCCTTCAACGCTTCCATGAACTTGGTGGTGATGCCGACGGAAATATTGAAGTTCGTGATCTGCGTCAGATCTTCCTTGCAGCTGATGAACTGCATCACGTCGGGATGATCGACGCGCAGAATTCCCATGTTCGCGCCGCGGCGGGTGCCGCCCTGCTTCACCGCGTCGGTGGACGCATCGTACAACTTCATGAACGACACTGGGCCGGACGCGACCCCAGTAGTGGAACGAACCATCGAGCCGGATCCGCGAAGCTTGGAGAAGCTGAAGCCGGTGCCGCCGCCCGACTGATGGATGAGCGCCATCGAGCGGAGCGTGTCGTAGATGCCGTTGTGTCCGTTGGAGAGCGAGTCTTCGACCGGGAGCACGAAGCACGCGGAAAGCTGGCCGAGCGGACGGCCGGCGTTCATGAGAGTCGGAGAGTTGGGCTCGAAGCGGCGCTGCGTCATGAGCGCGTAGAACTCGCTTGCAGTGCTGGTGACGTCTGCGTCGGTGGCGCCGTGCCGGCGATCGGCCTCAGCCACGACGGAGGCGACGCGCCAGAACATCTGCTCAGGCTCTTCGGTCGGCTTGCCTGATGCGTCCTTGATCAAGTACCGCTTGCTGATCACCGTTTTCGCGTTGTCATTCAACTCGGCAACGCCGTCGGGGGGACGCACAGGCATAGACATTATTTACAGCTCTCCGCTTTGCAAAAAAGTTGTCGAACCAGGACGACGTCGCTCGAATCTTACTCGCTCCGCGAAGCGAGGCTCGAAGCGGGGAGGTACGCTACCCGTATTCGTGAGTCCGCGCCAGTGAGCACGTAAGCGTATAAATGACAGCAGGTTACGAAATCAACATCACGAAACCGAATGAACGCCGGCTTTCCACCGCCCGACGTTTCCGAAACAAAAAAGGCCGATCTGATGCCGACAAGACCGACCAGATTCGCCAGTCCCCACGCGGGGAAAAATTAACTAATTCTCCTGAGAAAATCACGCATTTTCTTTTCGGATACTTGAGTAGAAGGGGTGCCGAACCGGTCGGCCTCTACTCTTATCTTACCTCGACTGCCCGCTGAACGGTCTTGCTTCGAAACGCGAGGTGGTAACCCGTTAGAATGACGTTCCAAAGGTTGCGTAGACCAAAGAGGCCGGCGCGCGGAGCTCCTGGCGCCTCACTGTCGGAATAGCGATTCCGAGCCGCAGCCGGGCGGCGTAATCGAGCTGGATCCCGGAATCGACGTTGAGCTCGGCCCCGAAGGACGACATCCACGGATTCCCCACGTCCGAGGCCAAACACGCTCCGCTTCCGTTCACCGCCGACGCGGGACAGTAGGCCCTTCCCACGTCTCCGAATACAAGGGCCGAAACTTTATCAACGAAGAGTGGGACGAACCGGAAGCCACGCGAAGGCGCGAAAAGCGGAGCGCGGAATTCTGCACTCCCTGCTGCCGCCCGAATCCCTGCCTCGGCACCGGCCGGATAGCCCCGCACCCCAAAAGTGCGGCGCTGGCCGCCCACGTCCAATCCGGAAATGATTGCGAGCGAAGAGCCGCTTAGACCGCCGGCTGCGAAACGATCCGGAGCTCGATTGTCCGCAAGTCCCGCCGCAATGCGGACCGCAAAGACGTGGTGAGCGAATCCGCCGAGATCGAGAGATTTGTATCCGCTCGCGGCAGCGACCGCGCTTCGGCTAGCAGCAGTAGAAGAGCCTGTCCGCCACCGTTGCCTAAGGGTCGTCGAGAGAGAGAGGCCGTCTTCAGGCGAAATACTAAGGCCGGGCCTACGCGAGTTCTTCCAATCCGCCCTTAGATACACCGAAGGATAAGTCGACTCCTTTTGAAAGAATGTCGACACACGAGAAAGGAGAGAATCCGGCTCGGTTCCGTAGCTCTTCCGTTCCACGTCAGTTCCAATCGCCAAACCCGAGTAGGTGCGAACGCGGGGACGGGCGAAGACAAGCTGCAGAGATGCGACGCGCGAACGCTGGACGAGATCACCGACGCGGTTCGGCTTGGCGCCGGAAAAATTAAAAAGCGCATCCCGTGAATACGATTGGGACGCGTTCAGGCCGAGGACCGGTGTGCCGAGCCCCGCATACCGGTAATACAGCCACGCCGAATTCTCGCCGTGCGTCGTGTTGTGCAGATACTGGATGTCATACGAGTGACGGCCGATGACGTCGTTCCCGCCCGTCTCGGCGCCAAATCCGCTTCCGTTGTCTGATGAGCTCTGAAAAATCGGGAACCAATAGGTCGGGAGGAGGCCGGGCAGTGCGGAGTAGCGCTTGATCGGCAACGCCGCGGCGGCCGCGGAATCTGTTGCGCCTGCCATCGAGGGGGTCATGCACGAGGTGCATTCGCCGCGGGGACTGTTGCGTAGCGAATCCGCGAGCGGCAGAGACGCGAAGTCGGGAATTGGAAAGACACCGATGTGGTAGCCATCTGCACGGTAGAGACTCGCCGCGATCCTATGGCCGTCGGGAGACACATCCGGCTGGAAAATTCCCGTCGCGACGGAAGTGACGCGCCTGATCTCTGATGGATGATCGAGCCTGACGACAAACAGCTGCGAAGAGCCCGTGCGCTCGGAGGTAAAAAAAACGGCGCGCCCGTCGCGTGACCACGCGGGCGACGCGGTGATGGCGCTGGCGCCGGCGAGGGCGGCGATTTCGGCGCCGCTCGAATCGAGGATAGCGATCTCGCTGCGACCTCTCGCCAGCCTAACCGCCGCGATTCGCGTCCCGTCCGGCGACCACCGCGGATCCGCCCACTGGAGATCGAGCCCACCCCGCGCGAGAACGCGAATAGACTTTCCGTCGGTTGAAACTGTCACGAGCTGAGTCGCCGCGGGAACGTTTTGAATCGCAACGATCTTACCGTCGGTGCGCGCGTCGATGGAGTGCAGCCTGGCTCCGTGTGTTAACCGGCGCTGCACGCCTTCGCGCTCAACCCAAAGATCCGACCGCTCCTCGTATGGCGTGGTCAGCTCGGGCTGAGTGAAGAAGAAACCCTCGGGACCGCTGGAATTTCGGTCCACTCCGTTCCTTCGGCCTAGCCTGCGCTCGTGTCCGGCAAGATCGACTTCGTAGAGCGCAGGAGCTTCTTTTCCGTTGGCGCCGGAATAGAAAAGGCGATTCTCAATCGAAGCGACAGCACTGCCGGCGGGATCCGCCGACACTGCGCTAGAATTGCCCAGCCACCTCGGGAAAAGAGCTGTTCTCCCGCTTCGAGTGACCTCGATCCAACCCGGAGGATCCTGCTCGGGTTGCCGCTGCGCGTAAAGCGAATCCCTCAACGCGCGCCAGGCATTCTCGAAAGAAATCCCGAATGCAGCTTTCGCATTGCGATTGATGAACATCGGGAGCAGCGACGCGCTCGACTTTTCGACGAACTTCCTCACATCGGCTGGACTCTTTGTGCGCGAGAGGTAGTCGAACATCAGCGACCCGTAGATGTAAACGACTTCACCACCGGGATACCTCGACGTCCCTCTTGAAAGCTGATCGAGGTGCGGCACTTCGTGCTTGAGTGCAGCTGCGCGTGCGGCCATGAAGTGCTCGCCGCTCTCGAGCCGGCCCGCACCAGTGAGACGGGTTTCGTAATACACGGCCAGCCCCTCGGCCACCCAGGACGGCTCGTACTCGTTCGGAAACAAAACTGGATTTCTGCCGAACAGGCGCTGACCGACGCTCCAAATTCCGCGCACGCGATCGAGGTGAAAGATGTGCGTGAGCTCGTGAGTCACGACGAGCTCATTCCAGTCGGAATAATTGCGAAGTGATTCTACGTCGGACGACGGATGCGCGTACACGACTATCCGGTTTGACGGAAACGGTGTCGCGTATCCGTTCACGAAATCGGCGTTGTCGGTGATGACGAGATCGATCGTTCCACGCGGTGGAGCGAGCTCTCGCGCAAGCCCCGCGTAAGCGCGCTCCGCATTCACCGCGGCGCGGCGCGCCTGCTCGGTGAGGGGCGGTGTGAAGATGATGCGAAAGTGGGGAGTGCGAATAGTCTCCCAACGGTCGTTGGGGACGAGCTGCGCGCCAGCTCGCGACGCCGAGGCAATCGCGAGCGTGGCGATTAGGAAAGCGCGCGCTACTGAGCTCGCGCTAACGATGCGAAGTAGCTCTCCAGGCCGGCGAGAATTCCACGCGCCATTCTTTCCTGATACTGCGGGGTGCGGAACGCCGCTTCGACGTCGGGGAGAATGAGAAATCCTCCTTCACATAGAATGGCGGGCATCCAGCTTCCGCGCGCGACGGCGAGATTTTGATACTTCACGCCCAGTATCGGTGTCCCCATCGCGGGACCGAGGTTGGCGATCGTCTGCTGCGCGAGGGATACCGAATGCGGCCAGAAGTAATAACAGGCCGTCGCGGCGTGAGTCATCGGATTCACACCATCAGGCTCAGCGTCCAGATGGAGCGAGATAAATGCTTGCGCATTCGCCCGCCGGGAAATGATGGGGCGCGCACCGAGATCGACAGGATCCATCGTCGTGCGCGTCATCACCACGTTCACTCCCTTCTGAACGAGAAGATCACGGAGCTTTAGTCCAACACCGAGAACCGCTTCACCCTCGTAAAACGAAGTGGGCCCAGTAGTGCCAGCCGGAGGGTGTCCAGGATCGACAGCGATGGTCAATCCGCGAAGCGGATTGCTCGCATCGCCAATGACGGGCGGCCGGCGGACACGAAAGATGAACGCGCCGTTTTGATACATCGCGAGGTAACCGTATGGCGCACGGTTCAGATTTATCGTGTACCGCACTCTGCCGGCTTCATTCGTTACCGCTACGCCCGCGACGTACTTGTCAGCCGGCATCGGCAGCGACGCGACCGGAGATTCCGCCCTCGTTCCGTAAAGAAGGACCGAGATCGAGTTTCCATTTTCTTCCGCGAGGTAAGGCGGGGGCGAGTTCGTCGGCACGACCAGATCGACCCACCCAGGAGCCGATTCCAATCGAGTGGCGCCACCCGCGATCCGCTCCGGCGGCAAGAATCCGGTCGGCTGCACGGCGACGTCGGTCTTTTGAAGCCAGACAGGCGCGCCACTATCGAGCTCGGCCTTTACGAAGTCACCCTTGCTTCCTGCAAGCTTCACCGGAGTGTTCGGGAAAAGGAACCACTTGTACTGCTGACCGTCGCCGGGTGCGGGACGCGCGATGGCAACGCGGTCTGTGTCATTGGCATTGGACGCGGGGGCGACCAGCGCGTATTGCACAGGCGGAGCCGTGCGCTGCGTGGTGTCGACCGCCAAAGTATCCCGGCGGATGGTGTCTCTCACCGGAGGAGGAAGAAGCTTGATCGGGAGACTGAGCCGGGCAGTATCGAGCCCGTTCGTCGCGGCAATGTCGTAAAACGGCGCCTGTTGCGGTGGAAGCGGCAGCCAGCCGAAAAACGCCCCGTTCGGCCAGACGGGAACGAGTACGCCATTGATCTTGAGACCGGCGTCGCCGCTGCCAACCGAGCCAAATATGAAATTCGAATCGCGCGACTGAATCAACTGATCGGGCTTGGGATAAACAACGTTGATCTGGACCGGCCCGCGGACGTCAGGGACGGCGGGCAATGCGGAGTTCCGCGGCGGCAGTGCTGCCCGCTCGACGGTACGCGCTGGAACAACGGTCCCTGGAGCCGGGGCTGGTACGGGCGCCGTCGAGATAGGACGCGAGCACGCGGCCGCACCCGTGACGAGCGCCAAAGCGAATGCTACTGCGCGAATGGTCATCATATTGGAAGCTAGTTGCAGAAGCGGTACCAGCGTAACGGCCGGCAGGACTGGTTTGCGCCGCCTTCGGCTCTATATTCTCGCACACGCGAGCGAACGCCGCTCGCATTTTTGTATCCGCAATTCACATAAATCTCGTTTGATCGTTGACATCTGCGGGAAGTCCGACGTGGGGCTGGTGCGCCAGCTTAACGAGGACTCCTATCTATACGGAAATCTGGAAACGGGCGAGAAGTCCACGCAGGTTTCGCCCGTCGGCTTGAGAATCGAGCGCGGTCCGGCGGTTCTCATCGTCGCTGACGGTGTTGGCGGTGCTGCATCGGGAGAGCTCGCTAGCTCGATCGCAACCGACTGCATCTTCGCGGAGCTCCGGAAATGGTGGCGCTCGGACACCGGGCGCGACGCTACCACCATTGCCGAAGCCATGCGGAATGCCATCGACGTCGCCAATGAATCCATTTGGGGTAAGGCGCAGGGGGCCCCCGCGCATCACGGAATGGGAACGACGGCGACCATTGCCATGCTCGTTCACTCTCAAGTCCACTTCGGGCAGATCGGCGATTCCAGGGGTTACCTGATCCGCAACGGAAAAGCGTCGCAGCTCACGAAAGATCAATCGCTCGTACAGCGCCTCATCGACGCGGGGCGGATGACCCGCTCGCAGGCAGAAAAGAGCGAGCATCGCAACATAATTCTCCAAGCACTCGGCCCTGAGCAGCGCGTCGTGTCGGATCTCTATGAAGCCGAGCTCGAGGACGGCGATATCGTCCTCGTTTGCAGCGACGGACTGTCGAATCAGGTTACCGAAGAAGAAATCGGCCGGTACGCTTCGGCGTCGGAAAAACCCAGCGATCTTTGCTCCGCATTGATGGCGCGCGCGCTCGAGACGGGCGCGCCGGACAACGTCACCGCTTTAACAGCGCGAGTCGTCTCGGCTTAGCGCTAATAGCGGCGACGTGAGCCGTTACTCGGAAAACTCGGATGCCGCGACTGGCGCCGAGGGCATCGTTGGATCGGGATCGATGGTGGCTGCGCCCCGCGGCATCTCGTCTCCCCAGGGCGCGATAAAGGGCAGCAGCGCGAGCACGGGAATCGTGGCCGCCATCGCGACGATAAAAAATCCCGGCCAGCCGAGCACCTCTGCGAGCTTTCCGCTCGGCGCAGTCAAGATGTCGCGGCTTGCGCCCATTAAGCTTGAGAGCAGCGCGAATTGCGTCGCCGAGAAGCGCTTGTTGCAGAGGCTCATCATGTACGCGAGCAAGCCCGCGCTCACGAGACCGACGCCGAAGTTTTCCGTGACGACGGCGAGAAGCATGAGCGAGTGATTGAGTCCGCTCAGCGACAGCGCGTAATAGGTGATGTTGCTGAGCCCTTCGAAAACGGCGAAGATCCACAGCGATTTGTTCACACCGAGCCGGATGATGACGAACCCGGCGGAAATTCCACCGACGATTGTCGCTATTAACCCGGCAAGCCCGAGTGCATCGCCGATTTGCGTTTGTGTGAAGCCTGTTTTCAGCAGAAAGGAAGTCTTCATCGTATCGGTGAGACTGTCGGGAAACTTGTAAAGCACGATGAAAACGAGCATGAGAATGCCGGTGATAATTCCGGCTCTGGAGAAAAAGTCCTGGAACGGTTTTACGATCGCTTCCGAGAGGGAGCGGGGACGCGCATCCTTGAGATAAGGCTCCGGTGCCCGAAACACCGTTACGACGCCGACGAGCATCAGCGCCGACATGATCAAGTACACCGTCTGCCACGGCAGACGATCGGCAAGGCGTAGTGCGAGCCACCCGGTAAGTATCAGAGCGATGCGGTAGCCGAGAACATAGGTCGATGTTCCCGGACCCATTTCGCGGTCGACGAGCACGTCGGTTCGGTATGCATCGATGCTGATGTCCTGCGACGCGCTAAGAAATGCGATTACCAGCGCATTCGCTCCGAGTGCGTAGAGTCCGGTCTTCGGATCGTGAAAGGACATCGCCGCGATGGCGAGGAGCAGCAGAACCTGGGTGATGAGAATCCACCCGCGCCGTCTACCGAGAAACGGCGGCACGAACCGATCGAGGAACGGAGCCCACGCAAATTTGAGCGAGTACGGCGCGTTTAGCAGACTGAAAACGCCGATCGTCGTCAAGCTCACTCCTGCGGTCGTCATCCACGCCTGGAGAGTGGTCTTCGTCAGGTAGAGTGGAAGACCCGACGAGAAGCCCAGAAATAGAAGGGCGGCCATCTTCGGCTGACCGAAGAGCCGCAGCGAGTTTTTCTTTTGCCCGTCCGTCATCTCTCCTCCGGTGGCGTTTGCATTCACATCAGCGCTTGATGCTACCTGCAAGCACGCGCGCTGCCGCGCGCTGCATCACTGCTTCCCCACCCCACGCGCAAAGCATCGGAACTTCAAGTCCAAGCGACGGCGCGAGTCGTGGATGACTGAAGAGCACAGCCGTCACGCCATTTGCTTTGTGCGCCTCGACCAGCTCAGCGACACGCTTGATTGATTTCTCCGAGTAGCCGGGACGGCCTTTCCATGCACGGATGTCTGCGTAGAGCGCGATGATCGCCGGAGCACCATTCGCGCCGGGCTCGTTCTCATCGGTAAGAACACGCACTCCGCGCTCTCGCAGCGTCTCTAGAAACGGATCGCGTGAGGGCGACGGATATGGTCCGCCGATGTCGTCGTCGACGATCAAGACGAGCGCGGACGACGACAACTCCGGCTCGGCGGAGCCGATGCTATGCACCGTGCGCTCGGCGAGCTGTTTCGCCCAGGCGGAATCGTCTTTTGCGCTCGAGGGCGCTGCATTCATCTTTGCCCAACCGGCCCAATGCTCCCGCCGCTCCAATGCGCCCTGAATACGCTCTTGATCCAAACGGCCGCTCTCAATTGCGCGCTCAACTGCCAGCACTGAATTCGCCAGCTCGTTCGGATAGAGCAGACAATCGCATCCGGCCTCGAGAGCGCGGACGACGGCCTCGCTTTCGCCGCCGCCGAGCACTCCTTCCATAATGAGCGCGTCGGTGACGACTAGTCCGCGGAAGCCAAGCTCGTCGCGAAGCAGATCGCGGAGAATCTTCGATGAGAGTGTTCCCGGCGCGCCGCTGCTGTCGAGAGCGGGAAACTGCACGTGGGCCGACATCACCGACGCGACACCGGCCGCGATGGCGGCACGGAATGGGATGAGATCTGTGCTGCGGAGCTCGCTCGCTGAAGCGTCCACTCTCGGCAACTCCGCATGCGAATCGGTGGTGGTGCGGCCGTGCCCAGGAAAATGCTTCGCGCAGGCGAGCGCTTTTTCTCCCTGACACCCTTCGATCCACGCAGTGGCGTAACGCGCGACGCGCTCAGGGTCCCCGCCGAACGAGCGGGTGCCGATGATGGGATTGTCCGGCTCTATATCGAGATCGCAGTCCGGCGCGTAAACCCAGTTTACTCCGAGGCTCCGCGCTTCGCGTGCGGTGAGGGACGCGGCACGACGGATGTCGTCAATCGAATCAAGGGAAGCGACAGCGGCGAGCGGAGGCAGCGGCGTAGCGCCCAGGAATTGCTGCCCGGCGCCACGCTCGAGATCGGCTCCAATGAGAAGAGGACGCACTGACCCCGCGTGTATGCGCTCTGTGAGCGACACTACCTGCTCCGATGGACCGCCGAAGATGATGAAGCCGCCGACGCCGAGCTCGAGCGCCTCGTCTATGGCAGCGTGCTGGCTCTCAAAGCCCCGCTGAGCGTCCCACCGGATCGCCGGGTAGAAAAGTGCGGCGGGGGTGCTCATGCCGGAGTGAGCTTTCCGAGAATTCTCGGACCGCTCGCACCCGTGGCAGCGGGAATGTTTCCCGGTTTCCTTTGCATGAACAGATATCCAAGCAATGCAAAGGCCACCGCCTCTTTCGCCTCCCCATCGAAGAACACTTCATCGAAGGTTTTCACGCTTAGCGGTGCAAGCGCTGCGCGGATGGCGGAAAAGAGCGCGGGATTCCTTGCTCCTCCACCTGAAAGCAGAACTTCTTTTGCCGGCTCGTCCATAAATCGCCGATACGCGTCGGCGATGCTCGAGGCAGTGAGTGCAACTGCCGTAGCGATTATGTCTTCGTCGCCGAGATTCTTTGCGCGTCCACGCTCGATAAACGCATTTATGTAAGCGGGACTAAACAGCTCACGACCGGTGGATTTTGGCGGAGGAGCGCTGAAGTACGGATCACCGAGAAGCTCGGCGACGATTTCGGCGTCCGCTTTGCCGGCCGAGGCGAGTTTCCCGTCCACATCGTAGGGAAGATCGGGACGGAGCAACCGTGTGACGCCGTCGATGACTGCGACACCGGGGCCGGTATCGAATGCGCGCACTTTATCGGTGCCGCCGCCGGGAGGGACGATGGTGACGTTGCCGATGCCGCCGAGGTTTTGAAGAGCGCGCCAATCGTCGCGCGATGAGAACAGGAGTGCGTCCGCGATAGGAACGAGCGGCGCGCCCTGGCCGCCGGCGGCAACGTCGCGCACACGGAAGTCACTGACCACATCCATACCGGTGCGCTCGGCGATAACCGCCGCTTCGCCCCACTGCCAAGTCGAATGACCTGCCTCGTGCCACAACGTTTGTCCATGGGAAGCGACGGCGAGGATTTCGTCCCGGCCTCCCGGGACCTCAGCGACAACGGCATTCGCTGCTTCAGCGAGCCATTCGCCGAGATCGAAATTGAGTCTGCAATACTCCGCAGGCGGCGAGCCGGTCATTGCGGATGCAAGGCGGGCGCGCTGCGCGGGTTTGTAAGGAAAAGAGAGATAGCTGAGCAGCTCCGCGTCGAATCCACCGGAGGGGCGCGGAGAAAATCGAGCAGCGGCGGCGCTGATTCCATCGAGAGAAGTTCCCGACATCAGTCCGACAACGATGTTGTTCATTATCCGATAATCGGGGGCGGGGCGCCGGGAATTACGCGCCGGACTACACCTCCGTTCTCCGCGAGAAGTTTCTCCGCCTCTTCGCGCGAAACGCCTTTCTTCTGGATGACAATGGCGGTCTTTACGCTCTTCCCGGCGCGATCGAGGAGGATCGCGGCTTCCTCGCGTGTAACACCGCAGACTTCCATTACAATGCGCTCGCTGCGATCGATGAGCTTGTTGTTCGTCGCGCGGAGGTCCACCATCAGGTTTCCGAACGTTTTGCCGAGCCGGATCATCGCCGCGGTTGTGATCGTATTCAGCACGAGCTTTGTCGCGGTTCCGGCTTTCATGCGAGTTGATCCAGTGACGACTTCGGGCCCGACGATGGGAACAATGGCGACGGTGACCTTTGCAACGAGGTCCCGCGGCGGCGGAGAACACGCGACGATGGCGGTGCTTGCGCCAAGCTCCGCGGCGCGCTCGAGCGCAGCGCCGACGTATGGCGTAGTCCCGGACGCCGCGATGCCAACGACAAAGTCGTTCTTCCCTACACCGTGCGCGTCCATCTCTTTTGCGCCGTTCTCGACGATGTCTTCCGCGCCTTCCTGGGCGCGCGTGAGCGCGGGAAGACCACCGGCGATGATTCCCTGCACCATTTCCGGAGCGCTTCCAAACGTCGGGGGACACTCGCTGGCGTCGAGGACTCCAAGCCTGCCGGAAGTGCCCGCGCCGACATAGAAGAGGCGGCCGCCAGCGCGAAACGTGCGCTCCGCGATCTCCACAGCGCGCGCGATTTGATCGCGTTGAGTCGCTACGGCAGCGGCCACACTGCTATCTTCCGCATTGATGAGGTCCACGATCTCGATTGGCGATGCGAGATCGATCGATGCGGTACGGGGGTTGCGACGCTCCGTTTCGCGGGGGTCCAGCATCAGGGTGAAGCAGCGCGATGGGACACACAGACAAGTTACCGGAGCCGACCTGCGTTGCAAGCAACCTACGGAGACAACATGAGAAGGTATTTCATATCGGCGGTATTGGTGGCTGCATCGGCGGCCACGGCGCGGGCGCAATATTCCGGCTTATCTCGTACCACAGAGCCCGCGTATTGGGTGAGCGGGGGCATCGGCGCTTTCAACGGACAAGGCGTCCAGGATGGCGCAACCAAGAGTACGTGGGATTTCGGCCAGAAGATGAGCTGGCAATACCGCGCCACAATCGAAAAAGCGATTCAGAATCAGTCCACGATCGGGATCGTCGCAACGATGGTACACGTGCCGTTCACATACACGAGCTCATCGACGAGCGGTGTGGCCACCTGCTCGAGCTGCGCAGCGCATCTCGACATGTTCGGGCTCGCCGCACAGTTCCACGCCGGCGGCGGAGTCGGATTTCATCAGGTGCTGGAGATTGCCGCCGGAGCTACTGCGTACCGGAACCTGAAGCGCGATTCGGATGGCGCCGCTCTCGCTCCAACGGGCGGAAACATCGATGGAATGTTCGCGCTCGGATACGGATTCGGTTACGGATTGTCGTCAAATTCTGAAGTGACGCTGACGCAGGACTACGCACTTGTGCTACACGAGAACACCGGACTCTCGTCAGGCACGAGCAACACGAATACGATTCGCTCCATTCGAATGGCCTTCCGCTATGGTTTCGGCGCGCGGCGGCCGGGAATTCGCCGGCGATAACGGCTTGAACACACTTCATCACAGAGAGGTGCGCTGCGCGTCGGCCGCGATCTGCCTTGCCAGCGCACTGCTAACAGCGTGCGCTCCGTCGGCGCCGCGTGGATCGGGAAGCGGCTCCGATCCCGCAATTGTTGCGCGGGTTCCCGCGGTATTTCCTGCGGACTGGAGATACCCGTCCGGTAGAGCGGCGCCATTCGCGAAGCAAGCGATGGTTGTCAGTGCCAACAAGCTCGCGAGTGATGCCGGCATCGAGATCCTTCGGAGTGGTGGCAACGCCATCGACGCTGCTGTCGCCACGGGATTCGCGCTCGCCGTCGTCCACCCTGAGGCGGGAAATCTCGGTGGCGGCGGATTCATGCTCATTCGATTGAACGACGGACGCACCGCCGCGCTCGACTATCGCGAGATGGCTCCCATGAGCGCCTCACGCGACATGTTCATCGGACGCGACGGCCGATTCAACGGCGGGAGCTTGAAGGGGGCTCTCGCATCCGGCGTTCCGGGCTCGGTAGCGGGGATGACAGAGGCGCTCTCAAAATGGGGCAAGCGTCCCCTGCGCACCGTCATCGCTCCAGCGATTCGGCTAGCGGAAGCAGGCTTCATCGTCGACAGCGCTCTGAACGCATCGATCAACTCAAGCGATTCGCTGATTCGTCCGTTCGCCGGCCGCGAGGTCTTTCTCGCGAGCGGCCACGCCGCTGCCGTCGGCACGGTGTTCAAGCAGCCCGCACTCGCTAAAACGTTGCGCGCGATTGCCGCGAACGGGGCGAAAGGTTTTTATGAAGGGCCGGTCGCTGACGAGATCGTTGCCGAGATGAAGCTCGACGGCGGCAACATCACGCTCGACGATCTGCGCCGGTACAAACCGATGTGGCGTACACCGCTGCGCACGACCTATCGCGGATACGGCCTTCTCATGATGCCGCCTGTTTCATCCGGCGGCGTGACGATAGGGGAGACGTTCAACATCGTCGAAGCGGCGGGCGATGCGGGCACGTTTGGCTCTGCGCGATCCACGCACACGCTTGCGGCTGCGTATCAGCGCGCTTTTACGGATCGCAACGACAAGCTCGGCGACCCCGCGTTCGTGAGAAATCCCCTCGAGGAATTGCTCGATAAGGGATACGCGCGCCGGTTGGCGGCGACGATACAACCGGGGCGCGCAACTCCGACTTCTGCGATCGCTTCTCCCCGGGGCGAAGAAAACGAGACTACCCACTACTCCGTGGTCGACGCAGAGGGTAACGCAGTCTCGACGACGACGACGCTCAATGAGCTGTATGGCTCCGGCGTTTATGTGCGAGGTGCGGGGTTTTTTCTCAACGATGAGATGGATGACTTCACCACTCAGCCCGGGCATCCAAATCTGTACAAGCTCATACAGGGCGAAGCCAACGCCATCGCACCGGGAAAGCGCATGCTGAGCGCGATGTCGCCTTCTATTGTGTTCGATCCTGCCGGAAAAGTTTTGCTCGTGCTCGGTGGGCGCGGCGGCCCTCGCATCATTACCAGCGTGTCTCAGGTAATCCGTAACGTCATCGATTACCGGATGAGTTTATCCGACGCGCTCAGCGCGCCGAGGATTCACCACCAGGCGCAGCCCGACTCCATCCGCTACGACCGGGGAGGATTCCCGCAGGCTGTGCTCGACAGTCTTTCGGCGATGGGTTACGGACTTCAGCCCGTGAATTACATCGGCGCGAAAGTGAACGCGATCATGCGCGTTCGCGGAGGGCTTGAAGGGATGTGGGACCCGAGAGGGATCGGAGGAGTGGCGGCCTATTGAGATTTATACGGCAACTTTTAATGAGACAAGTGGTTAGCTAACCGCGACACGCAAACCGCTTTTCGCTTAGAAACCCCCTGCAACAAGGATTGTAAAAAGAAGCCCCGCCGCCGGACGATGCCGGTGACGGGGTTTCTTCTTTTTCACTCAGGAACGGCGCCCTGCAGTGAGCGTATCGCGGTGCGCGCTACGCGTGTCGCATTCAGTTCGCCCTTAGGTGTGAATTTGTGTCGCCGAATTGAGCGTCACCGTAATCCGCCCGCCTGACGGAACGCATCCCTCGTAGTTCGCCGTTGCGGCTGCCGCTCCCGCTCCGACCGCAGCGCCCGTCGCCGCTCCGATGACGGTGCCCTTCGTGTTCTTGCCGAGTACCTGGCCAAGAATTCCGCCGACGGCCGCGCCAACCGCCACTTTCTGCGCGTCCTTGCCTCTCGGCTCGTTGCGGACTTTATCCACTTTCGCGTAGCTCGTCGTCGCGCTCACAGGATATGTGCGCCCGCCAAAAGTGAACGACACGACACGAAGTCCCATCGTGACGTTGTCGTTTGCGTTCTCACTGCGCTTGAGTGC
>JACDDT010000130.1 GCA_013816855.1 Gemmatimonadaceae bacterium
CCGGATTGTTGACGAGGAGCGGGAAATCCGCGCGGCGGTTCACGATGCCGCCACCTGTGCGACGGAAGGCTCGTACTTCGACCCGTCACGCTTCCGCCTCGGTCCGACGAGAACGCGATCTCCCTCCACCCGCACTTCATAGACGGGGAGGGGGCTACTCGCCGGCACCTGTCTCACTTCACCGGTGCGGCAGTCGAAACGCGCACCGTGCCACGCACATTGAATAGTGCCGTCGTGGAGCAGGTCACCTTGTGACATCGCGAAGTGTTGATGGGTGCAGATGTCGCTGAGAGCGGAGATTCCACCCTTATGCAGAACGAGACACACCGCTTCGCCAGTCCCCAGAATGCGCTGCGCAATGCGCCCTTCTACCAGCTCCGAAACGAGGGCCACCTGCTCGAAGTCCGGGTTCTCTCTAATGTAAGGCGGAGTCGCGGAAGCACACATTTCTGATAGACTCAAGTCCTGATAAGACAATGAGATAGGCCGCTCCAGCCACAAGCCCGCTTCGCTTGACTATCCCGACAAAGTTACTTAGGATTCAATCTATAGAGGGAAGTGTAGAAACGACAAGGAGTTGGCATGGGTTCGGCGATCGAGTCGCTGGTCAATCGCGACTATCAATACGGGTTCGTCACAGACGTAGAAACTGACACCGTCCCCGCCGGCCTCAACGAAGACATTATCGCCCTCATCTCTGCCAAAAAGAACGAGCCGCAGTTCATGCTCGATTGGCGCCTGAAGGCATACCGCACCTGGCTCAAGATGAAGGAGCCGCACTGGCCCAACGTCCATTACAAGCCGATCGACTACAACTCCCTCGTTTACTATTCGGCGCCGAAAAGCGTAAAGCCGCTTCAGTCGCTCGACGAAGTCGATCCCGAGCTGCTCCGCACATACGAAAAGCTCGGCATCTCGCTCACCGAGCAAAAAATGCTCTCCGGCGTCGCGGTTGACGCGATTTTCGACAGCGTCTCCGTAGGCACGACAATGCGCGAAGAGCTCTCGAAAGTCGGTGTCATCTTCTGCAGCTTCGGCGAAGCAGTACAGAATCATCCCGAGCTAATCGAGAAGTACCTCGGCACGGTGGTTCCGCACAGCGACAATTTCTTCGCCGCCCTGAACGCCGCTGTCTTCAGCGACGGCTCGTTCTGTTACGTGCCGAAGGGCGTGAAGTGTCCGATGGAGCTGTCCACGTATTTCCGCATCAACAGCGCGAACACCGGCCAGTTCGAGCGGACGCTCATCATCGCCGATGAAGGCGCGTCAGTGAGCTATCTCGAGGGATGCACCGCGCCGAAGCGCGACGAGAATCAGCTGCACGCCGCTGTCGTCGAGCTCATCGCCCTGGACAATGCGTCGATCAAATACTCGACCGTTCAGAACTGGTACGCGGGCGACGCAGAAGGAAAAGGCGGCATCTTCAATTTCGTCACCAAGCGCGGCAAGTGCGCCGGCGTCAACTCGAAGATCTCCTGGACGCAGGTCGAGACGGGCTCGGCGATCACCTGGAAATATCCGAGCGTCATTCTTCAAGGTGACAACTCGACAGGCGAGTTCTACTCCGTCGCCGTAGTGAACAGAAAGCAGCAGGCGGACACCGGCACGAAGATGATTCACATCGGCAAGAACACGAAGAGCACCATCGTGTCGAAGGGAATCTCCGCGGGCCAGGGCAACAACAGCTACCGCGGGCTGGTTCGCGTGCTGCCGCGCGCGGAGAATGCGCGTAACTACACGCAGTGCGACTCGATGCTTATAGGCAACCAGTGCGGCGCGCACACATTCCCGTACATCGAAGTCCAGAACAACACCGCCATACTCGAGCACGAAGCGTCCACGTCGAAGATCGGAGAGGATCAGATCTTCTACTGCAAGGCGCGCGGACTTACCGCAGAGCATGCGGTGTCGATGATCGTGAGCGGATTCTGCCGCGAAGTGTTCAAGGAGCTGCCGATGGAGTTCGCCGTCGAAGCTCAGCAGCTCCTCGGCATCACTCTCGAGGGCAGCGTCGGCTGATGGGAGCGAACGCGCTGGCGTGAAGCCGACGAAAGGCTACCTCCGCACCAAGTTGGCTGACGGATTCGACTGGCTGAGACGGGGACCGAGAACGCCCGGATACCCGTTCACCGCGAATTGGCAGCTGCTCAGCAATTTCATATACGTAGTTCAAACCACCTTTCATCAGTGGTTTCGCCCGAAGGGCAAATAGACACCGGAACCGGAGCACTCTTGCTGGAAATCAACGACCTTCACGCGAACATAGGCGAGAAGGAAATTCTGAAGGGCATCACGCTCAACGTGAAGGCGGGAGAAGTGCACGCCGTGATGGGGCCTAACGGCTCCGGCAAAAGCACACTCGCGCAGATTCTGGCTGGGCATCCCTCGTACGAAGTGACGAGCGGAACCGTGACCTACGACGGGCAGAATCTGCTCGACATGGACGCGGAAGTTCGCGCGCAGAACGGCATCTTCCTCGCCTTCCAGTATCCGGTGGAGATTCCCGGTGTTTCGAACGCGTACTTCCTTCGCTCTGCGTACAACGAGATCCGTAAATCGAAGGGAATGGAGGAGGCGGATCCCCTCGAATTCCTCGATCTGATGGAAGAGAAGCTGAAGCTGGTGGACATGGATACAGCGATGCTGCAGCGCTCGGTGAATTCCGGATTTTCCGGTGGCGAGAAAAAGCGGAACGAGATTTTGCAGATGGCAGTGCTTGCGCCCCGCCTCGCGATTCTCGACGAAACCGATTCCGGTCTCGACATCGATGCGCTCCGTATCGTCGCGGAAGGGGTGAATAAGCTTCGCTCTCCAGAGAACGCGACCATCCTCGTCACGCACTACCAGCGCCTCCTCAATTACATCGTGCCCGACCAGGTGCACGTTCTTGCGGGCGGGCGCATCGTGCGGTCCGGCGGCAAGGAGCTCGCGCTCGAGCTCGAGGAAAAGGGATACGACTGGATTCAGTCGGAGTCGAATAACGGCGTCACCGGCCGGGCTCGGGCGAAAGCGGGAGCGAAGTAAGTGGCTTCTGTTTCAACGAAGGAACGCACCAGTATGACGGAGTCGTCTCCGTTCGCGGCGTATCGCGCCGATTATGAAGCGCAGGCCTCCGCACC
>JACDDT010000051.1 GCA_013816855.1 Gemmatimonadaceae bacterium
TACAACACCGCTCGGCCGCACGGCGGCCTCGCTGGCCAAACCCCAAGCGAGTACGCAGAACAATTCGAAGAGAAAAACCCTGAACGACTGTCAGCTTAAAACCGGACCTAAAGAGGGGCTACCGTCAGGCTACCGTCATCCATACAGGCGGCTCCAATGTCAGGGCATCTGACGGAACCGCTTTTGCCGAGACGTACCGGCATAAAAAGTCACTCTGGATGTGGAAAGGAGGCTGATGCGCATCGTAACGCTGTTGCCGGCGGAGGCAGTGGCTCGGCTGAGGGAGGCACTTCCGTCGCCCGCGAATCACATCTTATTCCGAATTTGATGTGAGCTCTCTAACGGCTAGGGTCCGCTCCCTCCAGCGTTGTCGTCGATCCAGATTTGGGAGTAGGCTCCCGCCTGGATGACGTGTTGCTTGATCTTTCCGGGAGGCCGATCGTGATCTATACGGCCCTCACGTCCACTAGCGCGCGCTATTGCCATGTGTACGCACATTCCTCTCGCTGGCATGATTTTACGCGGATATGATGACAGCGGAGTCATGTTGGCTCGGACTCTTCAGCGGGCTCCGCGAGTCGGCTTGGGGGTTCGCATGGTTGACGCCAAATCGGACCAGATTGATGAATTGCCGATGACGTTGCGTAGTGGAACGATCGCGGCGTTCTGTGCAACGCGACCTCTTCGTTCAGTCTCGCAATTTTCGGCTCTTACGAGGCTCAGTCGCCGCACTCTCGATCGTTGGTTCTCAAGAGTCGGATTGAGGTCGGTGACTCGTGTCATCCTTAGCGCAAACTTGCTTCGAGCGTATTCCAATTCTAAAGAGTACGACCTTAACTGGAGCGAAATCGCGATGAAAAGCGGGTTCGGATCACGCAAATCTCTTAAGCATGCGGCTGTTTCGCTTACCGGCTTCACTTACAGCAAGTTCTCAAGGAGTTATCGCCGGCTGACTTACTCACGAGTGTAAGCGAGCGGATGTAAGGGCCAAGTTAACTACTGCAGAGCGCTTTCGACCTTCGCCGCGACTTCAGTTGCGACGGCAGCTGTGCTCTCTACAAGTTTTTTCGCTTCAGTGGCGAGCGCGACCCCTCGCGAGCGATCGTCGAGAGAGACAACGTTGATGCGAACGTTGTATGAAGCGCCGCGGCATCCTGCGTCCGCCAGCAGTGCGCACACACCCGTGTCGGTGATCGCATTCGTATTTCCCTTTGCCGCGACCGTTCGCGCGAGCTCCGCCACTGCGTAACACGCGCGGCATGTCTCGAGGGGAATCTTCGCCGCCTCGATCAATGCGTTCTGAATTGATTCAGTGCGATGCGCGAGGGCGTCGGCTGGCTCCTTCGGGAGCTTATACGCAGAAGCGACGGCGGCATAGGCATCCGCATCGCTCTGGACCAGTGCGGCCAACTTCGCACCCAGCTGCTCCGCCTTCGCGGCGACGTCGCGCATCTCGGCTTCGGCTCCTGCGTACTTCTTCTTACCTATGGTGAGAGCAGCGACCATTTGCGCGAGGGCGGCGGCGAGAGCGCCTGCGTGCGCCGCAACGCTTCCTCCCCCCGGCACCGGCTCTGCCGAAGCGACCGAGGCGACAAACGCCGTAACGCTTTGGTCGCCGCGGGATGCCTGCTGGACTTGTCTCTCCAGAACCTGATCTGCCGTAAAGTGAGTGAGCTTGAGATAGCTCGCCGACGCCCCGAAGAGAACGCGCTCGGGAACGAGACCAATGATCTCGCTCCAGGTGACTTCGATTCCCGCTTCGCTCGCTTTCGCGCTCACCGCGTCGAATACGACGTGAAGCGGGGTCTGCTCGGTATCGACGAGGTTCATCGACACCTGTGCCTGCCCGTCTACCTCGAGGCCGAGCGCTTTAACGAACGGAAATCCGCCCGATGAGCCGCGCACCGCCTTGGCGATGTCTTTCGCGATCTGAAGATTGTCCGCGCCGCCGAGGTAGATGTTGTAGGCGACGAGAAACGGCCGGGCACCGATTGCCACGGCGCCGAACGTAGGGTGAATGCGCGCCGGCCCAAAATCGGGATCGCGCTCGGCGTTGATGCCGAGCTCTTTCCGGAGCCCCTCGAATTGTCCGCGGCGGACATCTGCTAGGTTTTTCCGTGAGTCGCGCGTCGCCGCGCGTTCGTAGAGATAGACGGGAATCTCGAGCTCTTTTCCAACGCGCGCGCCGAGCTCGCGGGCGAGGCGGATGCAATCTTCGATGGTCGTTCCTTCGAGGGGTACGAAGGGCACGACATCGGCTGCACCAATGCGCGGATGCTCGCCCTGGTGGGTGGTGAGGTCGATGTGCTGAAGGGCGGTGCGCACGCCGGCGAACGCCGCTTCCACTGCTCGCTCGAGCGGTGCGACGAAAGTGATAACCGATCTGTTGTGGGAAGCGTCGGAAGACGCGTCGAGGATGGAGACGCCTTCGACCGATGCGATCGCGTCGCGAATTGCGTCCACTACTTCGGGACGCCGGCCTTCGGAGAAGTTAGGAACGCATTCGACGAGCTTGGACAATGTCGTGACGTGAAAGAAGTGTGAACTGCGCTATGGCGACGCGCGCGTGAGTGTCTCGATTAGCCAGGAGTGGATCGCGGGATTGCCTGCGACGAACCCGCCAAAGTTAATCTTCGCGGGATTGCCTGCTAAGTCTGTCACCAGTCCGCCGGCTTCGCGCACGAGGAGAACTCCCGCGGCGACGTCCCAGGGCGCCAGGTCCAGCTCCCAGAAACCGTCGAACCGTCCGCATGCAACGGCGGCGAGGTCGAGGGCAGCCGAGCCGGCGCGGCGAATCCCCGAGGTAGAGCGCATTACCGCGCCGAATTGGGGAATGTATTCGGGGAGGAGCTCAAGCCGTTTAAAGGGAAATCCCGTTCCGATGAGCGAGCGCGATACGTCGGAAATTTGTGAGACACCGATCCGTTTTCCGTTCAGAAATGCGCCGCCTCCAGCGGTGGCGGTGAATTTTTCACCGCTCGCGACATTGAAAACGACGCCCGCGCGCAGCTCTCCGCGGCAAAGCGCCGCGATCGACACTGCGTACTCGGGGTAACCGTGAAGGAAATTCGTGGTGCCGTCCAGTGGATCGACTACGAAGGCAATCTCCGCGTCAGCCGGTGCAGACGGCGATAGCTCCTCGCCGACGATCACTGCTTCAGGGAAGCGATCGAGAACTATGTCCCGTATCGCCTCCTCTGCCGCACGGTCCACGTCGCTCACAAAGTCGGAGCCTTTCTTCGTCTCCCAGCGGATAGTTGGGAGCCGAGCGGCGGCGCGCGCAATTATCTCCGCCGCCGATTTGGCCGCGCTCACGCACGCATCGAGCAGCGCATCGTTCTCAGGCCCAGCTGATTTTGCTTGCACGTCCATTCGCACGCTCTTTAATTACTGCGATGTCCCGGATATTCAGCGGCATTCAGCCTTCGGGCGCGCTTCACATCGGAAACTACCTCGGCGCAGTGGAAAACTGGGTCGAGCTTCAGCACAAATACGATTCGTTCTTTTGTATCGTCGATTACCACGCGATTACGGTTCCGTACGAGCCAGCCGATCTCGTCGCGCGCACCCGGGACATGGCGGTGTCGCTTCTCGCGGCGGGCATCGATCCGTCCAAGTCGTCGCTCTTCGTTCAGTCGATGGTGCCTGAACATACAGAGCTAGCGTGGATACTCAACACCGTGACTCCACTCGGAGAGCTCGAACGGCAGACGCAGTTCAAGGAAAAGACGGCGAAGGACGAGAGCATCCTCGCGGGCATCCTCAATTACCCGGTGCTCCAGGCTGCGGACATTCTCCTCTACAAAGCCGATCTCGTTCCCGTCGGTGAAGATCAGGTGCAGCACCTCGAGCTTTCGCGCGAGGTGTCGCGCCGGTGGAACGCGAAGTTCGACTCGAATTCCGCCGAAGGATTTTTCCCTGAGCCGAAACCTCTGCTCACGCCGACGCGCCGAATCATGGGTCTCGACGGGCAGGCGAAAATGTCGAAGTCACTTGGGAACACCATCGACTTACTCGAGGAGCCAGCGCAGATCTGGGAGAAGCTTCGTCCGGCGATGACGGATCCCGCGCGAAAGCGCAGGGAAGATCCGGGGACTCCCGAAGTGTGCAACATCTACAGTTTGCATCGCGCCTTCAGCCCGCCTGATTTGGTGGAGACCGTGGCGGTGAATTGCCGCACGGCCGGTTGGGGCTGCATCGATTGCAAGAAGGCACTCGCGCAATCGATGGAGAACGACCTCGCGCCGATTCGCGAGCGGGCGAAAGAGATCACGGCGAATCCCAAGATGGTCGCTGCCGCTCTGGATGCGGGTGCCGGGAAAGCCCGCGGCGTCGCGCAGGCGACGATGAAGGAAGTGAAGCAGAAAATGGGTCTCGCATAGGGCCGCAGCCGATGGGTGATGACGAGCTCGTTCTCGAGGCGAAGAGGCTGATCGATGCCCTCGCCGCATCGCCGAGGTTCGCAGGCAGTGAGGAGGAAGGCGCTTCGCGCGCGCTCTGCACAGAGAAGCTGCGGAAAGCGGGATTCACGACGACAGAGACCGGGTTCGACTTTTCGGAATGGCCAGGTCGTTTCGGAATTCCGCTTATTGCGGCGTGGCTGGTGTCCTCGATCGCGCTCGTAGCAGCGGCGGGGAGTACAGATCCCGGTCTTGGCGGGTTGGCCTTCATGGCGACGACGGGGCTCGGTACCTATTTCATGTTTAAGCGGCGGGCGAATGCGACGCGCGATGTGAAATGGCTGAGAAGTCGCTCCACGAATCTCGAGGCAGCGCGCGGCACGCCCAAGACCTGGCTCGTTGCGCATCTTGATTCGAAGTCACAGTCCGTGTCGATGCTACTTCGGGTATCGAGTAACGCGATTTTAATGGCCGCGTTTGGAATCGAGACCGCAGTGCTGTTTTTAGCGCAGTTGGGCATTCTGGGCTCTCCGCACTTGGGGTGGTTCGCAATCGCGGGCATTATCGCCGCCATCCCGTCGCTTCTCTGTTTTGTCGGCAACGAGAGCCCGGGCGCCCTCGACAACTCAACCGGTGTCGCCGCCGTCATCCTCGCTGCGCGGCTCGTATCACCAGAAAAGCCGGTGGGCGTACTCATCACGAGCGGAGAAGAGCTCGACCTCGCCGGCGCCCGGGCGTGGTCCGACGGCAGGCCTAAAGGCGCGCTCATGATCAACTGCGATACAATCGACGAAGCGGGGACTTGGCGGTGCATGTACGTGAGCCGTCCGCAGGCCCTCGCGTTGGCCGCCGAAAAAGCGGCGAAGAAATTGGGCCTTGGCTTGCGTATGGGTAAAGTGATCCCGGGTATCATCACCGACAGCATGGCGTTCGAGGCCGCCGGCCTCCCGTCGGTGACGCTGTCCCGCGGAACGGTAAAAACCCTCGCCCGTCTTCATACGAAGGGCGATAGTGCAGACCGGCTGACGGGATCCGGGGCTGCTACCGCGGCCCGGATTCTCGCACAGATGGTCGAGGAGCTTGCCTGATGGCTTTTACGCTGCTGACTTTGGTGCTCGTCGGGTCGATGGTGCTCATCGTTCTAGGCCTTCCCGGCCTCTGGATTATGATTGCCAGCGCGATCACGTATAATGTTGTTGTCCCCGAGCGCCCAATGAGCTGGGTGAGCGTCGCCGGGATCGTAGTTTTGGGAATCGTCGCGGAAGTCCTGGATTTCAGCCTGGCCGGGAAATACGCACGCAAATACGGCGGCTCGCGGAAGGCGGCCTGGGGTGCCATAATCGGTGGCATAATCGGCGCATTCATCGGAGTGCCGGTCCCCATCGTTGGACCCGTGATCGGCGCGCTTATCGGCTCCTTTGCGGGGGCTCTGGTCGGCGAGCTAAGGCACAGCGGTGACACTGGAGCGGCGACGAAGGTAGCTACGGGCGCGCTCATTGGGCGGGTGTTGGGAACGGTGATAAAAGTCGGGTTGGGCTTTACGGTTGCCATCTGGATATTTTTTGCGGCGATGCATTAGCAAATAACAACACGCACATGACTCAGCCAATCGCGGAAGATACCGAAGACGAAGCGCTGTCAGGTCCCGGCGGAAAATATGTGTACTCCATTATCCGCCTCGACCGCTCGCGCGAATTTGGCGAGATCGGCATCGGCGGCAGTGCGCGCGTTTTCACCGTGCACCACAATGATCTTGCCGCAGTCGTCAGCGACACTCCCATCGTCATCTACGATCCCACCCGGGAGAACGTGCTGGCGCACGAGTTCGTGAACGAAACAGTAATGCGCGAGTTTACGCTCATTCCGATGTCCTTCGGCACAGTGTTCCGCTCGGAGAAGGACGTGTCTGCGCTGTTGAACTCGACCTACCAGGCGTTCACCGAAGTGCTCGACAAGATGCAGGACAAAATCGAGTTTGGTCTGAAGATTCTCTGGGATCGCGACAAGGTCGTCGCCAGCCTCGAAGAGCAAAACGACGAGATCCGGCGTCTCAAGGACGAGATCACGCGCAACGCCGCGTCGTCAACGTACTTCGCGCGCATGCAGCTCGGCCGCCTCGTTGAAGCAGCGATGGAGGAGGCGAGCAACCGCTACGTCGCGGACGTACACGAAGCGCTGAAGGAATGCTCGGTCGCCAGCCGCAGCAATAAAGTCATCGGCGACCGCATGATTCTCAACGCCGCCTTCCTCGTCGACCGGAAGGATGAGAAATCGTTCGACGACAAGGTGAAAGAGGTCAGCAGGAAGTACGAGGATCTTCTCACTTTCAAGTACACCGGGCCGTGGCCGCCGTACAATTTCGTGAACATCAAGCTCAAGCTCGAGAAGGCGACTTGAGCCTCCCGCTCTGACGATGGGCCTCCTTGCGAATATTCTCCTAGCGCCGTTTCTCGGTCCCATAAACGGGACGAAATGGACGTTGGACAAAGTGGAGCGCGCCGTTCGCGAAGAGCTCACCGACGATTCTTCGGTCAAAAACGAATTTATGGAGCTTCAGATGAAGCTCGAGCTCGGCGAGATCGACGACGATGAGTATCTCCGGCAGGAAGCGATCGTCATGCAGCGCTTCCGTGAAGTTCGGGAGTGGCGCGAGAAGTTTGGAATGGCGAGCGCCGGTGGAGCGGTTAAGGTCGCCGGTGTCGACCACGAGGACGACACCGCGGAAGAGCGCGATGAATCGTGAACGACCTATGCTATTTGTATGGGGTGGTGCCTGCCGATACGCAGACCACTCGCTCGCCAGCCGGAATCGATGATCTCCCGGTAGAGCTCATCTCGGCGGGCAGTCACGCAGCGCTCCTGACGCGAGTGAGCTCGCGAGACTACGCACCCGAAAATATCGAAGGGCTCGCAGGCAACGTGGACTGGGTACGATACCGCGCCGAGGCCCACGATCGCGTTCTCAATTGGGCGAGCGACAGTACACGTGTAATACCTCTTCCGATGTGGACAATGTTCGGCGACGCGGCGGCGGTTGGTTCGATGCTCGCCGCTCGCTTGCCGGAATTCGATTCCGTTCTCGCGCGCATCGGCGACGCGCGCGAGTACACAGTCCGCGCGTATGCGCGCTCCGCCGAGCTTCAGTCTAAAGTTTCCGACCTCAGTGAAGAGTTTCGCGCGCTTGAAGGGCAGGCGAAGATCGCCTCACCTGGGCAGAGATACCTACTCGAGCGAAAGCTGGAAAAGGAGAGAAAGGAGACTGCCCGACGGATTGTGCGGCAGGTAGCAAACGATGTCCACGGCGCACTATCTGTCGCCGCCAAACTTTCGGCTCGCGATGAGATAACGCCCGGGCTTGCCGCATCGGACCAGGGTCAGGCGATTCTCAACGCTTCGTATCTCGTCCCGCCGGGCTCGATGATCGAGTTCCAAAAGACGTTGACCGAATTCGTGAACCGCTATCAGCCGTCAGGATTCACTTTCGCCTTCACGGGCCCATGGCCCCCCTATCATTTTGTCGGGACGGAAAAAGGAGCCGGCGGTGGGCGCTGACGACGAGCTGGCGGACGAGCGACTCGACCTCTCCGATTTACTCAGCCACGTTCTCGACAAGGGAGTGGTCCTCAAAGGCGAGGTGATGCTTGCTGTCGCCGACATCGATCTCATCAAGCTCGATCTCGGCCTGCTGCTCACCGCCGTCGAGAGCGCGATGCAGCGCGGCGGGGGGCTCTCCAGTCTTACCTCTCTCCGGCGTGATGCATCTCGCGGTGCGCTTGAAAGCGGTGCGCAGGAGCCGATACGGCGCGACGTTACTAGCGCGCTGCCTAAAACTTCCGACACTGCGGAAACCGAGCTCGAAGCAGTCGCCGAGAATCTTCCTCCGAGAGTGAATGCCGACACGGAAACAGTCGAGAACGGCTTGGCCCGACTCGTCTTGACGTTGATTGAGGTATTGCGTAAGGTCTTAGAGCATCAGGCAATCCGCCGGATGGAAGGCGGCCATCTGACTGAAACAGAGGTCGAGCGGCTCGGTGTTGCGTTGCTCCGGCTGAACGACCGCATGCAGGAAATGAAGGGTGTTTTCGGCCTCAAGGACGAAGACTTGCAGATAGACCTGGGTCCACTCGGAAAGTTGCGGTAAGAGGGAATCAGGCACCAACGGAGAGTATTGATTGGCAGACCTAGTTTCCCCTTCGCGAACTTACGGACTCGTCGACATTCTCGACCGCGTCCTCGACAAGGGTTTGGTGATCGTCGGTGACATCAAGATCAATCTTGCGAACGTGGAGCTGCTTACCATCCAGGTGCGCCTGCTTATCTGCTCGATCGACAAAGCGGAGCAAATCGGGATGAACTGGTGGCGTCATGATCCCCGGCTGACGACTCCAGAGACACCCGCACTTAAACAAGAGAAAGGAGAATAAGAGATGGCGGTAGAACGCTCTCCAAGCGGAAGCTCGCTGATCGATGTACTCGATCGCGTACTAGACAAGGGTATCGTCATCGACGCGTGGGTTCGCGTTTCCCTCGTCGGAATCGATCTCGTTACGGTTGAAGCGCGCATTGTGGTGGCGTCGATCGACACCTACCTCAGATACTCCGAGGCGGTCGGTCTCACGGCTCCGAGCTCGAGACCTCGCGAAGTCGCCGCCAGCAGCGACACCGCGGAGCTCGACCGGATGCGTTCGGAAAACGTCGAGCTGAAGCGGCGGCTTGAGCAGCTCGAAGCCTGATGCGATTGCCGTAGACGGCGACTCGGCTCTGACCGGAGAAAAACTCAACGAGTTTCTCTCGGTCATTTCCGAGGCGCGAGATTTTCATTCCGCAGCGACTCTTCTAGTAGCCCAGTTCGCGGACACGGCAGGAGCGCGCCGGGCATTCGCTCTTAATCTTGCCTCTCCTCCCGAGACGCTTGCCGTTTCAGCCGCAGTCGGATTCGACGACGCGGAATATCCCACCGCTCAGATCTCCATTCACGATTACGACAATCCGGTGGTCGTGTCAGCGCTTTCGCTCCTCCCACTCGCTTGCAAGGACGGTGGAACGATCGCGGGCGTTCCCTTCGATGAATGGATCGCGATTCCGTTCCCGCAGCCGCAATTCAGAAACGCGCCGAAACTCCTTCCGGAAGCAAAGCTCAACCGCTTCGGTCTCCCGGGATGCGTCGTGCACATCGATTCGGTGACGGAGCGCCGGAGACGTGTAGGACTCGCGCCCGCCGGCGTGATAATTCTCGAGGCGTCGCTCACACCCGATCAGCTCAACGACCTTTATCACGCAGCCGGGCTCGCCGGTCCCGTGCTCTCGCGGATGGCGGCTGTCGAAGAGTTCCGCGTCTCCACCGACCGCCTCGATCAGCAGCGGGATCTTCTCACGGCGATCGTCAATTCGCTGCCGGATCCGATCGTAATCATCAACTCCGCCGGGAACATCGTCGTGCAGAACAGGCGCGCCGAGCATCTGCTCGCGTTCACGGATGCGGACTCGGAGGGGCGCCGCCGGGCGGTCGAGATCAACAATCTGCTCTTTACTTCGCACCTTTCGAAAGCGGCGATCGGCGGAGGCGTGGCGGAAACCAGCGGCAGCCGCGAGCTCAACATGGTGGACCCCGATGAAGGAACAGACCTTCTCTTCGAGGTGCTCACTCACGAGCTCACCGCGGCGGAAGGCGCGCATGCCGGCTCGACCGTCTCCGTCCTGCGCGACGTTACCGATTTGCGCCGCGCCGCAGGCGAACTGGAGCGCCAGGTGCAGCGCGTGCGTCTGGCGGAGATCGATGCGAAGAGAGAGCGCGACCGTCTCAATCTCATTCTGGAAAACGTCGCCGACCCGATTCTCGTGACCGACGACCGCTCCAACATCGTTCTCATGAACAAGCAGGCGGAGCAGCTGTTCGAGACTTCGGATGACGGTGACCGCTGGATCCGCACCGACGCCGTCCGCGCTAACGACACGAAATTCACGACGTTCATCTCGGATTTCACGATCAGCCCCGCGCGCGCACGCCGCGAGCAAATGAGTCTGCTCATTCCCGAGAGCAACATCGAGCTGCCTGTGGAGGTCGTCTCGGGAAAAATCATGAATCGCCGTGGCGAGGCGCTGGCCATCGTGTCCGTACTGCACGATCTCACCGAGCAAGTCGAGAATGAGCGCCTTTACGAGGAGCTCAAGAAATTCTCCAGCGAGCTCGAGGAGCGCATTCGGGAGGCAACGACCGATCTCGCCGAGCAAAACACCCGGCTGCAATGGCAGTCCCGAGAGCTGGAGAAGGCGAACCGCCTGAAGTCCGAATTTCTCGCCAGCATGTCGCACGAGCTGCGCACTCCGATCAATGCTCTTATCGGCTACACCGCGCTCATGCTCGACCGCATTTACGGCGAGCTCACGCCGAGGCAGGAGGACGGCCTCACGCGCATCCAGGCGTCGGCGCAGCATCTGCTCGCGCTTATCAACGACATTCTCGATCTCGCGAAGATCGAAGCCGGCAGAATGCCGCTGCACCTGGAGACGGTGTCGCTCCGCGAAGTGATTACGGAGATCACGCAGCAGATTGAGCCACTCGTCAAGAAAAAGAGCGCTCTCACTTTTTCAGTCGAGATGCCCGACCAGGATCTCGAAATGCACACCGACCGCACGAAGGTGAAGCAGATTCTTTTGAACCTCCTTTCGAATGCGGTGAAGTTCACCCACACCGGCGGCATCTGGCTCACTGCGACGGACTTGGGTGACCGTATCCGGCTGCAAGTCCGCGACACGGGAATCGGGATCAAGGAGAGCGATATGGACGCGATCTGGGAGGATTTCCGCCAGGTCGATCAGTCGCGCACTCGCGAATTCGGCGGGACCGGTCTCGGCCTCAGCATCACGCGCAAGCTGGTGGACGCGCTCGGGGGCAAGGTCGAAACAGAAAGCGCTTATGGAACCGGCTCGACCTTCTCCGTGATACTCCCGCTTCACAGCCAGCCACGAATGGACAGCGTGATAAGGCAGGCGCTCCCGCAGGCGACGGACGTTGACAGTTGACCCCGCATCCGTAGATTGAAACAACGCCCCGCACAGTCGGGGCGTTTTCTTTTTCCATCACCTTCTCCTTCGCCCATCACCAACGCAGACATGTTCGATTCCAAGATGAGGACGCTCGTTGTAGTAGGAGCGCAGTGGGGCGACGAGGGGAAGGGAAAGCTGGTGGACGTGCTCGCCGAGGGGGCCGATTGGGTGGTGAGATACCAGGGCGGCGCGAACGCGGGTCACACCGTACACATCGGCGAGAAATCGTTTGTCCTGCGCCAGATTCCCAGCGGCATTCTGCATCCGAAGGTGAAGTGCGCCATCGGTAACGGAGTGGTGCTCGATCCCGAGACATTGTTCGCCGAGATGGATAAGCTCGCCGGAGACGGGATGTCGCCCGAAGGGAGAATCCTCGTGAGTGATCGTGCACATCTGGTGATGCCCTACCACAAGCTGGTGGATGGCGAGAGCGAAGCGAGCAAGGCGATCGGGACGACTGGCAGAGGAATCGGTCCGGCGTACGAAGACAAAGCCGGGCGCCGCGGGGTTCGCGTGCTCGACCTGCGCAACCCGAAACGTTTGCGCGAGCTGGTGGACCGCGGCGTCGCGCACGCGAACAGCCAGCTCATCGCGTTCGGCCGTGATGCGCGCGCGACGACTGACGACACGATGAGGAAGCTCGAGCAATTCGGGCCGAGGCTCCTGTCAATCGCGGGAGATGTGGGTCTCCGCATTCATCGGGCGATTCGAGCCAAGGAAGCAGTGTTACTCGAGGGCGCGCAGGGCTCTCTGCTGGATATCGATCACGGTACCTACCCATTCGTGACATCGAGCAGCACTACATCGGGCGGGGCGGCAACCGGAGTGGGCATCGCGCCGACCGACATCGATTCGGTTTTGGGAGTGGTGAAGGCGTACACGACGCGCGTAGGAAACGGGCCGCTGCCGACTGAGATCGAGGAGCCGCTCGGGTCGGAGATCCGGAAGCTCGGGAATGAATTCGGCGCGGTCACGGGGCGTCCGCGGCGCTGCGGGTGGTTCGATGGAGTGGTGGCGCGTTATGCGGCACGCGTCAACGGGCTGACCGATCTCGCTGTCACGAAGCTCGATGTTCTGGATACGCTCGAGAGCGTCGGACTCTGTACCGGGTACGAAGCTGACGGTGAGTTGTACACGGAATTTCCCGGCGACATCGATGTTCTTGAGCGCGCCAAGCCGAAGTACGAATGGTTTGACGGATGGCGGAGCTCGACGCAGGGCGCGCGAGCGATTGAGGATCTTCCTTCATCCGCGCGGGCATATCTCGATCGCATCGAAGAGCTGGTCGAGACCCGGATTTCCTATGTCAGCGTAGGAACGCGTCGCGATCAGATCATCGGGCTTTAACTGCGGACATAAAACGGCAAGCTGAAGCAGGAAGGTTGCAGTTCCTGGTTCGCAGTTGTTTCTCGCAGTTCATTGTGCCCCCCTCCGAGCGCATATTTCCCCAATGCCTCAACCCGACGTAATGGAGAAGCTCGTCTCGCTGTGCAAGCGGCGCGGCTTCATCTTCCAATCCTCCGAGATCTACGGCGGCACCGGGTCCGTCTGGGACTACGGCCCGCTGGGCGTCGAGCTCAAAAAAAATCTCAAGGAGCGGTGGTGGAATTCGATGGTCCGCTCGCGCGACGACATCGAAGGATTGGACGCGGCGATCCTCATGCATCCGCGGGTGTGGGAGGCGAGCGGGCACGTCGGCGGATTCGTGGATCCCCTCGTCGATTGCCGCAACTGCAAGAAGCGCTTTCGCGCGGACGACTCGAAAATAAAGGGAACGCCGGGCACGCCCGACGCGCAGTGTCCCGCCTGCGGAATGAAGGGAACGCTGAGTGAAGCCCGGCAGTTCAATCTCATGTTCAAGACGTTCATGGGGCCGCTCGAGGACAGCGCGGCCGTAGTCTACCTCCGCCCCGAGACGGCGCAGGGCATCTACGTGAACTTTCTCAACGTGCAGCAGTCCACACGGCAGAAGGTGCCGTTTGGCATCGCGCAAATCGGAAAGGCGTTTCGCAACGAGATCACGCCCGGGAATTTCATCTTTCGCACGCGCGAGTTCGAGCAGATGGAAATGCAGTTCTTCGTCGAGCCTGACAGTGCGCCGAAATGGTTTGAGTACTGGAAAGCGCAGCGTATGGAATGGCATCGGGCTCTCGGGCTTTCTGAAAACCGGCTCGAGTTTCACGAGCACACGAAGGAAGAGCTCGCGCACTACGCGCGCGGAGCGTTCGATGTGCAGTTCGACTTCGGCGGCACACTCGGCTTTCAGGAAATCGAAGGCGTGCACAATCGAGGCGACTTCGATCTCACGCAGCACCAGCAATTCTCCGGGAAGAAGCTGGAGTACTTCGACCAGCCGGCGAACAAGCGCTATCTCCCGCATGTCATCGAGACTTCCGTCGGCGCAGATCGCACGACACTGGCCGCCCTCGTAAACGCGTATCGGGAAGAAACGGTAGAAGGAGAGTCGGAGGGACGCACCGTGCTCGGGCTGCATCCGTCGCTAGCGCCGATCAAGGTCGCCGTTTTCCCGCTCATGAAAAAAGAGGGAATGCCCGAGATGGCGCAGAAGATCGCGGCCGATCTTCGCAAGGATTTCCGCGTCGATTATGACGACGGGGGCGCAATTGGGCGCCGCTATCGGCGGCAGGACGAAGTCGGCACGCCTTTCTGCATTACGGTAGACGTCGACAGCGTCGCCGCCGGCGGGCCGGGCGACGTCACCATACGAACGCGTGATGACCTGTCGCAGGTTCGTGTTCCCGTCGCCCAGCTCAAGGCGGCCATCTCCGACCTCCTCTCGCGCGACGAGACTCGCGCCACCATCGAAGCGCTCAGCGAGACGTGGCGCCGGGTCTGAGCATTGAGCGCCTGCGCCGCGACGGCCAGGCAATGATGGAAGAGCTGTCGCGCGAATCGTATCTCGGACATTCAGGCTTAAAGCAGAGTGTCGAGCTTCAACCGATTTACGAGCGCTACGGGTCCGTGCTCAGCGAGGATGCATTCCGCTTTGTACTGGACGCATTCAACAGCGCCGTCGATGGAACTCCTGAGCGACGCTCCGCGAGAGTGCTGCTCGAGTGGGAATTGGAGGGCCAGGCGGCGAGAGTGCTCGCGCCTCTGGAAGAACGCGAAGTCGAATGGGAGAATGGCGCGACGCTTCGCTTGGCAGAGGGCCGGGAGATCAAGTACCAGGTTGCGCCCATCGAAATCGCGAACAGCAAAGAGCGCGCGGAGCGAATCATCATCGACGAAGCGCGCGCAAAGCTCGCCGGAAGCGAGCACGCTCCCATTCGCCTCGAGTATCTGCAGCGGGAGAAGGAAGTGGTGGAGTCGATGGAGCTCGCCGGTTCGTACAATGCTTCCTTCGAAGCGGTGACCGGAATCTCCCTCTCCAATCTTGCCGGTCAGTGCGCCGCGTTTCTCCGCGACACGGAAGCGATGTGGGACGAAACGCTGCGGCATTATCTCCGGACGCGACTGAGTATCACGCGTGGTGAGGCGATGCGCTCCGACGCCCTCGCTCTTTTTCGCGCCGCTGAATTCGACGAAGGTTTCCCCGCGTCCCAGATGGAGCCGGCCATTCGGCGCCAGGTGGCCGAGATGGGCATCGATGCGACTGCATCGGGCCGCGTCGTGTTCGATCTTGGCGAGCGGGAAGGGAAGCGCTCGCGCGCATTCTGCGCTCCGGTGCGGGTGCCAGAAGAAGTTTACCTCGTGCTCCGGCCGCATGGCGGGCAGAACGATTACAGCACCATGCTCCACGAGCTGGGGCACGCGCTGCATTTTGCCAACGCGGACGCGTCGCTTCCGTTCGAGTCCCGCTGGCTCGGTGACAACTCCGTCACCGAAGCGTACGCGATGCTGTTCGATCATCGCATGCAGGATGGCGCGTGGCTCTCGCGATACACCGCGCTCGGCAAGCCGCGTGTGGCGGAATTTCTCCGCATGTCGGCGTTCGAGGAGCTTCACTTCTTGCGGCGCTACTCGGCGAAGCTGCTCTATGAGATGTCAGTGTATTCCGGGGAGACGCCGTGGAGCTCGCTGCCCGATCTTTACGTTTCACGCCTGACCGAAGCGACGGGGTTTCGGTATCGCCGGGAAGACGCGTTCATCGATCTGGATCCGCGCTACTACTCGGTGAGGTATCTCCGCGCGTGGCAGCTCCAGTCCGCACTCACTGCATTTCTGGATGAAAAATTCAACGATGACTGGCATCGCAATCCCGCCGCCGGCCCGTGGATCGT
>JACDDT010000131.1 GCA_013816855.1 Gemmatimonadaceae bacterium
CTGAAGAATCCCTACAATCTGCTCCTCCGTAAATCTCGACTTCCTCATCTCCAGTCCTCCTCGCCGCTACCGCGGCATCGGGGACTGTCAACTTATTCCTGGACCTCTAAATTGGGCTACCGTCAGAGCCATCCGGCTGGGCGATGCACCTGGGTAAAAAAATTCCTTCCGAGTTGATCATATGAAATACTTCCCTTCATCGCTCTTACTCGTCTTCGCATTAGCCGCATTCGCGGCTCCGCTTGGCGCTCAAAATTGCCATGGTGCCGATAGCTTAAGCAGCGATATCATCACCGAGATAAATAGCTTGATGGGCACGGACGATACCGTTCGGACGACTCTTGGCATTCCTGCTGCGACCCCGTCGCAAGTCGCTCTAGTTTCAAATGAAACAATCTGCGCCGTTGCTCGCCAAGCGGTGGATTCAACCGTGCATTCCACAAACCCCCTGGCTCCCGCGACTATCCCGCAGCGCGCACTGTACGTGGTTACCGTGGGAGTTTATTACGCGATCGTCGATCCGACCGCGATGACTGGTGAATGGCTGTCCATGTATTTCTTCGATGCGAACTGGAATTATGTGAATTCGTTGATAGGTTGGCGATGAGTCACGAGAAGCCCGGTGCCCACGTTTTGGTTATGCTTTGCTGCGGGCTCTCCGCCTGCTTTCACGTAGAAGCCGCCACCATTCCTGACGGTAAGACCGGTTCGCTTGTCGTGATTGCATTCGACTCCGCCGCCAAACCAAGGCAATCGGCCAACGTGTACTTCGCGGAAGATCCACGTATCACCTACCAGACAGTCTTGCAAAGACAGGCCGGCGCATGGACCGACGAGCGCGGCGTTGCTTCATTAGGTTCTTGGCGGCCCGGTCGCTACACGCTCATCGTGCACGCGATCGGATTCAAGAAGGAAGTTCGCCCTATTATCATCAGAGCCGGGCAGACTGATACTTTGAGAATTTCTCTTCGGCTTGAAACACTACTGCTCCAAGCCAGTAAGCAGAGTCAATAGCCATACCAACCGGTAGGGCAGAAGAAACTAGTTCTCCCTAGACCGCCACCGTCGGCCGCGCGCTCGCTTCGTTCACGAGCGATGTAAGCACCCGCGGTCCATCGCGCGTTATCGCGACGGTGTGCTCGAAATGCGCGGAGCGTGAGCCATCCGCGCTCACCACCGTCCACCGGTCCGCCATCGTGCGCGTCGCCGGCTTGCCGACATTTACCATCGGCTCGATAGCGATAGTCAGCCCCGGAGTAAGCCGCGCTCCCCGCTTCGGCTTTCCGTAATTCGGAACCTGCGGCTCTTCGTGGAATGCGACGCCGATTCCGTGGCCGACCAGCTCGCGCACGACGCTAAATCCCGCCGCTTCTACCACTCCCTGCACTGCCGCTCCAATGTCGCCGATGTGATTGTCGGACGTTGCTGCAGCAATGCCTGCGGCAAGCGCCGCGCGCGTAACGTCGAGAAGCTTCTGTGACACGGCGTCGATCTTTCCAACCGCCACCGTCGTCGCCGAGTCGGTGTAGTAGCCGTCGAGTCGCACGCCGATGTCGACGGAAACGAGGTCCCCTTCCTTGATCACGCGCTTCTTCGACGGAATGCCGTGCACGATCTCCTGATTGATCGACGTGCACACGCTCGCGGGAAAATTGTAAAGCCCCTTAAACGCGGGGATCGCACCTTTGCCTCGAATGAATCGCTCGGCGATCTCATCGAGATCAGCCGTCGTCATTCCCGGAGCGACACGCTGCTCTACGTGCTGCACCGTTTCCGCCAGGATGCGGCCGCCGCGAGCCATGATCTCGATCTCGCGCTCGGACTTGAGCTGAATCACGCGCCGAGCGCCTTCACCGCGCGCGCCGTCACCTCGTCAACCGCTCCTGTCGCGTCAATTCGCAGCACTTTCATTCCAGAACCCTCGTACCAGCCGATCACGGGCTTGGTCTGCTCGCGATAAACCGAGAGCCGGTTCCGGATGGCCTCCGGCTCGTCGTCTTTCCTCCGTACGAGCCTGCCGCCGCACTTGTTGCACTTGTCGCCGGGAAGTTTCCCCATGTACGGTGTCTGGCACTCCTGACAAACAGTACGGCCTCCGAGTCGCGCGACGAGCTCGTCGTCCTCGACATCGAAGAGAAGGACGTAGTCCACCTTTCTCCCGACTTCTTCGAGCGTGCGCGCGACCCCCTCCGCTTGCGGCACCGTGCGCACCGCGCCGTCGAGAATGGCTCCCTTCGCGGTTTGGGGCGAGGTCATCACGTCCTGAAGAATTCCGAGGATCACAGCATCGGGAACGAGGTCGCCGCGGTCCATGAACGCTTTTGCTTCGAGACCGCGCTTGGAGCCGTCCTTGATGGCGACCCTTAGAACATCGCCGGTCGCGATTTTGGGAATGCCGAGACGCGTGGCGAGAAGATCTCCCTGGGTGCCTTTCCCCGCGCCTGGCGGGCCGAGCAGGACGATAATCATGTAAGCGGTAGTGCGAGGGAAAGAAACAGGGGAACGCTCTCCGGAGATGTCACTCCGCAGAAGGCGTTCCCCGCCGGCTCTTAGTAGGCTCCGCCCGCCTGGCGGCCGCGGAACCGCACGCGGCCTTTCTTCATGAAACCGTCATACTTGCGGAGCAGGAGGTGCTGGTTGACCTGCGCCATCGTATCGAGCGCCACACCGACGACGATGAGAAGCGACGTTCCGCCGAACCTGAAAGGCACGTTCACCGCATCGGCGAGCCAAACAGGCAAGAGCGCGATGAAGGTGAGGAAGATTGCGCCCGGGAATGTGATGCGGCTGACGACGTGCTCGATGTATTCCGCTGTCTTCGCACCAGGTTTTACGCCCGGAATGAACCCGCCCTGCTTCTTGAGGTTCTCCGAGATGTCGACGGGATTGAAGATGATGGCGGTGTAGAAGTACGTGAAGAAGACGATGAGAATCGCCATCAGCACGTAGTAGAACGCCGTGCCCGGGGCCACGTACTCCGACCATCTCGCGGCGGTGGGGTTCTGGCTGAACTGCGCGATCGCTCCCGGAACGATGACGACCGATGACGCGAAAATGATCGGCATTACGCCGGCGGAGTTGACGCGGAGCGGAATGAAGTTCTTCGCCGC
>JACDDT010000132.1 GCA_013816855.1 Gemmatimonadaceae bacterium
CTCACAGGCCGATCTCAACGCAATCGCGCGTCGTCTGAACGAACGACCACGAAAGACATTGGGGTTCGAAACTCCGGCCAATAAACTCGAGGCTCTGTTGCAGTGACCGGTAGAACCCGCCCTAACGGACGCCGTTAGTACATTTGTACTAACGGACCCACCCCATTCGGATGCGTTAGTACAAACGTACTAACGGACGCCGTTAGTACATTTGTACTAACGGACCCACCTGCATCCCCTCTTGGGGGCGACCGCGCAGACCGGGCAAAACGTCGCGATAACGACGCGGGGGACGCCGTGCATGCCGGCCATTCCGACGTCTTCCCGGTGCGGATCGCCCGCTATCTCGACGCGCTGACGGCCGCGGTAGGTGGCCCGCCCATACCGACGTCTTCCACCGCTCCCAGGTAGAGAAAAAAAGCGGTCACGCGGGGTCGCGACTGCATGCCGGCCATGCCGGACACGGACAGACTGGATCTTAGCGCCGCTTCCGCTTGGCGCGGTTCGACGACTTCGACGACTGCTTCGCCGATGACTTGGTCGAAGGCTTCGACGACTTGATCGAGGACTTCGACCGCGACGCCTTCGACGACCCGGCCGTGGGGATCTCGATGCCTTCCCGAGCCCAGGTCGCGGGTGCAATCCAGTCTCCGAGGTAGCTCGCGATCGCCTCACTCTTCGCAGCCTCGGCACGTGCTTCGATCACGACCGAGACGATCAGCTTGGTCAACCGCGCATACTCCTTCGGGACGGCGGCGGCGCGATCGAGCATGTTGTACGCGCCCTCGAGGGTGTCGCGATAGTTCTCGCCTTCGTCGTGGTTCTCGACGATCTCGTCGATGTCGAACGCGATCACCGCAGGATCGGGGGCGACCTCTGCGAGCAGCGCATCGAGGCGCGGCCGGAACGTGGCGTCGCGCGATCGCATGCGATCTTTCAGCTTCCAGCAGAAGTCTCGAACCTCGAGCGCGGTGTACTTGCGACCGCGCCAGCGCTCTTCGAGCTCGCCGACCGCGCGCGGAAGCAGCTCGGAGAACTGGGACGTCATGGAAGGGACCGTAGATCGAATCGCCCTGATCGTGCGTGTTAGCCTGAACGTGATGATGCGGTGGTCGATCCTTGTCCTGCTCGTCGCGTGCGGTAGCAAGCCGGATGCTGGCGTGGGTTCGGGGTCGGCGACGCCGGTTCCGGGCTCGGGGTCGGCCTCGGCAGATACGATCAGCAAGAGCTCGCCGATCGAGGGCGATCCGGCGTACGCCGTCGTCGAGCGCGCGTTTCGCGGCAAGCGCCCCGCTTTCCCGCTGCTGTCGAAGGACGGCAACGTCGCCGCCGTCGAGATCGTGACGCCGATCGGCCAGAGCGGCGGCTCGACGTACTCGGTCGCGTTTCTGACCGCCGGCGCCGACGCGTGGTCGGGCAGCGATGCCGAGCCGATCACGCTGGTCGATGCCAAGCTCGTCCATCTGCTGCTCGATTCGGGCGACACCGCCGCGGTCGCGAAGTTCGACATCGATTCGATCACCAAGGCTGCGCGCGGGATCAGCGATCGCATCCTCGAGGGCGGATTTCGCCGGCTCGATAGCTCGCGGAACCTGTCAACGAGTTTGAGACACCGGAGAGCATTAGTTTAGTGAATCGATCGCGGGCTGAGCATCGGCTCCTGTCTTGGGCTTGTTGATCCACACGGCGGACGGCAGTGCAGGCGGACGAGGCGCGCCGTGGACGAAACGTTCGGGGTGCGCGAGGTGTGCGGCGGCGAGGACGACGGCGCGGGCGTCGGCGCGCTGCTGGGCGCGGCCATAGTGGACGTCGGCAGGCGTGTGCAGCCCGATACCGCTGTGCCGGTGTTCGTCGTTGTACCAGGCGAAGAAGTCGACGCAGTACGAGCGGGCGTCCTCGATGCAGCCGAAGCGCTCGGGGAAGTCGGGACGGTACTTGAGGGTCTTGAAGGCAGCCTCGGAAAACGGGTTGTCGTTGGAGACGTGGGGTCGCGAGTGGGTCTTGGTGACGCCGAGGTCGGCGAGGAGCTGCGCGACGAGCTTGGAGCGCATCGAGCTGCCGCGGTCGGCGTGGATCGTCAGCTGACCGCGCGTGATGCCCTGGCGTTCGCAGGTCTCGCCGATCAGCTTCTCGGCCAGTGTCGCGCTCTCGCCGTCCGCGACCATCCAGCCGACGACGCAGCGACTGAACACATCGATGATCACGTACAGGTAGAAGTACGACCAGGTCGCCGGGGCCTTGAGCTTGGTGATGTCCCAGGACCAGAGCTGGTTGGGCGCGGTGGCGAGGAGTTCGGGCGCGGCGTAGCGCGGGTGCATGAGCTGGGCACGCCGCTCGCGGACCTCGTGGCTCGAGGCGAGCACGCGGTACATCGTCCGTTCGGAGCAGATGAAGTGGCCCTCGTCGAGCCGCGTCGCGTAGACCTGTGCCACTGCGAGGTCCGCGAACCGGTCCTCGTGAAACAGGTCGAGCACGGCGCGTTTCTCCTCGGGCAACAACGAGCGCGGCGACCGCATCCGGTAGCGCGGGCCGTACACGCGCGGTGCCCGCGAACGGTAGTAGCTCGCGCGGCAGACGCCGAGCGCCTCGCACGTCGCGTCGATGCCGTCGACCGCCGACGTCTCGTCGACGATCTTCATCATGGCTTCGTCTCGCTCTCGCTCTCCAGCGGGATCCCGAACAACTCCGACACTTTTTTTTGGAGCGCGCACAGGCGCTCGTACCGGTCCGCGCGCGCCGCGGTCTGGCGCAGGTCGCGCTCAAGCTCGGCGATCCGCAGGTCGCGCGCATCCACCGTCACCGCGACCGGTCCCCGCTTCTTCGGGGTCTTCCCGAACTGCCCGGCATCGCGCTGCCGCCGCCAGCTCGTCAGGTGCGACGAATACAGCCCCTCACGCCGCAGCAGCGCGGTCACCCCACCGGTCTCGTGTGCGCAGGCGTCGGCCTCGCGCAGGATCCTGATCTTTTCGGCCGTCGTGAACCGGCGCCTGCGCGCCTTCGACGACACCTCGGTCGGCTTCACCATCACATTGATCATCGTGCATTCCTCGGTCGCCCTCGACACTGAATTTCGGGGAGGCCGGTGTCTCAGCTACGTTGGCAGAGAGGG
>JACDDT010000133.1 GCA_013816855.1 Gemmatimonadaceae bacterium
AGCACCACCGTATTTCCCATGGCGAGAGCAGGCGCGATCTTCCACGCGAGCATAAGCAGCGGAAAGTTCCACGGAATTACCTGGCCGACGACACCAAGCGGAACAATGTTGGCGCCGGGCACTGCGTACTTGAGCTTGTCCGCCCAGCCGGCGTGATAGAAGAAGTGCGCAGCGGCCATCGGGATGTCGAAATCACGCGACTCCTTGATCGGCTTTCCGCCGTCCATCGTCTCGGCGACCGCGAATTCGCGCGCACGATCCTGGATGAGGCGGGCGATACGGTACAGATACTTTCCGCGCTCCCTGCCGGGCAGCTTGCTCCACGAAGTGAATGCCTTCGCGGCGGCTGAGTAGGCGGCGTCGACGTCGTTCTTGTTGGCGAGAGCGATCTCGGTGATGATCTGCTCGTTGGCGGGATTGATCGAGCTGAAGTATTTCCCCGACTTCGGCGCGACGAACTTGCCACCGATGAAGAGGTCGTAGCGCAGCTTGATGCGCGGGTCCGCCGTCTCCGGCGCGGGGTCGTACTGCCAAAGATCTCCGAAGATCAGCTCGGGAACCGACGGACTCCCACCGCGCGATACCGGTCTCGTTGAAGTCATCTCAGTAGCTCTCCGCCGCTTCCGTGTAGTAGTAAGGCGCCTGATACGCGCCGCTCTTTTCCTTGTCTATCGCACGCACGAGATCGTTCAGCAAAGAGCTCGCGCCGAAACGGTAGCGCGAATTGTTGAGCCACGCGTCGCCGAGCGTCTCCTTGACGGCGACGAGAAAGTGGAGCGCCATCTTCGAGTTCTTGATTCCGCCGGCGGGCTTCATCCCGATCGCCTTGCCGGTGGCGAGATAGAAATCGCGAATCGCCTCGAGCATCACCTGGTTGTTCGCGAGCGTCGCGCTTCCCGATGCCTTGCCCGTACTCGTCTTGATGAAGTCCCCTTCGCGAATGACGTGCATCGCCAGAAAGGACGCCGCGCGGATGTTGTCGAAAGTCTCGAGCTCGCTCACTTCGAGGATGACTTTGAGCGCAGCGTCGCCGCACGCTTCGACTACCGCCGCGATCTCATCCTGCACCGCCTGGAATTCGCCGGCGAGAAAGAGCCCGCGGTTGATGACCATGTCGATCTCATCGGCGCCGTCGCCGACCGCCATGCGAACTTCTTCGAGACGGGTTTCGAGCGGCGCCTGCCCTGACGGAAACGCGGTGGCGACAGACGCGACCTTGATCGGAGTGTCGGCGAGCCACTGGCGCGCGTACTTCACGAGGAAGGAATAGATGCAGACCGCGGCAACCGGCGGAACGTCAGGGTCCGAGCTTGGGCGGCGCGCCTTCTGGCAGAGCGATGCCACCTTGCCCGGTGTGTCCTTTCCCTCGAGGGTGGTCAAATCGACCATCGTCACGGCGGTCTTCAGCCCCCAGAGCTTCGAGCCCTTTTTGATCGACCGGGTCGTAAACTTCGCGACGCGCTCGTCTATCCCGACTTGATCGACGGTGCCGATCTCATCGAAAAGCTTACCGAAACGGCTGCGGGAGGGTGACGCCATACGTCCTCGAAATATCGCCGCAGAGCAACTCTATTACAACGGAAAGCGTGCTTGATGTTAGTTTCGCGGTGATGACTGCCGCCAAGCGCCCGCTCGCAGTGCTTTTCGACCTCGATGGAACGCTCGTCGATTCCATCGCGCTCCTCCTCGCGTGCATGAATCACACTTTCGAGGGACGGGACCCGCGTCCTACGGAGGATGAGTGGATCGCCGGACTCGGCACGCCGCTCCCCGAGCAGATCGCTCCTTTCATGACGTCCGAGGACGACCGCAAGCAGCTCATCGCGCGATACCGCGAATTTCAGCACGAGCACCACGACAGCTTGATGGCGAGCTACCCCGGCGTGACTGAAACCCTCGCAACATTAAAAGAGCGCGGTAACCTGATGGGTGTCGTCACGAGCAAAGGCAACGCGATGATGGATCGCGGACTTCGCTGGATGGGGGCGGACAAGTACATGCGCGTCGCGATCGGGTTCGATTCGTGTCACCTCCACAAGCCCGATCCGTTCCCCGTTCTTCTCGCCGTCGGGAAGCTCGACTACACTCCTTCGGAATCGGTTTTCGTCGGTGACTCGCCGCACGACATCATCGCCGGCAATGCAGCGGGTGTTACTACGGTAGGCGCGCTCTGGGGACCGTTTACACGCGAGCGCCTCGAGCCTTACAAGCCAACCCACTTTCTCGAGAGCATTACCGGCCTCCCCGCACTGCTGGACCGAATCGCCCGCACCACTGCGGGGTAATATATTTTTGCCAGGCGCACCACAGGCCCGGCGTGCAAAAAAAAACTCTCTCAGGAGATTTAAAGATGGGTGTGTCCATCCCCACTGGCAGTCTCGTTCGCACCGGCGAAGAGCGTGCGACGCTCGTTCGCCGCACTTACACTCTCGTTTTCGTCAGCGTGCTCGTCACGGTGTTCGGCGCGAGCTTCGGGCTTTCGCAGCCGGCGCTGATGCAGTGGGTGGCGCGGCATTGGATTCTCTCGATGATCGGGGTCTTTGCGCCGCTGATAATGGCGACACGCACGCAGCAGCAATTCCCGGCGAACATCGGATTCGTCCTTCTCTTCACTTTCGTCGAAGGAATATTCCTCTCGCCGCTGCTTTACTTCTACGGTCGCACCCAGCCCGGACTAATCACCGAAGCGGCCGGCCTCACCGTCAGCGCATTCGCTGTTCTCACGCTCTATGCTTTCGTCAGCCGCCGGGATTTCAGGCCGTGGGGCGCCTTCCTCATGACCGGGTTGTGGGTCCTCATCGTGACGATGGTGGTCAGCGTCTTCTTCCATAATCAGACCGCGGATCTGTGGCTCGCATCGGCGGCGGTGGTGATCTTCAGCGGCCTGCTCGTCTTCGATACGTGGCGTCTCAGGAACGTGTACGGCCCGGATGAATACGTCCGAGCCGCGGTCAGGATCTACCTCGACCTTCTCAACATGTTTCTCGCCATCATCCGCATCCTCGGCGGACGGCGCAGCTAGACCGGAGGCTGGGTCTCGAGCACATGATCGATCTGGGCAGCCATGTCCAGATCTTTCTGCGTGATGC
>JACDDT010000134.1 GCA_013816855.1 Gemmatimonadaceae bacterium
TCGGGCGACTCAAAAAGTGACCGCAAGACTTCCTCGAACCGCGCGAGAGGCCACCGTTTTTTGGGAACGCTCGCTCCCGGATGAAGCCCGATGAGCGTGTGATGCGGTTCCACGCCGCGCCCCCGAAGGTATTCAGTGGCCCACTCACGTTCGACGGCACTCAGCGACAATCGCTGGTCCCCGCAATCGATTGCCCCCCCGAAGGGCGCGAGCAAGGAAAGCCAATCGTCGGTTTTATGAGAGCCGGTAAGGTGGTGAATAGCGTCGGTGAGGACGCCGCCATCGGAGCCCATCGCGAGCCCGACTCTACGTTTGGCGAGCGACGTACCTAGAAGAAAGTGTTCACGAACGTGCGTCCGCGCCTGGAATGCGAGATCAAAGCGGCGTTCGCGCAACCTCCCCACCACGCGAAAGAGTTCGCGCCAACTGTACCCGAGCGCGTTTCCACTGATTGTCTTTTCGGTCCAACCGAGATCCGCGACGATGAAATCATCGACAAGGCCGGTCCCCTCGAGAATTTCCCGCGCGTGCGGGCGAGCCAAGAGGGTGACACGAGCTTCGGGGAAGATCCGGCGAAGTTGTGCGAGGAATGGGAGCGTGAGAATTATATCGCCGATGTTCCACAGCTCGATGACGAGGATGCGCCGGACGTCCGCCGCGGCGAGCGGGCCGTTTCTGTCCGCATCGCCGCCGCTAAACTGTCGCGCGAAGCGCGCCCCAAGATCGAGAGCATTGAGCAGGAACTTCTTCCACCGCGTGCGCACCCATATCTCGGCCATTAGTCCCTGGATGGGTCCGGCGATCGGAAGCTGGGAATCTCGGCGGGAGCCCTGAGGTAACGCTCGTCGAAACGCTCCACCAGTTGGCGGTGCTCGTCACGAAAGAAGAGTACGTCTGAAGATTGGGTGAACCACGCGTCGGGAATGGGCGAACCGAGAGAGTAGGAGCGGATCTTCCCTTCAACGATGACCCTCGCCTCGCGGTATCCGAGCGAAGCGACGAGCTCCATCAGATCTGCCGGCGCGTATCCGAACGCTGCCGTCCACTTCCGGTATATCTCGCAATAGATGAGCGGGTGATGCCGCGCCACCGTCGCCGCGGCGCCCCTCAGCGCGAAGAGCTCGGCGCCCTCGACATCGAGCTTGACGAAGCTCACGCGACTGACCGCCCGCACCGCGGGATGGCGGTCGATGCTCGTAATCGGACATTCCATTGAATGAATTTCGTCTTGTCCGCTCCACGAGCCGGCGGATTGCGCGACGAGCGACGCTTGGGTAGCATCGGACCCGGGAACGCGAATTGTTGCCGTGGTCGTGCCCCGGTCCGGATTTCCCACCGCTGCTTGGACGACCTCGACGTTCTCATACCTCGATCTTCGCGCGACGAGGCGCCGAAGAGCCTCGAGATTCACCGGGAGAGGCTCGAACGCGATAACCTTTCCTGTGCTCCCGACGAGATGCGAAAAGAAAACGCTGTGCGCGCCGACGTTGGCGCCCAAGTCGAGAACGATATCGCCGCGGCGGATAAAGGAGAGATAAACCCGCTTGTCCCAGTTCACCCACTCGCGCCGATTCTCGACGGCGAGGTACATGCCGGGGAATTTCGTCAGCCAGTAATCGGCTTGGTCCTTGACGAACGAAAGGTCGCCGCGAAGGGTGCCAAACTTCTCTGCCCGCCGGCTTTGCACGCTATGCACTCGCGGTGCGAATGCGCAACATTCCGAACCACGCCAAACGCTCATTGGAGCTGAGCACGCCGAGCCATGCGGCGAGGGCGTATGCGACAAACCCTAGAGCGGCGAGCGCGACCGAAACGGCCGGCAAAGAAGCCGCGATGCGTGTCGCCAGAAGCAAGACCGCAGCGAGAGCGGCGGCGAGGAAAACGAGGCGGCGTGTGTGCAGCTTCTCTTCGGCGGAAGCGGGAGTCCGGCCGATGGCACGGGTCGTCACAAATTCGTAAAGCAGAAAGTCGGCTGAGCATCGCATCGTCCACGCCAGACCCGCGCCTGAGATTCCCCACAACTTCACCAAAAGATACGTGAGCGGCAGATACACCAGCACTTCGCCGATGTGAATCTTGGCCGGAAGATCGGGACGTCCCGCTCCGTAAAGAAGTGCGAGCGGAAGATGCGCCAGACCGCCGAGGAAGACTCCGACGGAAAGTATCCGGAGCGCGGTGCCCGACCGCGCGCCGAATGATGGTCCAAGCCATCGGTCCAGGATTAGCGGCGCGAACGCAAACAGAGTGATGCAGAGCGGGAACAGGAGCGCGGCGAGCTGCCGTCCCGCGGCGCGCGTGGTTGCAAGCGCGCGCGCGCCTCCGTCGCTCGCGCTCACCTGCGACAGCGCCGGAAGCAGCGCGGCAAATGCAGTCGCCGGGATGAGAAGAAAACGGGTCGCCGCTTCCGCCGCGCCAGTGTAGAATCCGAGCCCGGCAACACCGACGACGGCGCCGGTGGCGAATCTTTCGAAGCTGCCTAGCGCGGGGCCGAGCGCCGCGGATACGGCGACCCAGCCGGAATATGAAAACATCTCTCGAATAGTATGAAAACTATTTGGCAGCGACCACGTTCCGGGTATCAGCACCGCACGGACCGCAAGGGTGCTCACGACGACGAGTGTTGCGCGCACCGCGAGAAGCATCCACAGGATCTCGGGGAGAGTCGCTCCGGCAGACGCGGCGAAGGCTGGGATCGCGACCGAGGCGATGCTGCCAGGAATTCTAATCGCGCTGCTGACGTCGAATCTCTGGGCACCTTCGAGCGCAGCCCTCAGCGCGGCCGCGGTGAGAAGAACCGGAATGTGGAGCCCGAGGACACGGAACATCGCCACCGCCTCTCCCGCCGCCGCCGACGGGATCTTGAAGACGTGGCGGACGAGAAAAGGCGCGAGCAAGAAGAGGAGAGAGCCGGCAACGATGCCGAACGCGCCCTGGGACAGAACCGAGGCGAGAATTATCTCGCGAAGGCGATCTCCCTTTCGCGCGATGGAGTCGGCGACGAAGCGCACCGTCGTTCTCGCCAGTCCTAGATCGAACATTCCCGCCCCCTCGGCGACGGCCCACGCAAG
>JACDDT010000001.1 GCA_013816855.1 Gemmatimonadaceae bacterium
TAATGGACGAACGACTTAACGCTCCGACGACATTCCGGGTGATGGGCCCGCACGAGAAGGGACGCTTTGCGCCCGATGCGTGGGGACATCTGCTGTCCCTGAACGGATCCGGTGCGATAAACGGACCCGAGTTGGAGCACATCATTGAGCGAGCGCTGCTGCAGTTCGACGGCCGCATCGCACTCGATGATCTTCGCGGCCTCCTCGAAGGAACTGGTCTCGAAGAAACCGGCCCCGGCGCCGACAACGCGACGGTGCATTAATGGCTACCGCGAAAACGGCACGCAAGAAAACCGCGGCGAGGAAGACGGTCGCGAAAAAGGCTTCGTCCAAGATCGCTAAAGGCCGCAAGGCCAAAGCGCCGCCCGAGATCGAAGAGGCGTACGAGCCCGGCTCGACTTCGCTCGTTATCGTCGAGTCTCCCGCGAAAGCGAAAACAATCGGCAAGTATTTGGGCCGGGGCTATCGCGTGAAGGCGACGATAGGCCATGTCCGCGATCTGCCCGAAAAGAAGATGGGCATCGATATCGAGAACGGGTTCGAGCCTGACTACGTCACGATTCCCGGGAAGGAAAAGACGGTCGCGGAATTGAAGAGCGCGGCGAAGGATTCGCGCGAGATTTTCCTCGCAACTGACCCTGACCGTGAGGGGGAAGCAATCGCGTGGCACGTCGCCGAGTCGATCAAGCGAAAGAATGGCGCGCCGATCCGCAGGGTGCTCTTTCACGAGATCACGAAAGACGCAATTCAGGCTGCCATCGCCAACGCCGGCGAGATCGACGAGCACAAAGTGGATGCACAGCAGGCGCGCCGAGTGCTCGACCGACTCGTTGGATATAAAGCGAGTCCCGTTCTCTGGAAGACGGTAAAGAAGGGAATCTCCGCAGGGCGAGTACAGACGGTTGCGCTCAGGCTCCTCGTCGAGCGTGAGCGCGAGATTCGCGCGTTCAACGCGGTGGAATACTGGAGTGTTGAGGCGCTTCTCGAGGAAAACGGCCAGCAGTTCACGGCGAAGCTGCACCTACTCGATGGAAAGAAGCCCGTCATCGGGACTGCGAGCGAAGCGCAAACCATCGTCGACGATCTCGCGAAGCGGAAAACGTTCGAGGTGACCGAGGTAAAGCGTCGCGAGCGCCGTAAGAATCCCGCGCCTCCGTTCACGACGAGCACGCTGCAGCAGGACGCGGCGAAGAAGCTAGGCTTTGGATCGAAGCGCACCATGCGCCTGGCGCAGGATCTCTACGAGGGAATTGAGATCGGACCTGAAGGCGCGGTCGGTCTCATCACCTACATGAGAACCGACTCGACGCGTGTGTCGCCGACCGCCGCGGACCAAGCAAGAGATTATTTGAAGACGCTGTTCGGAAAGGATTATCTGCCTGCGTCTCCGATGCTCTACACCGATTCGAAATCGAAATCCGCTCAGGACGCGCACGAAGCGGTGCGGCCGACGGATCCCGCCCGGCGCCCGGAGCACATCAAGAAGTATTTGAAGGAAGATCAGTTCAAGCTCTACCAGCTCATCTGGCAGCGCTTCATGGCTTCGCAGATGACGCCGGCCGTTTTCGATACGACGACGGTGGACTTCGACCTTGGGCGCTATCTCTTCAGAGCGACGGGATCCGTCATCAAGTTCGACGGCTTCCTCAAGCTCTACAAGGAGTCGCGCGAAGAGGGAGAGGGGAAGGCGCTCGAGGACGAGCAGGCGCTTCCGAAGGTCGAGAAGGGAGAGTCGGTCCCGGTCACGGAGATCGTCCCTTCGCAGCATTTCACAGAGCCGCCGCCGCGCTTTTCCGAGGCCAGCCTCGTAAAAGAGCTCGAGCGTCTCGGAATCGGCCGTCCGTCGACGTATGCGTCCATCATTTCCACGCTCGTTGACCGTCGCTACGCGCATCTCGAGACGCGACGCTTCTTCCCCACGCCTCTCGGTGAGCAGGTCGAGAAGGTGATGGTGAAGAGCTTCCCCGACATCTTTAATGTGCAGTTCACCTCGCACATGGAAGGCGATCTCGACAAGGTCGAGGAAGGGGACGTGAACTGGCGGACGATGCTCAAGGACTTCTATGGGCCGTTCGCGCTCTCCGTGAAGAACGCGGACATCGAATCGCTCATCGGCGAGGCGCACGATCTTTCATCGCTCGCGACGGATCGTTGTCCTGAATGTGGCGGCCGGCTTCAGCCGCGCGGAGGATTCTTCGGGCCTTTCCTCGCCTGCGAGAATCACCCGAAGACGTGCAAGTTCACCCGCCCGCTTCGCGGCGACCGCAAAGCAGCGGTCATTACCGACGAGATCTGTCACGAGTGTGGCGAGCTGATGGTAATTCGCCACGGGCGCTCCGGCGAATTCCTCGGCTGCAGCAAATTCCCGAAGTGCAGGGGAACGCGCTCGATGCCGACAGGTGTGAAATGCCCGCGCGACAACGGCGAGATTGCGGTGCGTCGCTCGAAGAAGAGAGGGAAGGCGTTCTACGGCTGCTCGAATTACCCGAAGTGTGATTTCGTGGTGTGGGACAAGCCGGTTCCCGAGAAGTGCCCGGAGTGCGGGTACGTCGGCGCGGAGGCGAAGTTCAACAAGACGCGCGGGGATTACCGACGCTGCCTCAAGTGCGCGAATGAGTGGGACGTTGCTCCTGCTGCCGTAGAAGCAATTCCTGCTTAGTGCGCCCCTGCTGATCCACTTGCCGCTGGGCGGGGGCGCCCGGGTGTCGTCGTGCGCCCACTCGTACTAAAGCAGGGAGCTGTAAGCAAACTGAAGCAGCGGGAGCCGGGAGCTTTTCATTCGCGCCGAAGGGGAAGTTGCGCATAACGAGCCTCCGCAAGAACAGCTTATAGCCGAGCTGCTCCCGCTGCTTAAAGCTCCCTGCTCTTGTCCGCAGCGATCCCATCCCTGCCGTGATGGCCCCGCTGAAGCGATGATCTCATCTGGCGCGAATCCCCGCGGCTAGATTAGACCCATGACCGAAGTTCATGTAATCGGCGGCGGGTTAGCGGGATCCGAAGCTGCTTACCAATTAGCCATTCGCGGCCACGCCGTGCTCCTCCACGAAATGCGCCCCATCGTGGGAACTCCCGCGCACAAGACCGACCGGCTCGCCGAGCTCGTGTGCTCGAATACTTTCAAGAGCACCGAAATCACGAACGCGCACGGCTTGCTGAAAGCCGAGATGCGTCTGATGGGCTCGATGATACTCGAGTGCGCGGACGAAGCGCGCGTCGCGGCGGGAAGCGCGCTCGCGGTCGATCGCGACATCTTCGCCGCCGCGGTTACCTCTCGCATCGAGAGCGAGCCTCGAATCACGATAGTTCGCGAAGAGGTAACGGGCATTTCTTCGCCGTGCATCGTTGCCACCGGCCCGCTCACCAGCGATTCGCTCGCTACCGCCATCCGCGAGCGCCTCGGCCAGAATGCTCTCGCTTTTTACGACGCCATCGCCCCGATCGTGGCGCGGGAGTCGATCGACGACTCGAAGGTTTTCCGTGCGTCGCGATACGACAAGGAGACAAGCGCAATTGCCGACGACGCGGGCGCATATCTTAATTGCCCGATGACGCGCGATGAGTATGACACTTTTCTCGACGCGCTTACGACCGCCGATCAGTATCACGGCCACGAGTTCGACGAAGCTCCCTTCTTCGAGGGCTGCATGCCAATCGAGGTCGCCGCGGCCCGCGGAAGAGACACACTGCGCTTCGGTCCGATGAAGCCCGTCGGCCTCAAGGATCCGCGCACCGGTCGCGAAGCTCATGCAATCGTGCAGCTCCGGCAGGAAGATCGCGCGGGAAGAATGTGGAATCTCGTTGGCTTTCAAACCCGGCTTCGTATCCCGGAGCAGCAGCGCGTTTTCAAGATGATCCCCGGACTCGCCGACGCAGATTTCCTGCGGTACGGCTCGATCCACCGGAATTCGTATCTCAACTCGCCTGCCGCACTCGACGCCACGCTTTCCGCGAAAGACGATCCGTGCCTGATGTTCGCCGGTCAGCTCACGGGCGTCGAGGGATACACCGAAAGCTCCGCGACCGGCCTGCTCGCTGGAATCAATCTCGACCGGTGTCTCAGCGGGCCCGACAAGATCGTCCCTCCGGCGACGACTATGCTCGGCGGTCTGTATCGGTATATCCGCGAATGCGATCCGAAACACTTTCAGCCGATGAACGCGAACTTCGGTTTACTGGACGATTTGTCTTCCCCTGTGCGGGACAAGAAACGGAAGCGCGAGCTCTTCGCCGAGCGTGCGCTCAATGAGATGAAGGCGTGGATATCGGTGCATTCGCTGTCCCTTGTTCCGACGACCACGGCGCAATGACTCAAGACGCAGCTCATCCCGAGATCGCGGACTTCCTCCTCCACCTGGAAAAAGAGCGCGACGTTTCGGAGCACACGATTACCGCCTACTCGCGCGATCTCGAAGAATTCGTGCAGTATCTCGGCTCGTACTACGGCGTCAACGCGTGGTCGTGGAAGGGGCTCGATCGCCTGGCCATTCGCGGGTTCCTCGGTTACCTCACGAAGAAGAAGCTCAACAAGAGATCGATCGCGCGCGCATTGAGCACGGTGCGCAGCTTCTTCAAGTATTTGCATCGCAACGAGTACGTCGAAGCGAATCCGGCGCGTGCGGTAGCTTCTCCGAAGATCGACAAGTATCTGCCCGGCTATCTCGATCGCTCCCAGGTAGAGCTGCTGTTCGATGTTGCCGCGACCCGCGCGGGAGAGGGGAAGTTCACCGACGTCCGCAACGCCGCGATGCTCGAGCTGTTCTACTCCACAGGAATGCGGCTCTCCGAGCTTCGCGGAATCAGCCGGAACGACCTCGATCTTCTCGCCCAACAGGTGAAAGTTCGCGGCAAGGGAAAGAAAGAGCGCATCATTCCGCTCGGCGATCACGCCGCCCTCGCGCTCCGCAATTACGAATCGAAGCGCGACGAGCTGCTCCGCACGACCGGTCCCGGCGCCGATCGCACTGCGTTCTTTCTTAGCAACCGCGGGAAGCGCATGTCGGTGCGGACGATCCAGAATGCGATGGCAACCTTCCTCGATCTCATCGACGAAGGCGAAGGTCTTTCGACGCACTCGCTCCGCCACACGTTTGCCACCCACCTTCTCGACGCCGGCGCCGATCTCCGCGCCGTTCAGGAGCTCCTCGGCCATTCTTCTATCTCCACTACGCAGATTTACACCCACACTAGCGTGGAGCGGCTGAAACAGGTTTACCTGAAGGCTCACCCCCGCGCCTGACGCGCGCTAACTTCCTCGCGGCAGCATTCCCGGGGAGGCCGTATCGCTACGCTAAAGCGTCATCACTGGATCGTAAGGCTTACCCACTGGGTGAATGCGGTTGCGATCGTGATTATGGTCGGCAGCGGCCTGCGCATTTTCAACGCATACCCCGCGTTCGCGCGGCGTGGCGAGACTTTCCGCTGGTATCCGTTCGAGCACAAGTCCATTCCTCTCAATCTCACCTTCGGCGGATGGCTCGGCGGCGCACGCCACTGGCATTTCGCGATGATGTGGGTGCTCGTCGTGAATGGACTCGTCTATCTCGCCTTCGTGTTTCTCCACGGAGAGTGGCGCGATCTCGTTCCGCGCAGGAACGATCCGCGAGATGCAATCGAGATGATGAAGTTCTACCTCTTCATCAAGAAGCGTCATCCGCACCAAGGAAAACACAACGCGCTTCAGAAAAGCGCATACTTCGCTCTCCCCCTTGTTTCTGCGCTTGCAGTCGTCAGCGGCATCGCCATTTGGAAACCCGTGCAGCTCGCGTGGCTCGCCAACCTGCTCGGCGGATACGTGTGGGCGCGCTATTGGCACTTCGTGGCAATGACGATCATCGTCGTACTGAGTGTCATCCACGTCTTCATGGTGTTCGCGGTCGATCCTTATTCGATTCGCTCGATGGTGACGGGCCGGTACAATCCGAACGCATCGCCGGAAGCGCGTAATGCGCGTCCCTTCTATCATCTCTTTTACAAACCGACATTCCCCGTGAGCGATGCGGATGTAGTACCGGGAGCCATCGCACCGCCGCTGCCTCCGAAAAATCCTTCAGACGGCATCGAGATATGAGTATCGATCGCCGGGATTTCCTTTCGCTCAGTGGCAGCGCCCTGTACGCGGCAATCCTCGCGGGGTGCAACTCCAAGGGACCACGCACCGCGCAGCGATTGATCAAGTACGCCGAGCGCAAGAATGAGGTCGTCGAGCGCGCACTGTTCAGGCACACGTCGATGGACGCAACGCAGAGCGGCGCGCACGCGGCAGGGAACAAGCTGCCGAGCTACTTCATCTCGAAGACGGTTCCCGTGTGGGACGAGGGCGTGAGAGGGAAGTGGACGCTCGAAGTAGGTGGAATGGTCGCCAAGCCGGTGACGCTCTCGATGGACGATCTACTTCATCTTCCACGCGTGGCGAATCGCGTGAACCACTACTGCGTCGAGGGATGGACGGCGGTGGAAACGTGGACGGGTGTTCCGATGCGCGAGCTGGCGAAGCTCGTGCAGCCGGACGCGAACGCAAAGTTCGTCGACTTCCAATCATTCGACGACGGTTACCACGAGAGCTGGGATATGGAGGGCGCGCTGCATCCGCAGACCGTGGTCGCGTACGCGCTGGATGGAACGATGCTCGGCCCCGCGCACGGCGCACCTGCGCGCGTGTACTCCCCGGTGAAACTAGGTTACAAAAACACGAAGTACTTAACGAAGATCGCGTTCATGCCCGTGGCAAACGGCGGTTACTGGAGCGATGCTGGGTACGAGTGGTACGGTGGCGTCTAGCTACTTGAGACGGATAGTCTGGAACTACAAATAAAGACGACCGGCCTGGGGCTTTGGGCGGAGCGGCTTTTTGGCTTCGGGCCTCGTCCAAAAGTTTTCGTGTAAGGCCCGATGCCCACTGCGGCTCCGCCGACCGCTCCCGGCCGGTCGTTCTTATTTCGTAGTTCTATCTGATTCGGTCCTTCTCCCGAATTTTCTCATTCGGGTTATCCACTTTCTCGGATTCATCCGCACGCCTCGAGGCGCCGCGAAAGAGCAGCATCTCCTTGAGGTGCTCACGATTCATCAACGCGCCCGCGAGCAGCATCACCGCGCCCGCGATGACCATCACCGTTCCCCAACGCCACGTGTCGCGCCCGATGAGCGCCGCTGCTTCGCAGAAGCATCCGCCTGCGACTAGCAGCTCGCCGCTCGCATTCACCGGCGCGCGCACGCGGCGCCGGCGATCGCGTCCGAACTGGAGACCCTGGGGCTTCAGCGCGTCGTAGATGAGCACGCCTCCGAGGAGGGTGACAATTATTCCAAGTACTACGGGGATTTGCTCGAGCCTCATACGCGCTGTGAATGCAAGAATAACGCGCGTTTCGCAAGCAGGTGTTCCGTGGGGCGGGGTTCAACCCCAAAAGGGAGCGCCGTATATTGACGGCTCAATGTCCACCGCGCATCGCGACTTTCTCCAGATCACGGACTTCAGTCCCGCCGAGCTAAACGAACTATTCGTGCTTGCGGAACAAATGTGTGCCGGCGCCTACAAGAAGAAGCCGCTCGCCGGGAAAACACTGGCGATGATCTTCATGAAGTCGTCGACCCGGACGCGTGTGTCGTTCGAGGTTGGGACGTACCAGCTCGGCGGGCACGCGCTGTTTCTTTCCCCTCGTGATGTTCAACTCGGGCGCGGCGAGCCCGTCGCCGACACAGCGCGTGTGCTCTCGCGGTATGTCGATGGAATAATGATTCGCACGTTCGCGCACAGCGACGTCGTCGAGCTCGCCAAGCACGCCGAAGTCCCCGTCATCAACGGGCTCACCGATCTCGTTCATCCCTGCCAGGTGCTCGCGGACATTCTCACCATCAGGCAGACTTTCGGAACGCATCACGGTAAGCGCGTGGCGTGGATCGGTGATGGCAACAACATGGCGAACTCGTGGATCAACGCTGCGCGCGTGCTTGGCTTCGAGCTGGTGCTCGCTTGTCCGGAAACCTACAGCCCGAACGCCGAATTCCTTTCGAAGGCGAGCGCGAATGGGAACGTGAGGCTCGTGCGCGATCCTGCCGAAGCCGCCGACGGCGCCGACGTCATCAACACCGATGTGTGGGCGTCGATGGGTCAGGAGGAAGAGCAGGCGATTCGCGAGAAAGCGTTCAAAAATTTCACCGTCGATGCGAAGCTTATGAAGCGCGCGAATAAGGACGCGATCTTTCTACATTGCCTGCCGGCTCACCGCGGCGAGGAAGTCTCGGCGGACGTGATCGACGGTCCGCAGAGCAGAGTGTGGGACGAGGCGGAGAACCGTCTCCACATTCAGAAGGCGATCATGGCGGCGCTCATGGGCGGCGAAAAGCTCTAATCCCGCCTCCGCCCCACAACTGCCATTTTGTCGCAACGCCCCTCCTATTCGAAGGGGCGTTCGCGCATATTGAGCCTTAACCCGTCCCGAACCCGGACCCGATGGCCGACTCCACTACGATAGGTACACCCCTCAAGCGCACCCCTCTCTACGACGTGCACTCCGAGCTGGGCGCCAAGCTCGTTCCCTTCGCCGGCTACGAGATGCCCGTTCAGTACCCGACAGGCATCACCGCCGAGCACAAGGCGGTGCGCGAAAAGGCGGGGCTGTTCGACGTCAGCCATATGGGCGAGTTCATCGTCCGCGGAAAGCAGATGGTGGAGTTCGTGAACTACGTCACCACCAACGATGTCGGCGCGCTAAAGGCGGGCCAGGCGCAGTACTCGACGATCCTCAATGAACGCGGCACGATCGAGGACGACTGCCTCGTTTATCGCGCAGAGGATCATATCCTCATGGTCGTTAATGCGTCGAATATCGAAAAAGACTTCGCGCACATCTCAAAGAATCTCTCAAATTTCGATGCGACACTCGAGAACGTGAGCGACAACACTTCGCTGCTAGCGCTGCAGGGTCCGAAGGCCGCCGAGTTTCTCCAGCGCCACGTGGAGTTCCCGCTCGACGCGATCAAGTACTACGAGTTCGCCATCGGCACGGTCGCCGACATCCCGAACATCTACATCGCGCGGACCGGTTACACGGGTGAGGACGGCTTCGAGCTTTACCTGCCCAACGAGCACGCTGTGAAGATCTGGAAGATTCTCACCTCGCGCGGCGACGTCACTCCCGCCGGACTTGGCTGCCGCGACTCTCTGCGTCTTGAGATGGGGATGGCGCTCTACGGTAGCGACATCGACGACACCGTCACTCCGCTCGAGGCGAATCTCGCGTGGCTGGTAAAGCTTAAGAAGGGAGAATTCGTCGGCAGCGATGCGCTGAAGAAGCAGAAGGAAGCAGGCGTCAAGAAGAAGCTGATCGGCTTCACGCTCGGCGAGCGCGCGTTCCCGCGTCACGGATATCCGGTCTTCGTGAATGGCGCGCCGAGCGGGGACGTGAAGAGCGGGACTATGAGCCCGACGCTCAACATTCCGATCGGCACCGCATACGTGCCGTCCGACTGGGCGAGCGAAGGGACGCCGATTGAAGTCGAGATCCGCGGCAAGCGCGTTATCGGCAAGGTGGAGAAGATGCCGTTCTACAAGAACGGAAGCCGGCTTTAGTCGATGCGCGTTGGGGTACTCACGATTTCGAATTCCGTATCCGGGGGAATGCGCAAAGATGAGTCAGGCGCGGCGATCGTGTCATGGGCGAAGTCGCACACGTATGAGCTCGTGGGGCAATCGCAGTGCGCCGACGACACAGTCGAGATCGCTAGGCGGTTGATCGAGTGGAGCGACTCGGGAAACGTCGATCTGATTCTAACAACGGGTGGAACGGGACTTTCTCCGACCGACGTAACACCGGAGGCGACCCGCGTCGTAATCGAGCGCGAGGCGAACGGCATCGCCGAAATGCTGCGTGCAAAATCGGTCGCATCATTCCCGAAGGCGGCGCTGTCGCGGGGAATTGCCGGGGCGCGAGGGAAAACGCTGATCGTAAACCTGCCCGGCTCGCCCAACGGGGTGCGCGACGGACTTGCCGCGCTGGAGCCGGTCGTCGAGCACGCGTGCGACGTTCTCTCCGGAAAGATCCAGTCACACGACGAGGCTGCGAAGAAGTGAAAGTCCTCATCACGCTAACCGACGTCGAGCCGGCAGTCCGTCTCAACGCCGCGCTCGAGAAGGCGGGAGTCACCACGTCGGTTGTCTCTCCGCTCGACGATCTTCGCGGCGAGATAAACAAGTTCAAACCTGACGCCATCGTTATCACAGGTAATCTCGCCGATCTCTCCAGCATTCAGATCGTGCGCGACCAACTATGGCTCGGCACGGGGGTCATCGGCCTCGCCGACGTCGATGACGCCGCGCTGCGCGAGCGTCTACGCGCGCTCGGGTTCGTCGACATTTATACGAAGCCCGTCGAGCCGGAGGAATTGTATCTCGCCGTGAGGCGCGTTCTCGACCGCCGACGTCTCACCGAAGTCACCGGTCTCATCGGACAGTCGGACGCGATCCGCGAAGTGCTGGTCAAGATCGAGCAGATAGCGCCGGTGTCGAGCACCGTCATCATCGAAGGCGAAAGTGGAACGGGAAAAGAGCTCGTCGCGCAGGCGATTCATCGTTTGAGCCCGCGGCGCAACAAGCCGTTCATCGCAGTGAACGCCGGCGCGCTTCCCGAGACGCTCATCGAGAGCGAGCTGTTCGGTCACGAGAAGGGCGCGTTTACTGGTGCGGCGGAGCGGAGAATCGGAAGGTTCGAGCTCGCAGACGAGGGCACCCTCTTTCTCGACGAGATCGGCGAGATTCCGCCGAGCACGCAGGTGAAGCTGCTCAGAGTTCTTGAGGAGAGGAAGCTGACGCGAGTAGGTGGAACGGCGGAAATCCCGATCAACGTGCGCGTCGTGGCCGCCACGAACCGTCCGCTGAGGCAGGCGGTGGAGGCGGGCGAGTTCAGGACGGATCTCTACTACCGCCTCAACGTGCTCAGCATCTATCTCTCGCCTCTGCGCGAGAGAAGGGAAGACATCGCACTGCTCGTGCGCCGCTTCATTCAGGAATTCTCGACGCAGCACGACCGCGCCTTTCACGGAATCTCCGCCGAGGCGATGCAGATGCTGATGAGCTACCCGTGGCCGGGGAACGTGCGCGAGCTTCGGAATCTCATCGAGAGCATGGTGGTGCTGTCACCGGGGCACGAGATCGGACCGGACGACATCCCGCGGCAGATACGCGATGGCGGGTCGGCAAGATTTCTGCCGGTGCACGTCGGTCCGGTCGTGCGGAGCGCGCAGGGAGTGGAGGGAAGGGAGCTGGAATTCTTGGTGAGATCGATGCTCGAGCTCAAGCTTCAGGTGGAGGAGCTGCGAAGAAGAATGGACGACGAGGCGCGTCATCCCGATTGGCAACGGGAGATCCAGCCTCCGGTGTCATCGGCGGTGATCGCGGCACCGATCGAGCCGCCGAATCAGCCCGCGCCGCCGGCGACGGTGACGATCAATCCGGGGATGACGATGTCGGAGATCGAGCGCGCGGCGATCGAGGGGGCGCTCAAGGAGACTCGTGGCAACCGAAGGAAGGCGGCGCAGATGCTCGACATCGGGGAGCGGACGATGTACCGGAAGCTGAGAGAGTACGGGATTCCGGTTGATGGGCTTCAGTAAATACGTAGGGTGACGCAGCCGACAACGCTGCTTATCTCCCGCTCCGACGTCGAGCGCCTTCTAGATATGGTGTATCGACGGCGTAGAGAGTGCGTTTCGCGAGAAAGGAAAGGGCGGCGTCTCTCCGAGCGGCGTGCTTGGAATACCGGTTGCGGGCGGTGGCTTTCACGCAAAGGCGGCAATGATGACGCTATCTCGTCCGTACTTTGTGGTGAAAACGAACGCGAACTTTCCGGGGAATCCGTCGCAGCGCGGGCTGCCTACCATCCAGGGATTGCTGCTTCTCTTCGACGCGGAGTGCGGGTCGCCGCTGGCTGTGATGGACTCGATGTCAGTGACAAGGATCCGGACGGCTGCGGCGAGCGCGGTAGCCGCGAAGCATCTCTCGCGGAGGGACGCACGGAACGCAGTCTTCATCGGCTGCGGCGTACAGGCGCGCCCGCATGTCGCTGCGATTTCGGCTGTGCGCACACTCGAGCTCGTTTATGTGTATGACATTGACGCGAAGAGAGCCGAAGTCTTCGCGGACGAACTGCGGGCGGCGTATCCATTCAACGTCGAAGTCGCACGCAATATGTACTCAGCAACGAAGGCAAGTGACATCATCGTCACCCTGACGAGCGCGATGAAGGCGTTCGTCGGTCCCGATGACGTTCCGCAGGGCGCGTTTGTTGCCGCAGTAGGTGCCGACAACGAGCACAAGCAGGAGATCGAGCCGGAGCTGCTGCGCGGAAGCGCGTTAGTGGTCGACGATCTCGAGCAGTGCGCAGCCATCGGCGATCTCCGCGCTGCGATCCAGGCTTCTGTGCTTTCGCGGAAGGATGTGCGCGCGACGCTCGCCGAAGTCGTGGCGGGGGTGAAGCAGGGGCGGCTCAATGACGATGAAACGGTCGTTTTCGACAGTACAGGGGTGGCGATCGAGGACGTCGCGGCGGCAGCAATTGTTTATGAGCGGGCGTCGGCCAATGATGGCGTGAGAGTCGACTTCGGAGAATAATCATAGCGGCCGCGCGAAAACTCTGACGCGATCGCTATCTTATCGGCGAGATGTACCCCGTGCGGTAAAACGGCTGAACTTTTAGAAGCCACGGCCATCGCCTCTCGAAGGTCGACACCCTGATCGTTTCGGACTGTGGAACGACGATCCCGCATCCTTCCTGCTCGCTTACGGCAATGATCCGTGGATTCGCAGCTCGTGCGGAATCAACGGCTGCGCAGGAAATGTCGCGCGAGCGCAACACCGGGAGTTTCTTCGCCGCGCGTCCGAACTCAGCTAGCCTCTTCGCCCAGCCCCAGCTCGCAGCGTTTGCTGGCGGCTCCGGAACCGCTGCCACGATCTCGTTCGCGGTTGCTGCGCGCGACACCGATGCGATGATCGAGCTGTCCAGCCGGACACGCAGATCGTGCCTTCGCACTGCGTTCCGCGCTTCGATCGCGGTGAGGCCGACGAGAAGGGCGGCCGTCGCAATTCCTGTCCATCCTGCTGATTCGCTCCGCTCGAACAACCAGCTCGACGCGCAAGCGGCGATGATGACCATTCCAAATCCGAACGGCACCATGTAAAAAGCCGAATGGCCCGGCCACGGGAGATATGCAACGATTCCGGAAAAAAGCCAAAGCACACCGATCGCGATTGGCCACAAGTTTCTTCGCGCAGAGGGAGACGCAAGACCGTCGGCGATCAATGCGACCCAAATCAGATTCGGGAGAACGAGGAGAAGCCGCCACGCAGGGTCTGCCCATACGCGCTTGAGAGTCGACAGGGGTTCTCTCCCGGGGAGGAAAGCAATTTCGAAACGTTCAAGCGCAGAAGCGAACGAGATTCGTCCTGCGCCGTAGCGCGAAGCGTAGCTGTCGGCAGAAGCGTGATGCGCTACATAGGCGATAGGAATCGCGGCGAGAACGATCGCAGTCGTGAGAGCGGCGATAAGCTCTGTGTCGCCTCGGCGCCACGGCGCCCAACGGAACGCGCCGTCTCGTTTCTCGAGTCTTGCCGCTAGCCAGATCGCCGGGATGAGGACGACGAGAATCTCCTTCGAGAGGAGCATTCCGAAGGCGCACGATGCCAAGAGAAGCGCACGCCGGCGCGGGTTGGCGCGCGCCGCGTAATCGAGCGCAATCCCGAACGCAGAAAGCGCGAAGAGAAGTCCAATCGTTTCGCCGGTCGGCCGCAGCCAGCAATCGGCGAACGGTTTCATCAGCGCCCAAAGCGCAACGGCCACAAATGCGGCGGATCTGCGGACACCCATCTTCAGCAGAACTCTTCGCGCAAGCAGAAGCACCGCCGAGTTGATCGCGAAGTAACTCCAATGCCAGCCGGCGGCTTCCGTGCCGAACGCTTTCCAGTCGAACGCGACCAACACGTATTGAAGCGGCGCGAAGCGGCCTTGGCTCGCCAAATAATCCGCTACGCTTCGAATTCCACTCCAGAACGAATTCCCCGCGAGGCGCGGGAGGAACTCCGAGAAATCGAGAATGGGAAGGCCGGGCGCGTTCCACGGCTGATATACGGCCGCGGCAAGAGCGATGAGGAGGAACGCTTCGCCGTTCTTCCCGAGGTAACCGCGAAATCCCGCCACGTTCGCTTTTCTCACTCGCGCCGATCACCCGGCTTTCGCGCGACCGCGAAGAGAAGACTGCCGAAGGGGAGGTTCCACTCGTCCTCGCGGTCTGCCAATCGCTCCGCGAATCGCCAGCCGAGAAGACTCGCCCACGGCGACAGCGTGCAGAAGGTAGAGACGCGCTCTATTGCCCATCCGCTTTCCGTCAGGAGCTCGCGAAGCAGCGCGGCCGAAAAGTGTGTGACGTGCTGTTCGCCATCGAGCTTCGGCACCAATCGCAGCGAGTCAAGAGTCTTTTCGATTGCAGGCCAGACACCTGTAAAATTCGGCGTTGTGATGGCGATCGTTCCTCCGGGTTTGGTCAGCCCGTAGATGAGCCGGAGGAGCTCGCGGCTCTGATGGAGATGGATGTGCTCGATGAGCTCGAAGCAATAAGTGCGATCGATGGATTCCGGCGCGGCGGCCACCTCTTCCACCAGCGCCACCTCGAAGCGCAGAGCTTTGCGTCCGAATTGCTTGCGTGCGAATTCAATGGCCGCCGGATTTCCGTCGATCGCAAGCACGTTCGCGCCGTTTGACGCAAGGAAATCCGACACGATGCCTGATCCGCATCCGACATCGAGCACGGACTCGCCCGCTGCCGGCATGTTGTACTTGCGAATCATCCGCTCTTTTTCGGCGTGCCAAAACCGTTGCACCACGAATCCCCGGGTGCGCGCACGGAATTGATAGTCGCCGGCTATTCTGACGCTGTCGCCGGTTCGGACCGCGCGTGGCTGTTTATCGGGCGGAAAGATCGCGCTCATGTTCGCGCGCGCATCGATGGCTGGCTCACCTAAGTGTTTCCGTAACCGAGCTGCACTCGGTGGCAACGAGCTCCTCGAGCTGCGGGCAATCGTACCGTCCGCGAAACCGATTAAAACGAAGGCGTGCGAGATCCGCCAGGCTTCGCACCGAGTCGCGGCCGATCCGAACTGACGAAGTGCGATTCACCTCGAGGACGACGGGCACTCTCTTTATCTCGAGCCCGTATGTGAGGGCCAGATAGATGAGCTCGACGTCGAACGAAAATCGTTCCAGCCGCTGAAGTGCGAAGAGCGCGTCGGCAACGTCCCCGCGAAACCCCTTGAGCCCGCACTGGGTGTCGAAGAACCCGCCGGTGACGAGAGTTGCAGTGATAAGAGAAAAAACGCGCGACGCGGCTCGGCGCATTACCGGCAGGTCGGTTGCGTAACGTGATTGGGGAAAAGTGCGGTCGCCAATGACGACGTGGATGCGGCGGGTTCGAATGATCGATTCGAGTAGCAATATGGGAGCGATGCCGTAAGGAAGATCCACGTCGGTGAATATGCGAACCGCGCCGGTGGCCGCGCGCATTCCCGCGGCAACCGCCGCACCCTTTCCGCGGTTTTTCGGGAGCTGAATAAGGCGCACCGATCCGCCCGTTCCCCAATTCGCCCCGAAAGGGGAAGCGGGGAAGTCTCCGCCGCCGTCGTCAACGACGATGATTTCCCAGCGTGAAATTCTTCCGTGGAGAAAGGAGGCGAGAGTTTCCGCTGACGCGATCGCGAGACCTGCCGCCCTGTAGCAGGGAAGGATTACCGAAAGCGCGACAGGGTCTGTTGCCCCGCCTTCGAAGTCGCGGGTTACTGCCCCCACCTGAGAATGCCTCATGGAACTGGACGACTCGGATTTAATGGGAGCAACCTTGCCGTGAGCGGCGCGGGATGTAAGGTCCCGCCATGGCGGCGTCGGTGAAACTGCCTTTTCCGTATCGGAAAAATGCGCCTTCTAACTCTGAGGCCGATTTGCTTTTTCTTGATTAAACCGTTACAGCCTTTGATATTGACGCGTCTCCAAGAGCGTCATCATTTCCTCCCGTTCAGGATCAATTGACCTCACCGATAGCCGGCGCGGTGCTCCCCATCAAGCGGGCCGAGGATCTCATCCTCACCCTGCCGGGAGTCGTATCCGCAAAGATACTTGCGGGCGACAATGGAACTATCGATCAAATCCATGTCCTGGTCTCCGGCGAGCTGACCCCGAAGCAGATCGTCCGGAACATCGAGAGCGCTCTCGTGGCGCATCTCTCGATGCGGATAGACCACCGAAAGATTTCGGTAGCGACGACGACGGAGCCGAAGCAGAAGCGCTCGCGGGACGATTCGGGTGACGGAGGCGATGGGGGCGGAGCCCGTCCGGGCGAGGGAAAGCACTTCGGAACGGGTCGGCGGCTTTACTTCGAGGACGTGGAGGTCAGGGGCTCGAGGTTGAAGGGAGTGTCGTGTCGTGTGACTTTGCGGAAGGGGGACGCGTCCTGGACTGGGGAAGCTCAAGGAATTGAGGGAGACCGGTCGCGCCTGGATCTGGCGGCTCGGGCGACCGTCCTTGCGATCGCTGCCGCCGAAGGGAAGGAAGGCCAGCTGGCTGTCGAGGGAGTGAAGGTGGTAGAGGCGTTCGACAGAAGGTACGTTTTTTTGGCCGTCACCATACGAAGCGGCCGGGACGCGAAGTTGTTGGCGGGTACGTGTGAGATTACGGAGAGCGCGGAGACGGCCAGTGTGCTGGCGGTGCTCAATGCGACGAATAGATGGGTGGATCAGGAGGCGGAGTAGCGCTCCTCTGAGATATATATAGTAGTGATGGCTTAGTCAGAGATTTCGAGTTCAGGGCGAAACCTTTACCAGAGACCTATAGGATAAAAAGACCCCCGTCCCGGCAAGAGCGGAGTTGAGCGGGCAAGACATGGTTTAAGAGCGGAGCCGACCTTGGCAGCGCGTTTGGAGAAATCCGGCGCGACTTCACTTAAGGGAGGTGACGCGAAATGTTTGAGTGGTTCCTATGTCTGTTCCGCGGTAGTACGCAAGGTTGGGACTAAGTCGTGGTCGGGGGTTGTTTTTTTCTATGTCAAAGATCGAACGCTATGTCTTCGCGATCGCAGCGGCCGCAGTTACGGCCGCGGCCGTCTTGTACTCGCGATCCCCTTCGGTCACCAGCGAGTTTGTGCGTGTCGCGATCGTCTTTGGCTCAATAAGCCTCCTCGCGCGCACTCTAAGCCATCGCATAGCAAAGCACACCTCAGGTTCGCTTGCATTCATTCCCATGCTCGCGGGTGCTGCGATGGCGCCGAGCTGGACCATCGTTGTATCCGCCGCATTGTCAGCGGTTGTTGAACAAATAATCGCACGGAAAGAGTGGCGGAAGACACTCTTCAATACCGCGCAGTATGCGCTTTCAGTTGCCGTGGCAGTTCTGGCATACCATGCTGCAGGCGGGCGAGCGTTGCATTCCATCGGCGAGGCAACGGCTGCATCGCTCATCATCCTGTTTCTTGTATTCTTTCTTACAAATTCGTTGTGCGTGTCAGGTGCCATCTCGATTTCAACGGGTGAACATTTTGTCGAGGTGTGGAAGCGCGGAACTTTAGGTGAGTTGCCGTATGACTTCCTCGCACTTCCAGTCGTTTTATTTTTCATTTGGATTTTCACCGCCTTTGGCGCGTTGGGTGCGTTTTTCCTAGCGGTTCCAATCCTGGGAATTCGACAACTTTACATCGTGAACTCGCGCCTTGAGCAAACGAATCGAGAGTTGTTGGAACTGATGGTGGCGGCCATCGAGGCTCGGGATACTTACACATCCGGTCATTCGAGGCGCGTCGCGGCAAGCGCGAAGATCATAGCACGCGCGATAGGCCTACGATATCGTGATGTACAAAGAATCGGAATTGCCGCTTTGCTTCACGACGTTGGGAAAATCCATGATGTCTTCGGGCCGATCTTGAGCAAGCCTGGTCGTCTGACTCCGGAAGAAAACGCCATCATGAAGACCCATCCAATCAAAAGCGAAGAACTTGCTCGTACAGTGACGGAACTGTCCGACGTACTTCCGATGATTCGTCATCACCACGAAAACTGGGATGGTTCCGGTTATCCAGACCAGTTGGCGAACAACGCAATCCCACTAGGTTCGCGAATCATCATGTTTGCGGATACAATCGACGCGATGACCACCGACCGGCCGTATCGCGCGGCTCTTGGGGAGGCTGCTGTTCGTAGCGAATTGCAGCGTTTTCGCGGTACACAGTTCGATCCGCTGATTTATGATCGATTGTTAGCTAGCCCGGACTTCAGCTTGTTGTTCCGGAGTGGGGAATCAGGGGCGCGCACCCACCCCGGTGTTCGGGAAGGGATCGTCGGAGCTACAACGCTCGCTTAGCCGTTAGCTGGCCAGGAATAGTTCGGCGAAGTACTTAGGAACCGACGCCTGATCTCGTCTGAATTCTGTTAGATATTCGGTAAGCAATTGGGTCGCACGCGTAGCTTTTCCCATTGCGACGAGCGCTGAAATTAGTGCAAACGCTTCAAAGTCGTTCCAGCCTGAGGCGCGATCCCGCAGATGAATTCTTTCCAGTTCATTGACCATTTCCGAAGCATCCGAATCGAAGCGTTGCTGGAGAGTAGCGACTCGAACCGCCGTAGCTAGTACCGGCCCTCGGAATGCTGTTTTGACTCCGTCTTGAGCGGCGAGCGCGGGGGCGATAACAAGCTTTGCTTCCTCGATTTTACCCTCGTTTAGCAGCACACGCGCTTTAAGGTATCGTTCCTGAACGAGAGTAATACTATCTTCCTGCGGAAATTCCCAGGCGCTTGCTCTATCCAAATTCCTGCGCGCATCTGAAACTTTGCCTTCGGCCAAATCGAGTCTGATGAGCTGTAACATCAAGTATTTCGCGCGCACGTAGAGGCGCCCCGATAACGCAGCTTCGATCGCCTCTTCCAGCAAGTGCCGAGCGTCAGCAAACTTGCCCATTATTCGTAGTGCCGTTGAGCAATTGCTGAAGTAAAACTGCGTCAGGGAGGGTTGTTTGCTTCGGCGAACAGCGGTAAGTACCTGAGCGATACTCGACAGCGTCAACTCGATATCTCCACGCGCACTGAAATAAACCATTTCTAGCTCATACTTTAGAATCTCGTCCGAATCTTCCTCGGGCTGAATCGGCGTAACGAGCCTGTAGATCTCGTCCATCGCTTCCGCAGAATTGATGTCACTCGCCATTTTCATCGCGAGATTCGCCGATCTGATTCGATGCTCGGCGGTGGCAGACGATTCTAGCATGCAATTCATCGCGTTTCTGAGCGGAAGCGTCAGGTCATCGGAAGATCGCCAAAGTGCATGGTGCATTTGGGTTTCATAGACGTCATGCGCAGTTGTGTCGGGTAGCGCAGCTCGTATTAGCCCGACAGTCGTGATGACGTCTGTCCATCGATGGGCGATTTGAAACGCTGTGACGGCCAGAGCCAGTACTTCCACCTCCGTTGGCTTTCCGCGACAGTATCGTCTTAGTATTGCAAACGCGTCTCCTGCATCACTTGCCAATCCGAGGTCAAGCAGAGACTCCGCGTAGATGCGCCCAACCTGATATGCACGCTCCTCATCCCCCGCCTTCTGCCAATGCTGCGCACAGGCCCACAGCAACGCCGTGTCCTGGGTGTTCTCACCCAACTCGCTTTCTAACACCTCGCCCGCCCTTCGGTGAAGAAAAGCCGCCGCATGGGGATCGAGCTCCTCGACCGCCACCGTCGCAATCAAATCGTGTTTCGGCGCGAGCTTAAAGTCTTTCGATCCCGCAATCGGCTTCCTCTCCGGTGACAGCATAGACGCCTTCGACAATTCGTTCAGCGCACCCAACAACATGTACGGCTCCTGTTGCAGCATCTTCTCCACCCTTGGCAGTGTCGAGTTCTCGCCAAGTACCGAGCACGCCTGCAGCAATTGTGTGCCCTCCGAGCTGAGACGTGAGAACCGCTCCCGAATGACTGTCGTAATAGACGGCGGGATCACGTGCCGCTGCTTCGTCTCAAGCCATTGCTTCACCAGCTCGTGAAGGAAGAACGGGTTCCCATCACCCACCGTTCTGCACCACGCCAGGAATTCTTCGTCCCCTCTCTCGTTCGTCGCATCGAACATCTCCCGGACGAGCGACGCCGAGGCGTCATTCGAGAGCGGCCTCAAATGATGCGTCACCAGACCTGCACGAGTACACGCCTCCAGGAGCGGGTTCTCTCTCAAACGCGAAGTGAACAGCAAGAGCAACTGCTTGTTCGCGGCCCAATCCGCGAGCTGGCCCAGAATTCTCGCGCTTGCTGCATCGAGCCAGTGCACATCCTCCACGACGAGCATGAGACACTGCTCCTCCGACACCGCATCGATCAAATCGAATATCGCGAGACGTATCAGCTCAAAAATGCTCTGGGGGTCGAGCTCCATCGCTGACTTCGGCGCGCTCCCGATGTCGAACTGCGTGAGCCGCTGCAGATCCGCCATCGTGTCCGCCGAACATCCCAGAGCACCGCGCATTTCGCGAAGCTGTGGAACCGCCTCCACGAATACAGATAGCGGTCGCTGTGCGTCGCCGCGCCGGCATGCAACCCGGCGAACCTGTACTCCCTGCAGCTCTCCGAAATTTCCCAGCTCCACGGCCAAACGGCTTTTTCCAATACCTGCATCGCCCCATAGCAGACAGCAGCGCCCCTTTCCATCCCGCGCATCGTCGAGCAAGGTAGTGAGGAGATTCATATCCGGCTCCCGCCCGACGAAGATGCTTTCCGCCCTGCTGTTGAACGCGGCTTCCGGCATACGTTCGGCGATCCGCTTCCGCATCAGATTCGCAGGAAGTTTGATCTCTCCTGCGGCGACGCCCAGATCCGCGACAAATTGATCTAGCATCGTCACGGCTTCCCGTTTCGCCCCGCGCATGGCCGAAGCTTCTGCGCGAGCGAGAACTGCTTCCTCGTTGAACGGATCGACTTCCATACATCTGAACGCCAGACGCTCCACACGCAGCCAATCGCCTCTGCTTCGCGCGCGCCGGATGTCATTGATAAGCAGTCTGCTCGTCGCGGCGCTTACCTCGTTCCTTTTCGTGTCGAGCCAACGGGAAAATTCGTCGGAAAAGGTCGGAGCGTAGCCGGGGAGGAATTGCAGTGACTCGATAGTGCCGATATCACCCGCATCGTGAACAAATAGGACGTCGAGATCTGAATTGCGCGCGTCAGCGGGCAAGAGCACGGACTCGCGCGTCGCCTCGAGGGGTACACCGGCCTGCTTGAGCTGGAAGATCGTCTGACGAAGGCGATGCTGTCTCGCGGAGTCAGCGATTCCAGGCCAAAGCGTCTCCGCCAACGTTGTCCGGCCTACCGGCTTCGCCCGCTCGAGAAAAAGATAGAGCGCCGCGGCGAATAGAATCTCCTGCGACGGCGTGAGCCGAGCGGTAGGCGTAACTATCTCGGCTTTGCCAAGTGCGCGGAGAGCGATCATTAGATGATTACCGCGAGAAGATTGCCATAGCAGCGTCAGCGCACCGTCAGAATGAAATGACGGTGCGGTAAATCGATTATGTCAGCACAAAAAGAAACCCGCCAGTGACGGCGGGTTGATTATAAAAGTTTACGCGCAACGGAAGAGCTATAGAACTACGGGAGAACGAACTCCACGCTCGTTTCCACCGGATGATTCTGGCTGCGCAGCGTTGCGATCGCGGTGTACGTACCGCGAAGTCCCTTCGTGTTCCAACGCTCCGCGAAGACGGTCTCCTCTCGTCCCTTCAGCAGCTTGTTGCGAATCGCCTGCGTGAACATTCTGCCGCTGCTCCATCTCCACACTTCCTTGCCGCTGTCGTCGAGCACCACGAACTCGTGCGTCTGACCGTTCGCGAAACGCAGCTCGATCATTTTCTTCGTGTTGTTGCCCACGTGCAGCGCGAAGTTCACCGACTCTTCGTTCACGTCGCGCGCATTCACGTTTACATCGAGCGTCGTGCCGAGCGCATCGACGGTTTTCGTCGTGCGATGCTTGGTCGTTTTCACTGCGTCATCGCGCGTGAACGAACCGCGCGCAAATGCGACGGACGCTGCAACCAAAAGTGGGAGGATCAATCGGTTCGGCAACAAATTCAGCTACTCGGCGCGGGAACGTTTGGTGAAGATGGGCAGGTCTCACATTCGTGAGTAGCCCAACTTATCTACATATTGACGACCGGTCAAGAACGAACGTCACGCAAACCCGCCTGTGATCAGCACTTACACACTCATCACAAATATGACTTTCATTCGGGGGCTGTTCGCACCAAGTGGAAAACATGTCGATAAATATTCGGCTCCTCTCACGACAAAATCGGCCCTCAATCGCCTCCGTATCACCATCCCAGCGTGCTTGTGAAAAATATCACAAGCAAATAAATTTACACTTGGATGATTGATCAGAACCGGAGCGACGGGAACAACAAGTCTCTCTCCGGCAACGACTTCGCCGGGGCCGGCATCCAGTTCGCCGCCTCGCTGGTTCTCTTCATATTCCTCGGCAGTTGGCTCGATAAGCGCTACGGAACGAGCCCGCTTTTCATTCTCATCGGTGCGCTGGTCGGCGGTGGCGGCTCGTTCTACAGTCTCTACCGGAAGATCAACTCGGTTCAGAAAGCGGACGACGAGGAGAGGCGAAAAGCCAGGGAGCAGGGCCGTTGATCAGATTCATCGCGGCGGCGCTCATCCTGATCGGGGTGCTGGGCCTGATTCTCGCTCGGGTTTTCCCGGGCGCGGAAGCGCTGAAGGCGATCGAGATAAGCGCTGCAGTGGCGTTCGTTATTCAAGTGTTGACGTTCCGGGCAGTCGTTCCACCAAAGGGACGCCCGGATTTGCCAGGCGGGATGCTGATGAGATGGGGAGCGGGGGCGGTCGTGAGACTGTTCTCGCTGTTGTTATACGGACTGGTCGCGACGAAGCTTCTCGGATTGCCGGCGGCGCCGGCGCTGGTGAGTCTCGCGGCTTTCTTTTTCGTAACGATGCTGGCCGAACCATTGATGCTGACGAATGCAAGCTAAAGTAGACATCATTACGCCCCACATCACTGACGCTCACGCGCTCGACCTGCCGTGCTTGAAGACGGGATGGGTTTGCGAGCACGAGCTGCCGAGGTGGGATCCGATCCACATCGGAAGAATGGCGCTCGACATCTCCCCCACGAAGCACGTCGTGATGCTCTGGGTCGCTGCGTTCATTTCCCTCACGCTGATGCTCATCGCCACCCGCGCGCATCACAAGGCGGCGGCTGACGGACGCCCCGCCAAGGGCGGACTCGCCAACGGGCTCGAGGCGATGGTGCTCTACATCCGCCAGGAAGTGATCATCCCGAACGTCGGGCACCACGGCAACGGCTATGTGCCGTTCCTGCTTACGATCTTCTTTTTTATTCTCTTCGCAAATCTGCTCGGCCTCGTTCCGTATGGCTCGACGGCAACGGGCAACATCTCCGTTACCGCGACGCTGGCGGTCCTCTCCTTCATTACGATCGAGCTCGCCGGCATCAAGGCGCAGGGCTGGGGCTACATCAAGACGATCGTCTACTGGCCGAGCGACATGTCGCTGGGCATGAAGCTTTTCATCTCGCCGATTCTCACGCCGATCGAGATGCTTGGGAAGTTCACCAAGCCGTTCGCGCTGGCGATTCGTCTTTTCGCGAACATGACGGCCGGTCACGTCGTCGTTCTGGCGCTCATCTCGCTCATCTTCACGTTCGGCAGCTGGTTCATCGCCGGCCTGCCGGTGGCGATGGCGTTCGGCATCATGGCGATCGAGCTGTTCGTCGCATTTTTGCAGGCGTTCGTCTTCACGCTGCTGACCAGTGTCTTCATCGGTCTGATTCGCGAGGGCGCACACTAGCGCGGGGCCTGCTCACCACCGCGTCGGTATCCGGCTGAGTGGCCGGGGAAATCCGTTGGAGTTTGGAAGAGCTCCGATGACGGAATGCAGTCGCAGGATTGCGAGCGTGTTATTCAACGGTTTCACGATGGAGATTTTCAAATGACGATTCTTCCGCTTTTGCAGGCTGCAGGAAACTTCTCGCGCGAGTACACGGGCGCGTGGGGAATGCTCGGAGCCGGGATCGGCGCCGGACTGGCGACGATCGGAGCCGGCATCGGCATCGGCCGTCTCGCCGGCCAGGCGATGGACGGAATGGCGCGCCAGCCCGAGATGGCTGCACGCATTCAGACGGGCGCGATCATTTTCGCCGCGCTCATCGAAGGTGTCGCACTGTTCGCAGTCGTTATCGCGTTCCTGATTCAGGGAAAGTTCTAAGCTCCACCGAATGACGGGTGAGGCCGCGCTCCAAGCGCGGCCGACCCCGGAGTCTTACAATCAATCCGACCGCAATGCACAACCTGATTCTTCTCCTCCAATCTGTTCCTGAAGAAGCGACGCCGAAGGCGAATCTCCTTTCGCCCAACGGTGGTCTGATGTTCTGGACCCTCATCGTCTTCCTCATTCTTTTTTTCGTTCTCGGAAAGTTTGTCTTCCCGAAAATCACCGCCGCCGTCGAGGCGCGTGAAAAGGCGCTCGAGGACGCGATCGAGGGTGCGAAGCGCGACCGCGAGGAAGCGGCGAAGTATCTCGATGAGCAGCGCGCCGCAATCGAAACCGCGCGCAACGATGCGCAGAAAATTCTCGCCGAAGGCAGATCGACTGGCGAGAAGCTCCGCACCGAGATGATGGAAGAGACTCGCGTGCAGCAGCAGGACATGCTCGACCGTGCCCGCCGCGAGATCGAAGCGGAGCGCAACCGCGCCATCGCGGAGATGAGACGCGAGGCGGTCGATCTCGCAATTGCAGGCGCATCGCGCGTGATCGAGAAAAATCTCGACCAGAAGTCGAACCGCGACATCGTCGAGAAGTTTCTCTCTTCGATTCCAACCGCAGGCGCAGTGGGCGAAGCGAAGAAGAGCGAGGCTGATTCCTCGCCGTACGCGGACGCCTGATGCGCGATTCCACAATCGCACGGAATTACGCCGAAACGCTCATCTCGCTCGCCGACAAGGCGGGGGATCGTGAGGGCTGGGGCAAAACGGTGCAGGGCATCGCGGACGCGATCCAGAGCGACATCAAGCTCCGCCAATTTCTGGAATCGCCGCGCATCTCGGAGACGGAGAAATCGGCCGTGCTCGGGAAAGCGTTCGGCGACAAGGTGCCAGCCATATTTTTGCGCTTTCTCCAGATCCTGGTGACGAAGCGGAGGCAGATGCTCATTCCAGAGATCGCGATCGAGTACAACGACATTCTCGATCAGTCGGAATCCCGCGTCCACGCCAACGTCACCGTGGCGCAGCCGCCGATGGACGGCGACGAGAAGAGCATCGGTGATCAGCTCAGCCGCGTGCTCGGCAAGCGGGTGATTCCGCACTTCAGTGTGAACCCGGCGATTCTTGGCGGGATCATCGTGAAGGTTGGAGATACGGTCATGGATGGATCGCTGCGCCGACGGTTGCACCGGCTGCGGTGGCAGATCACGAGGCGGGTTTCGGAGTAAGGGGAGATCTTTAACTACCACTGAAGAAAAGCCGGCCTGGGGCTGTGGGCGGAGCGGCTTGTGGCTGCGGGCCTCGAATTGAAGAGTCGAATTATAGAACCCGGGAACGGGTTCTTTTTTTGTGCTTAACCGGCGCTAAAGGGTTGGCGCTTCGCCCCGGCAGGGCTACCATCCCCTGGCCGAATTCATAAGTTTTCTAACAACACTCGGAGCGGTCCGTCCCCGCTCCGGCACCACTATTCCGGAGGTTCTATGAGACTACGATCTCTCGCGGTCTCTCTTTCGTTCCTCGCCGCCGCGAATGTGCACGCTCAGGGGCGTGCGATTCAGCCGAAGGCGACCGGTGAAGTCCGCATCGATTATACAGAGGAAACTCTGCCGAACGGACTTCACGTCATCTACCACGTCGACCGCACCACTCCGGTGGCGGCAGTACTCCTATGGTATAACGTAGGTTCGAAGGTCGAGGCTCCGGGCAAGACCGGCTTCGCGCACCTATTCGAGCACATGATGTTCCAGGGATCTAAAAACGTTTCCAAAACCGGCCACTTCTCACTGCTTGAAGCTGCAGGCGGGCGCGGCGGAAGCGACATCAACGGAACGACGAGCAACGATCGCACGAACTATTTCGAGCAGCTTCCGTCGAACCAGGTCGAGCTTGCGCTTTGGCTCGAGGCGGATCGCATGGGTACACTCACTGAGACGCTGACGCAGGAGAAGCTCGACAACCAGCGCGAGGTGGTGAAGAACGAGCGCCGCCAGAGTCTCGACAACCAGCCTTACGGAACGCGCTTCGAGAGACTCGAAGAAGCGCTGTATCCGGCAGGCCATCCGTATCATCACGACGTGATCGGCTCGATGGCCGATCTGTCCGCGGCAACGCGCGAAGACGTGACGGGCTTCTTCAAGACTTACTACGCGCCGAACAATGCAGTGCTGGTTGTCGCAGGGGACATCGACGTTCCACAGGTCAAGTCTCTGGTCAGAAAATATTTTGCGCCGATTCCTCGCGGACCCGCAGTTCCCGGGCTCGCGAACATGACCCTTCCGCCGATCGTCGGCGTCGAGCATCGCGAAGTCGTGAACGACTCCCTCGCCGTTGCTCCGGCCATTTACATCGGCTTTCGCGTTCCAGCTGCCACCGACGCTCGCGCGGCGCAGGTTTCGCTGCTGGGCGACGTAATCGGTAGTGGAAAATCTTCACGTTTGTACGAAGCGCTCGTGCGCACGCAGAAAGCGACGCAGGCATTCTCATTCAATTGGGGAATGTCCACCGGGGCCGACATGCTCATCCTCGGCGCAGTGGGAGCGCCCGGGAGCAGCGCAGATTCTCTCGAGAAGGCGCTTATGACCCAGCTCGCGTCGATGAATGGAAACTTCACGCAAGCCGAGCTCGATCGCGCGAAGGCCGCCGAGCGCTTTGCGTTTGTGAACGGCCTCCAGACGACAGGCGGATTCGGCGGTCAAGCCGATCGTCTCGCTGAAGGATGGACGTTTTTCCACGACCCGAACCACGTCAACAAATACTTGCCGGAGATCAACGCGGTCACGCTCGCCCAGCTCAACGCGCTGGCGCGGGAGCGGCTGGTGCCAGTCAATCGCGCCACGATCGTGTTCGTGCCGGCGCGGAAATCTCCGTCAGCTCCGAGGACGAAATAGTGAAGACGATCAATAGAATCATTGTTGCCGCGGGGATTATTGCGCCGCTGGCCGCGGGCGCGCAGATGCAGCAACCGCCCGGCCCCGGTCCGCTTCGTCCATACGTATTCCCGAAGATCGAGGAATTCCAGCTCCCCAACGGAGTGAAGGTCGTGTTGGTGGAGAAGCACACACTTCCCATCATCGCGAGCAGAATCATTCTCGACGCAGGCTCGCTACGAGAGCCAGCTGCGAAGTCGGGACTCGCGAATGTGACTGCGTCACTCCTCTCCGAGGGAACCGCGACGCTCACTGGCAGTGAGATCGCGCGCCGCATGGACAATCTCGGCGCGCAGTTCGGCACGAGTGGCGGGTTCAGCGCGGCGTTCGTGGATCTCACCGCGCTCAAGAATGTTTATGGTGACGCGCTCGCCATTGCGGCGAAAACAATCATCGAGCCGAGCTTTCCGGAGAATGAGTTTAATCGCGCCAAGAACGAAGCGATCGCAGGTTACGAGCAGAGCCACTCTCGCACTGCGGGACTCGCGGGCGACGCATTCTTCGCCGCGGCGTTCGACTCCACGGCACCGTTTTCGAGAAGCCCGAGCGGAACCCGTGTCTCTCTTACTGGTCTCACCCGAAACGACGTCGTGAATTGGGCGAGGACGATGTACTCTCCAGCGACCACGACGGTGCTGATGGTGGGTGACATCACGGCTCCTGAAGCACGCGCGGCGCTTACGCGCGCGTTCGGCGGGTGGAACGTGCCTAGTCCGAATCTTGGACCGGTGGCGAATCCGGTTAATCAGGCGAAGGGAGTTCGCTTCGTGCTGGTGGATCGTCCCGCTTCAGTTCAGTCAACCGTGATCATCGGACGCGGAGGATTCGACGCCACGGACCCGGAATACATTCCCCTTCTCGCAGTGAACCACGTTCTTGGCGGAGCGGTGAGCTCCCGTCTCAACACGAATCTGCGCGAGAAGCACGCCTTCACGTACGGCGCGTTCAGCAGTTTCAATTATCGCCGCGGCGGCGGCGCATTCAGTCTCTCGACGGAAGTTCGAACGAATGCAACCGATTCGGCAATTGTCGAGGCGCTGAATGAGTATCGCCGGATTGTGAATGAGCCTGTTCCCCAGCAGGAGCTGAAGGGCTACGTGAACAATCTCGTGTCGGGATTCCCGAACGCCGTGCAAACTGTCCAGGGACTTCAGAACCGGCTGCAGAACCTCATCCTTTGGGGACTGCCGATCGACTTCTACGCGACTTATCGCGAGCGCTTGGCAGCGGTGACGCCTAGTGATGTAACAAGGGCGGCGGCAAAGCTGGATCCGAACGATGTAATCGTTGCGGTTGCCGGGGATCTGTCGAAGATCGAGGCGCCGATTCGTGCTCTGAAGCTCGGCTCGGTGGAAGTTTGGGATCCGTCCGGCAAGCGAGTGCGATAGATCGCCCGATCCTTTTTGGTTTCCCCGCTACGACTTGAGCCGCTAGGTCAGCGTTACCTCGATGGAAACGCCTCGGAAACGACTAGGAAACGGGGGTCATCTAGAATACTCGACAAATAGAGTGACTGCCCGGCTTCCCTGAACGGTCGGACACGAGCTCGAAAAGGCCGGAGCGCGAAAGCGCTCCGGTCTTTTTTTATTTCTTCGCGCCGTTCGGAAGACTCTCGCACGCGATGCCGTCTTTATCGCCGTCCAGCACGTTGGTGTCGTGACCGACGCCGCCAGCCTTGTCGAAGAAGCGCTGCGCCTCGGGCTGTGTGGTGAAATCCGCGCAATTGTATTCGTCGGTGTGCTTGGCGCCCGCGGTTCCTTCCGGGACGACATTGCCGTTCTTGTCGCGCATCACGCGGGTGAGGATCTGTCCGAGCGAGTCGCGGCGAATGTTGCCGTTCTTATCGCGAAGGATTTTCGCCTCGGAGGGCGGAGTTCCCTTTAGGATCTTGCCGGCATCCCAATCGTTGTTGCTGAGCTCGAGCCCGAACGCGGCGGCGAGAAGTGCGAGCAGGCCGCCGAGAAGCGGCTTGAGAATTCTTTTCGTTCCCGGCGACGCATTCGCGACCGGTTTGAACTTGGGTAGAGCCATAGGTCACATCGCGGAGTAGAGGAGATATGCAACGATTAGCGCGAGCACTACGATTACAACCAGCCGAACGTTCTTGCTGTCCCGGGGATTTGCCATGTGATCCGTCGTTGAGGTGTTACCGCTGTTTCCTGTCGCCTTTGCTCGTCTTCCGGTCGGAGATTAGGATGCTGACCACCATGTAGAGGCCGATCGCAGCCGCCACGGTGAAGCCGATGGTGCCGAGCTGTCTCTGATACTGCAGCAGAAGTCCGCTCGCCACCAGCAGGCCTCCCAGCACGAGGCCGGTAAAGATGCGGTTCGCGATCTTCTCCATCCCTTTCATGACCGGACCCAGAGCCGGCACGTCCACGCGGACGGCGAAATCGTCTGACGCCATCTTCTGGGTCATAATGTCGAGACGGTGAGGCAGCGCTCTTACAAGATCGACCGTCTCAGTCGCAATCTGAAACAAGCGCTGCGGCGAGAGATCCCGGCGCGCGCGCTTCGTCGCGATTTCCGAAGTGTATTCTCTGATCGCCTGGGTCGGATTGAACTCCGGGTCAAGCGAGCGCGTGATCGCATCAAGATTGAAGAGCGCCTTCGCGAGAAGAGTCAACTCGGCGGGAAGCTTGAGCCCGTGATTGAACGCAATTGTGATGAGGCGGTAGAGAACCAGACCGGCCGAGGTGTCGCCGACCGTTTGATCGGTGTTCTCGGCGATGAGCGCGGCACTCTCGCGGACAAAAGCGGGCCGGTTGAAATCCTCGGTGACTTCTCCCATCTCGATGAGCGTCTCGGCGGCGGCGTCGCCGTTATGGTCGGCCATCGAGAGGAGAAGGCGGATGACCTTGTCCTTCATCTTGTCGCTGATGTGCGCAGTCATTCCGAAGTCGATGAGGGCGAGCTTCGGATCTTCCTTCGGCGGGGCGACGACGTCTTCTGCCTGCGCCTCCTTCTCGATCTTGGTGAGCGGCGTAACTGCTTCGCGCTCGGTTTCGCGGCGGTTCATCGCGACCGTTTCCGCCGGCGTCAGCGGATTTTCCCTATCGGGAAGAACGACGAAGATGTTTCCCGGATGCGGGTCCGCGTGGAAATGACCGGTAGCCGTTATCTGGTGCAGGTACGCCTTCGCGAATTCTTCGGCGAGGATGGAGTAGTCGTACTCGAGGCGGCTGATGGCGGGAATCTCGTCCACCTTGATGCCGCGAATCCGCTCGATGGTGAGAACCTTGTGCGTCGTGTACGCGTCGATCACGCGCGGAATTAGCAGGTGCGTGAACTCGACAAGGTCCTTTCGGAAGAGCGCGGCGTTCTTCGCCTCAGTGCGATAGTCGAGCTCATCTACGAGCGCTTTCTCCACCTGCTGCACCACGCCGATGAGATCGATCTTTGAGCCTGCGGCCGTGTGCGCCGAAAGAAATTTCGCCAGCTCGCGGAAGTACTCGATGTCTTCAGCGAGCTGTTCCTTGAGTCCCGGACGCTGAACCTTTACGACTACGCTGCGCCCGTCGCGCATCTGCGCGGCGTGCACCTGGCCTAGGCTGGCGCTGCCGAGCGGCTTCTCGTCGAAGCTCGCGAACAGCTTGCTCGTGCGCGCGTGCAGCTCTTCTTCTACGGTCTCCTCCACCTGCTCGAAGGGCATTTGGGGAACGTCGTCCTGGAGGTGCTCGAGCTCAGTGATGTAAGCGAGGGGGAGCAGATCGGGACGCGTGGAGAGGACCTGTCCGAGCTTGATATATGCGGGCCCCAGCTCGACGAGACGCTCGCGAAACGCTTTTGCCTTGTCGTGTACCGAATCCCCGGCGCCGTCATCGTCTGACTTTGGCGCTCCCTTTATTTCGAGCAGCCCCTGCTGCTTGGCGAAATCGAGCAGGCCATAGCGGGTGAAGAGGCCGATGGTGGCGGCCAGGCGCGGTAGATGCTTAGGGGATAGGATCATGAGGTGCGCGGGGGGCAGAAAGCATGCCCGATGCCTGCCCGTACGAGGCCTGATTGGGGATATTTATGAATGGAAAAATCGGAAACAGGCGGCTCACCCCGCGCTGGACGCGTCGAGGTGGCCGTAGTGAATAAGCCGTGGGGTTATGAGCGCATCTGGGCGCGCACCGACCGCTACGTCGGGAAGGTGTTGCACATCAATGCGGGCGAAGAGCTTTCGCTGCAGTACCACAATACGAAGGATGAGACCGTGCACCTACTTACGGGTGAGATGGTCTATCGCGTGAAGCTTGGCGAAGAACTCGAGGATATGCATTTGAAAAAGGGCGAGTCGTTCCGCATCACACCGGGGACGGTCCATCAGATGACGGCCGTGACCGACTGCGATGTGCTTGAGGTATCCACACCCGAGATCGATGACGTGGTTCGGGTTAGCGACAAGTACGGCAGACAGGGGACAACAGCCCCATGAAAGTGATTATCCCTCTCGCCGGGAAAGGCACGCGCCTCCGGCCGCACACGCACATCACTCCGAAGCCGATGATGAAAGTCGCCGGGAAGCCGGTGATGGAATACATCCTCGATGACCTGAAAAAGCTCGGCAACATCGAGCAGATGGTTTACATCACAGGGCATCTCAAGGAGAAGGTCGAGGATTTCGCGCGCAAGACGCTCGACGTTCCTTCGGTCTTTATCGAGCAGAAGGTGCAGGACGGCACCGCTGGAGCGGTCGCACTCGCCAAGCCGTACGTCGACCAGCCGGTTCTCATCATTTTCGTCGATACGATCTTCGACGCGGACCTTTCACTGGTGAACACCGTTGACGCGGACGGCATCATCTGGGTGAAGGAGGTGGAGGACTACCAGCGCTTCGGCGTGGTGGTGACGGACGCAGACAGCAACATGACGAAGATCGTGGAGAAGCCGACGACTCCGATATCGAAGCGCGCGAACATCGGACTCTATTACATCAAGAATTGGAAGCTGCTGTACGAAGGCATCGATCACGTTCTCAAACAGCCGAAAAATCAGGGCGAGTATTTCCTCACCGACGCTTTCCAGTACATGATCGACAAGGGTGCGAAAATCCGCGTCGTCGATGTCGAGGGGTGGTATGACGCGGGTAAAGTGGACACGATGCTCGAGACGAATGAGGTCATGCTCACGAAAGGTCGCAGCCGCCGTCCCAAGGACTGCGGTGACTCGACTATCATCGAGCCTGTGTACATCGAGGAAGGTGTCACTCTCAAGAGCTCGAAGATTGGCCCGAACGTTTCCATCGGCTCCGGCTCGATCGTCGAGGGCAGCGAGCTCAGTCACTCGATTGTAGGCGTCAAGGCGCAGATCAGGAAATCTGTTCTGAAGAACTCGCTCATCGGTGACGAATCGGTAGTTGAGGGGGTGAAGGGCGAGGTCACAGTTTCCGATCATTCGGAAGTCCGGTCATCGTAGAGCAGAAAGCCCCGCGCCCGAAGCTCGGGCGCAACGTCCTGGCGTTCGGCGCGGTGAGCTTCTTCACCGACATATCCACCGAAATGATCTATCCGCTCATTCCGCTTTTCCTGAGCGGAGTGCTCGGCGCGAACGCGACGTTCGTCGGAGCGATAGAGGGGGCAGCAGAGACAGTCGCATCGCTGCTGAAGCTCGCCAGCGGATGGATCTCCGATAGAGTCAGCAGACGAAAGGCGCTCGTCGTGACCGGTTATGCGCTCGCGTCATTCGTGCGGCCGTTCACTGCGATCGCGCAAAGTGCCGTGCAGGTTCTCGCCATCAGAGTTACTGACAGGGTAGGGAAGGGAATTCGCAGCTCACCACGCGACGCTCTGCTCGCGGATTCCGTTAGTGCAGAAGCGCGCGGCCGCGCGTTCGGATTTCATTCCGCAGCCGATAACGCGGGCGCGGTAGTCGGCCCGCTCATCGCGTTTTTCATTTTGCGCTCGCACGGCGTAGGAGTGATGACGGCGGGTCAGCGGCTCTCGCCTTCACAGGAAGCGACGCTGCGCAGCGTCTTCTGGTGGGCCGCAGTGCCGGCGTTCATAGCACTCATCGTTCTCGTAATTGCGGTGCGTGACGTGGCGAGAAAGGGCGGCGCGAAAGACATCGAACCCGAGGTGTCGGGCGCCACCAAGCTTTCCAAGCGTTTCTGGTACTACCTCGGCGTGGTTCTCGTTTTCACTCTCGGGAATTCAACCGACGCGTTTTTGCTACTACGCGCCAACCAGCTCGGCGTTGCGATCGCGCTGACCCCAATTCTCTGGGCGTCATTCAATGCGATCAAGGCGTCGATCGGAACTTATGCGGGCGGATTGTCGGATCGCGTCGGAAGAAAGCCGCTCATCGTCGGAGGGTGGATCGTCTACGCCGCAGTTTACCTGGGATTTGCGAAGGCGAGTGCGGCGTGGCACGCGTGGGCGCTCTTCGCGGTGTACGGACTTTTTTACGCGATGACGGAAGGAGCCGAGCGCGCGCTCGTCGCCGATATTGTGCCCTCGACGAGAAGAGGAACGGCGTTCGGATGGTACAATCTCTCCATCGGACTCGGCGCATTGCCGGCGTCGCTCATCTTCGGAGCGATTTGGGATAGAGTGAATCCGCAGACTGCCTTTGTATTTGGTGCGACGCTCGCGCTGGTTGCTGCGGCGGGGATGGCGTTTGTGGCGCCGGGGAGACCGGCCGCCGCATGAGCGGATTCACGGTCGCGCGAAAAAATCGATTCGCGGTTGGGAACTGAGACGGAACACGTACCAGCTGTCAGTAGCCCGGTTGCGCAGTTGTTCAGTCAACGACTAGGTGACGCCACGATTGCGTTAAAACGAGTGTGATGAAAGTGCTCTGATGACGGGTCGAGCCTGGTTTGAATGCTTTTTTAGAGCGTGAGTGACTTCAAGAAGCTCAAGGTGTGGCGAAAGTCGCACGCTCTCGCACTGAATGTTCATCGCGTGGCGACGCGCATCAGGGGACGGGATCAAATCGCTCTTCGCAGTCAGATGCTGCGTGCTGCGATGTCTGTCCCCGCAAATATTGTGGAAGGTACCGGTAAGGGATCGGCAGCGGAGTTTTGCCGCTACCTCAGCATCGCGGTCGGATCCACGTCAGAGCTCGAGTATCACCTCATGGTGGGCCGCGACCTTCGGGTCCTTTCGAATACAGACTTTGACTCGCTGCACGGTGAGGCCGTTGAGATCCGCAGAATGCTCTGCGGCTTGATCTCAAAAGTGAAGTCTCCAACATCCCGGCCGCCGGCGCAGGAGCGTCGGCGAGTAGTTAACTGCGCTACTGGCTGCTGTGCTACTGGCAACTGATACGTGTTCAGTCTCAGTTGCAGTTAGCAATTAGCAGTTAGCAGCACCTCGAGCCCGCTTTTGCGTAGCGGTCGTTGAGCCGCTGCATCGCGAATTCCCCGCGGGTCAGCGGTTTTTCACCCGGATGCGATGCGAGAAAATGCTCGAGATACCCTTCGTAATCGGGTACACCGATCACGAAGCGCAGCGTGCGCGCGGCCCGTGATATAAACTGGGCGAGCTGCGTCATTTCTTCGGCGCCCCTTCCGGCAGCCAACGCTCGAAGAGGTCGAATATCCGGTTGTACTCGTCCGTCCACGAATCCGGCCGCACGAAAGCGTGACGCTCGACGGGATACGACGCGAGCCACCAATTCGTCTTGCCGAGCTCGATGAGACGCTGCTCGAGACGAACGATGTCGATGTACTCGACGTTGTCGTCGATCATTCCGTGCAGCATGAGGAGAGGGTCCTCGAGTCCCTGCGCAAAATAGATCGGCGAAGACTGGCGATACGCGAGCGAATCACTTTGCGGCAGATTCAGGATGTTCGAGGTGTACCCATTGTTGTAATGCGCCCAATCGGTGACGCTGCGGATGGCCGCCCCAGCGCCGAAATGTTTCGGCTCCGTGAACAACGCCATCAGTGTAATGAATCCGCCATAGCTGCCGCCGTAGAGGCCGACGCGCTCGGGATCGATGTGGTAAGTCGCGTTCAGATACTTGGACGCATCGACCTGGTCCTGCAGGTCGCGCCCGCCCATGTGACGATAAATGGCCGTCCGCCAATCGCGACCGTATCCATCCGAGCCGCGGTAATCCACATCGAGGACGACGTACCCATGCGCGGCGAGATACTGATTGAACTGATACTCCCGCGGATACTCGGACCAGAAATTTCCGACGTTGTGGAGATAACCGGCGCCGTGAACGAAGATCACCGCCGCGCCATTCGGCTTCGCGCCCATATCGGACGGCCGGTAGATGTGCGCCGGCACCTGCACGCCATCGGAGGCGGGAATGCTCACGATCTCCGGGACGATCCAATTGTGCGAAAGCCATTCCGGCGTAGGTGAGGTCGTGAGCTGAGCCGTCTCCGCGCCCGGATGGTTCGCGAGCACGAACAGCTCGGGCGGACGATTTACGTACGAGTACACGTCGGCGACGAGACGTTTGTCGGGGGAGACGACGGCTGTGTGCTTGCCGGGTTTGGTCGTGATTTTCTCTCGAGCCCCGCCATTGACCGACATCCTGAAGAGATGCTGATCGAATGGCGACGGCTCATTCGTCGTTAAATAGAAAGTCCGTTCATCCCGCGACATTGCGACATCCCTTACCTCCCATCTCCCACGCGTGAGCTGCCGGGTATCGGTACCGTCAGCATTCGTGGTGTAGAGGTGGCTGAAACCGTCGCGCTCGGATACATACCAGAGGCGGTGTCCGTGATCGAACCACCCGCCGCACCCGAAGCAAGGCCCGCCGACCCACGCGCTGTCGCGCAAAGTGTCGAGCGCTTTCATTCTGCCATTTCCATCGATGCTGTAAAGCGTTTGAATCTTGTTGTCTGTGCTGTGCGAGAAGAACGCAGCGCGATCACCGCTCTCGTTCCAGCCTAGGAACATCACGCCGGGCTGGCCATCCGCATCATTGCCGCTGAGCAGGATGGATGAAGACGAGTCGCCCGGGAAAACGGACAACCATTTCACCGAGCCTGTCGTGACGTCGAGCAATCCGACACGGCCTTTGGAGGCGGCGTCGCCGACGTTGGTGCGGCCCTGAATCTCCTCTTCGTAGCCGCTCCGCGTAATAAACGACGGGACGTGGGTGCGGCGCGCTCCGTCAGCCGCGTTCGTCGTCGTGAAAAGGGCAGTGCGTCCCAGCGGCGAGATCGACATCTCGTCGATGGACTCGCCCTTGTTCAGGTAAACCGGTTTGACAGCGAGCGACGCGCGAAGAGCGCGATCGGCCTTTTGAATGCTGTCGGCGCGGAGAAGGTCACGAACCGACTGGAAGAGCTCGCGCTGCTGTTTAGCGAGCGAGCCGCGCTGCCCCGCGTACGTAGTGGCAGAATCCACCGGTGCCGGCCCTTGGCGGATATCAGTGAGCTGCCTGAGAAACCCGCTGGCAAGGTCGATCGAATAAATGTTGTCGTCACGGGTGAAGTACATCGCCTTATCCCCGACACCGAACTGCGGATTCCGCTCTGCGCCGACGGTTTGCGTGAGGCGGCGGGATGTTCCCGTGGCAAGGTTCGTCACGTACAGATCGCCGCCGTAACTGACCGATGCGAGCCGCTTTTCGTGCGAGAAGCCGGCAAGGAAAAACGTCGCACCGGTAGAATCCTGCGCCGGAATGGAAACGCGCTCCGGTTTGGAGCCCCGCGCGGCGCGCACACGGAAAAGTGTCGGCTGCTCGTAAAATGGCCGCCCCGGTTCGAGCCACGTGAAGTAGATCCACTTGCTGTCCGCGCTCCATCGCACATTCCCGGGCGCACGCCCGTAAAGCTCCGGGCCCCGCATCATGTTCTTGATAGAGAAATCAAATGCCGGCTGCTGCGCAGAAAGTGGTGCGGCGAGGAGAGCGAAGACAAAGAAAGCTTTTTTCATAGCGTGGCTGCTTGTGTGTGTATGAATGGAACTTCCGAGGATATCGCCTGTTTCCGTCCGCTAAGGACCCGGATCCATTCGCGCATCGATTCAATCAAGATGATGACGACACAGATCATGAAGAAGCCCGCGACCGCCGCATCGAGACGGTCGTTGAAAATCATCCGGTGCGCGTCTGCGACCGATTTAATCGATGCAGGGAGCGCGCCGGACGAGACTGCGGCCTCGATTCCTTTCGCATGCGAGAGGAAGCCCAGCTTCGGATTGTCCGAGAAGATTTTCATCCACCCGGCGGTGAGCGTAACTATCGCCAGCCACGCGAGGGGCAGCATCGTCACCCACGCATAGCGCGCTTTTCCCATCTTGATGATGATCGTCGTGCCGACGCACAGCGCGACCGCTGCCAGCAGCTGGTTGGAGATTCCGAAGAGCGGCCACAGAGAATTGATGCCGCCGAGCGGATCCGTCACGCCCTGATAAAGGAAGTATCCCCACATGGCGACGACGAGGGCACTAGCTCCAACCGTCGCCGGGTACGATGACACTCTTCCAAACGGCTCCCAGATGTGCTTGGCGAGATCCTGGAGCATGAAACGGCCCACGCGCGTGCCCGCGTCGAGTGTCGTGAGAATGAACAGCGCCTCGAACATGATCGCGAAGTGATACCAGATCGCCATCGCCGTGGGCCCACCCAAGATTCCGGAAAAGAGATGCGCCATTCCGACGGCGAGACTCGGTGCGCCACCCACCCTGGAGAGCAAGCTCTTCTCGCCCACCTGCTGCGCCAGTGACGCGAGCTCCGCCGGATTCACCGCGAAACCCCAATTACGAATAACTGCCGCCGCCGATTCGGCAGTCGTGCCGAGCACTGACGCGGGGGCGTTGATCGCGAAGTAAACGCCGGGAGTGAGAACACACGCGGCAATTAGCGCCATCACCGCCACGAGAGATTCCGTGAGCATCGCGCCGTATCCTACAAGTGGAGCGTCCGTCTCGCGCTGAAGCAGCTTGGGGGTCGTACCGCTTGCGATCAGCGCGTGGAATCCGCTAACTGCGCCACACGCGATTGTTATGAACGCGAATGGAAAGATCTTTCCCGCGAAAACGGGCCCCGTCCCGTCAGTGAATTGCGTCAACGCCGGCATTTGAAGCGGCGGCAGGACGATGATGATTCCAACAGCGAGTGCCGCAATCACCCCGATCTTCACGAACGCCGAGAGGTAGTCACGCGGCGCGAGCAGCAGCCACACTGGGAGCACCGAGGCGCAGAAGCTGTAACCCATCAGCAGAAATGCGAGCGCTTTTCCCGACAGCGTGAACGTCGGCGCAAGCGTCGGGTTTTCCGCGACCCATCTTCCGATGTAGAGCGATGCCAGAAGCAGTACCAACCCAATTGCGCTCGCCTCGAGCACGTGATGCGGACGGATCCAGCGGAGATACACGCCCATAAGCAGTGCGATGGGGATCGTAAGCGCGATAGTTACTGTCCCCCAGGGACTCGACTTGAGCGCATTGACGACGACGAGCCCGAGCACTGCGAGAAGAATGACCATGATGCCGAGTACCGCGACGAGGGCGGTGTAGCCACCGACGGTGCCGATCTCTTCTTTCGCCATCTGCCCCAGCGATTTTCCATCCCGCCTCACTGACGCGCAGAGGATGACGAAATCCTGAACGGCGCCTCCAAGCGCGACGCCGACGATTATCCAGATCGCACCAGGTAGGAAACCGAACTGGGCGGCGAGTGTGGGGCCGACGAGCGGGCCGGGCCCCGCGATCGCCGCGAAGTGATGCCCGAACACCACCCACTTATTGGTCGGGCAAAAGTCGCGGCCGTTGCTCAGCCGCTCTGCGGGAGTGGCTCGCTGAGCGTCGAGCGCGAAGATGCGCGAGGCGATGAAGCGGGAGTAAAACCGGTACGCGACTGCATACGTGCAGACGGCGGCGGTCACGAGCCACGCCGCGTTGATCTGCTCCCCGCGCGAAAGCGCAAGAACCGCAAATGCGGCCGCGCCCATTAGCGAGACGAGAGTCCAGATGATCGTGTTTCTCAGCTTCATCGTCGTTGGCATTCGGCTGCGCTGAAATTGAGGAGCGGTTAACTTTCCCGCAATCATCCGACCCCGACGCGCATAGTGCGATCCGCCACCTTCCCGATCTTCACCGCCTTTCTTTTCGGCTGCGCCACCGCTCCTGCGGCGAACACCTCGCGGCCGGCGACGACCACCCGTCCCCTCGAAATGCTCGTGGGCCAGTCGGTTCTCGTGCTGCCCACCCAGTATCTCTCTTTCGGCGACAGTCTCGGGTGGAGGACGTCGGTGCTTCGGCGCGCGGAGTATCTCGCGGGTCTCGACGACGAAATCGGCTTTGCACTCGGCGAGCGCGGCCTTTCCCGGAAGTGGACTTTCGCCAACGCCATTTCGCGTGTCGCGCATAACAACGCGACGATGGTCGCCGATCCGCACGCACTCTCCGCGGAATCTTTGCGTGAGCGGGTCGCTCTCGAAGAAACGCTCAAGGAGCCGCTCGGCTCGCAGATACGCTCCCTGCTCGCGCTCGAGAACGGGCGGTTTGTGCTCCTCCCGGTAGAGCTTCGCACCGAAAGCGCGAATGGTACGGGCGTTGCCGTTCTCAAGCTTATGCTGGTGGATGCGCGGCTCGCCAAAGTGAAGTGGATCGGTGAAGTTCGCAGCGAGCGCCTGGGGAAATTCTCGCCGGCGATTGCGGCGAGCATTGCTTCGCATCTCGCCGATCTCATCGCGCCCTAAATGAGCGTAGAGGCCGTCTCGGTTTTTCACGTCTCCGATTTGCACTTCGGGCGGCCGGCCGTCCCCGAGCAGATCGAGGCCATCGAGGAGATTATCCAAGCCGAGCGCTTCGATGTCGTGGCAATCTCCGGCGACCACTCGCAGCGCGCGCGCGCGGGGGAGTTCCAGCGGGCGGCGGTATTCATCCGCGACGCGGAGAAGGTGAGCAAGGTGATAACGATTCCCGGCAACCACGACGTGGCATGGTGGCGCGCGCCATTGGGATTCGGCAAGAAGGGAAAGGTCTACGAGTGGTATCGCCGCTTTATCACACCCGAGCTTGAGCCGGTGCTTAGCGTTCCGGGCGCTACTTTCGTGGGCATCAACACATCGCACGGGGTGACGCGGCGCACTCTCACCTGGAACCTGCGCGACATCTCCATCATCGGCGATGTGAGGAAGGCCCAGCTAACCCGCGCGAAGGAAGCGTTCCAGAAGGGGCCGGTCACTGCAGCTCGCGTGATCGTGATGCATCACAATCCGGTGCGAGGTCAGCTTTCGGGACGACACGGGCTCAAGCACACGAAGAAGATTCTTGGGGCGTTCGCGGAGATGGGGGTGGATCTCATTCTATGCGGCCACGACCACCAGGAGTCCGTGCACTACATCGAGCACACCAAGAAAGGGACGGTGGTCTCGACAGCCGGAACCGTCTCGAACCGCTCGCGCGGCGGACGTCCGTCGTCGGTGAACATCATCTTCATCAAGCCGGAGACCATCGAAGTCGTAACGCGGATATGGGCACCCGACGCGCACACCTTCGTGAAGGGGCCGCATGAGGTCTTCAAGCGTTGATGGCTCTCTTTGATTGGGGCCAGCTTGCTTTCGCTCTCGACGAAGACCCGCCCCAAAACGCTCAAGAGCTCGAGCAGCGGCTGCGCGAGCTGGGGCTGGGCACGATGCATCGCGTGAAGCTCACTAGGAATCGCACGGTCGTCGTTAGTCACGGCCGCGGAGAGCTGCGCATTCACCACAGCTTTCTGACCGCGTCGGAAGACGTGTGGCGCGCCGTGATCGCCTTCGTGCACGCCCGCAGCAAAGTGAAACGATCGGAAGCGCGGCAGAAGATTCTTGCGTTTCCCATCCAGGCTCCCGACGTGCCGGTTCGCCGGCGTGCACCGGAAAAAACCGATCCGCGTGACGAGCCGCTGGTCGAGGAGCTGAGGAAACTCCACGGCCTCTACAACCGCGATCAGTTTGGCGGCAAGCTCAAAGATGTTTCCATCCGCGTTTCCCGGCGCATGAAATCGCGCCTGGGGCACTATACCAAGACCGATGAGTTCGGACCGGCGGAAATCGCGATCAGCCGCAGGCACGTCAAGCGCGACGGGTGGAACGAGGCGTCGCATACGCTACTCCACGAGATGGTTCATCAATGGCAGGATGAACAAGGGCTCGGCTTGAATCACGGCTCCCAGTTCCGCGCCAAGGCCCGCGCCATCGGTATCACCCCCGCGGCTTGTAGAGCCGTCGCTTAACAACTGATTTTGCCCGCCAGTACACGGCGCGGCTAACTTTCAGAATGGCCACCGACTTCTACAACATCGATTCCGCGCTATCCGAAGAGGAGCGCGCCGTCCGTGACAGCATCCGCCAATTCGTGGATGACAAAGTCATCCCCGTCATCGGCAAAGCATATATAGAAGGGAAGTTCCCGAAGGAGATCATTGCGCCGATGGCAGAACTCGGCGTCTTCGGGGCGAATTTGCCGGAAGAATACGGGTGCGCGGGGCTCAACAACGTCGCGTACGGCCTCATCATGCAGGAGCTCGAGCGCGGGGATTCGGGCGTTCGCTCGTTCGCTTCGGTTCAGGGCGCGTTGGTGATGTACCCGGTGTTCGCATTCGGCTCTGAAGAGCAGAAGAAGGAATACCTGCCGAAAATGGCGCGCGGCGAAATTATCGGCTGTTTCGGTCTCACCGAGCCCGATTACGGCTCTGATCCTTCGGGGATGATCACTACCGCGCGCGAGCAAGCCGACGGAAGCTGGCTTCTGAACGGCGCGAAGATGTGGATCACGAACGGGTCAACCGCCCAGGTTGCGATCGTTTGGGCAAAAACGGGCGAGGACAAATCACCCTCTTCGATTCGGGGATTCATCGTCCCCACGAATTCACCAGGCTTCACCGCCCGCGACCAGAAGGGAAAGCTTTCCCTTCGCGCTTCGGATACGAGCGAACTCGTGATGCAGGACGTCCGTCTTCCTGCCAACGCGATTCTCCCAAAGTCAGGGGGGCTGAAGAGTCCGCTCATGTGTCTCACCCAGGCGCGCTACGGAATAGCGTGGGGGGCGCTCGGGGCGGCTATAGGTTGCTACGAAGAAGCGGTGAGCTACGCCACGAACCGGGTAATGTTCAAGAAGCCGATCGCATCGTTTCAGATTCAGCAGCAACGCCTCGCCGAGATGCTTACTGAGATCGTGAAGGCTCAGCTGCTGGTGCTGCATCTAGGTCGCCTCAAGGACGCGGGGACTTTTTCGCCGCAGCAGGTCTCCCTCGCCAAGCGCAATAACGTCAGCATCGCGACCGATATCGCGCGCGAAGCGCGTCGCCTGCTCGGCGCTAATGGAATTCTCGCCGAATACGCGTCGATGCGGCACATGGCGAACCTCGAGAGCGTCTACACCTATGAAGGGACTCACGACATACACACTCTCATCCTTGGGCAGGCGATTACCGGTATTAACGCATTTGAATAGGCCATTCTGACGCTCCGCTGACGCTGGCCGCCGATGTTAGGCGCGCGGGTGATGCAGAGCGGAGCGGACGGAAGGTGATGGCTGGAAAAAGCAAAGAGGCCCGGGGAATATCCCGAGCCTCTTTGTCTGTTATGCCGCGGGTTCAGCGGCTATTCAATCGAGTCCACAGGACGAGCACTCCGCAGTAATTCGGACCCGCGGGGTAGTCGCTCGGCGCGTTGAGCGTGGCGTAGAACTCGATGCCGCGAAGCGAGCCGGGGGTGATGCTGTTCACATCGAACGCGTAATTGATCTTCACACCATCGAGATACACCTGCGCGTAACACCGCTTTCCACTCTCGGTGGAGCCGGCGACTACTGCGCCCGTCGCAAGGCGGTAGAACCAGACCTGCGGAATTGTGTGCAGGACGGTGGTCATGGCGTGCTCGCGCGCGGCGTACAGCTCATCGGGCGTCACGAAAAATCCGAAGCCCTTTGCTTTCCTCGAATTGAAGGCGGTGGTGTTGGCTACATCGAGAGAGCGCGCGGTATCGGGCGCGAGCACTTTCACCTTCGCAAGGATGATCGGACTCGGCGAAAGCTGGAACTGTTGCGCGGTCGTCTCATCCGCCTCGAACGTCATGCGCATGATCTTGGGGACGAACCCGAGCTGCCGGACGATCACTTCATACTCGCCGGGCGTGATGTGCTCCATCCGGAAGCGACCAGCGCTGTCAGTGTAGCTCCCGAGCCGAAGCACGGGGATGGCGACTTCCGCGTGAGTCAATGGAATGTTGGACGAGTCAGAGTGTACGGAGCCTAGCAGCGTGGCCTGCGCGCCGGAATAAACGGGCGCTGCGGTGAGAAGCGCCCCGAGCGCGAATAATGCTTTGAAATGGCGAGTCACTAGCCCTACACGGTGCATGGCGGTGCTCCAGTCTGCCACTCTTTGAACATTACATGGAGGTTAAGATTTTGGCTATCTTCTATGTGAAACTTTTCACAATGGAGCTGGCTGCGTGAAAATCGCAGTGTGTATCAAACGCGTTCCCGATATGGATGTCCGTTTCAAGATCGGCGCTGACTCTGCGTCGGTAGATGAGACAGGGCTGAAATACGATCTCAATGACTTCGACGCGTGGGCGGTCGAGGCCGCGCTGCAGCTGCGCGAGAAGGCCGGCGCCGGCGAAGTCACTGTTGTCTCGCTCGGGCCCGATGCGGCCCAGGAGACTTTGCGCAAGGCGCTGAGCATGGGCGCGGATAAAGCCATTCATCTGAAGACCGAGAGGATTCCCTTCGACAGCTCGGTGATCGCGAAGGCCCTCGCCGACGAGCTTCGTGGCGGATCGTACGATTTGATTTTGTTCGGCAAGATGGCGCCCGATACCGCGAATGGCGTTACCGGTCCAATCGCGGCCGAGCTTCTTGGCGTCGCGTGCGTTACCGCGATCTCATCACTCGAAGTGAACGGTCAAACTGGAACTGCCAAGCGCGAGCTCGAGGGCGCGCAGGAATTCGTGGAGTTTAAGCTGCCCGCAGTCCTTACTGTCGATGAGGGACTCAACACCGCGCGCTATCCCACGCTCAAGGGAATCATGGCGGCAAAGAAGAAGCCGCTCGAGGTGAAGCCCGTGCAGCTCGGCGAATCAAAGGTCAACGTGAAGAAGATGGAGCTTCCCGCCGAGAGATCAGCCGGGAAAATTGTAGGAGAGGGCGCAGCTGCGGTCCCCGAGCTGGTGCGCCTCCTTCAAACGGAGGCGAAAGTCATCTAATGGCGAACGTTCTTGCTTTTGCGGAAACGCGCGACGGTGCGCCGAGGAAAGTTGCGCTGGAGGCGATAACGGCAGCGCGCATGCTCGCGGATGCGACTGGCGGAGGTGAGGTCCACGCGCTCATCCTCGGCGCGGCCGGAGTCTCAGAGAAGGCAAAGCAGCTGGGTGAGTACGGCGCGGACGTCGTTTACGTAGTCGAGCACGCCGCCCTCGCGAATTACAGCCCGGAAGTCGCCGCGGCTACGGCAGCCGACCGGGCGAAGCAGGGCGGATACCGCGCCGTCGTATTCAGCACCTCGGCGCAAGGACGGGATCTCGCGCCGAGAGTGGCCGCCAAGCTCGATGCGGGCATCGTCACAGACGTGACGTCATTCAAAGTCGAGGGCGACGCGATAACGGTCACGCATCCGATGAACATCGGCAAAGTCGGCGCGACGGTTTCCATTTCCGGCACGCCTGCGGTAATTGCAATGCGGCCGAACGTCATTGCGCCCGCGGCGAATGCAAAAGCCGGCAAAATCGAGTTGATTCAGCCAGCACTCGACCCGGCGCAGGCGCGAGTGACCGTCAAAGAGACGAAGCAGGGCGGGGGAGGAAAGCTCGATCTAGCCGAAGCGCCGATTGTCATCGCAGGCGGACGCGGACTCAAGGCGGCAGAGAACTTCAAGCTTGTTGAAGATCTCGCTGCGGCGTTCGGAAATGCGGCTGTCGGCGCTACGCGCGCAGTGACTGACGACGGCTGGCGTCCCCACAGCGACCAGATTGGGCAAACTGGGCGCCTCGTCAGTCCTGACCTTTATATCGCCGTCGGAATTTCGGGAGCTGTGCAGCATCTCGCGGGAATGAGAACGTCGAAGACGATCGTCGCCATCAACAAGGACAAGGAAGCGCCGATCTTCAAACTCGCCGATTACGGCATTGTCGGTGACGTGTTCGAGGTGATGCCGGCGCTCACCGAAGCAATCAAGGAAGCGAAGAAGGGTCATTGATGGACGGAGCTCGCGGCGGTGTCATTCTTCCCATCAAGCATCAGCCGCAGCTACCGGTTGATCGCCTTATCGTCACTGACGCTCCCGATCCGGAAGCAGTTCCCATGGATGTGGTTTTTGTCGGCGGTGGGCCGGCTGGTCTAGCGGGTGCGATCGAGCTCGCGCGTCTCGTCAAAAACGACAACGAAGCGGGCGGAGATCTCGGCGACATTCAGATCGCGGTCCTCGAGAAAGCGGGCGCGCTTGGTGAAGCGTCGCTCTCGGGAGCGGTGATCAACCCCACCGCCATGCGAGAGCTTTTTCCGGATCTGGCGGAAAAAGACTTTCCGTTCAGAGCACCGGTTGCAAAGGAGCGCGTCTATTTTCTCACCGGAAATCGCAGCTTCCGCATCCCCACGCCGCCGACGATGCAGAATCACGGGAACCACATCGCATCACTCTGCGAGGTGGTTCGCTGGCTTGGAGAAAGGGCCGAAGCACTCGGTGTGAACGTCTTCACAGGGTTTCCCGCTGCGTCGTTGCTCACTGAAGGGAATCGCGTCACCGGAATCCGTACTACGCCGTCCGGTCTCGGGCGCGACGGGAATCCGGGAAGCGGCTTCGCTCCGCCGACTGACATCACCGCCGGAATCACAGTCCTGACCGAGGGAACTCGCGGGGCGCTGACCCAGGCGTATCTCGACTGGCAAAAAATTTCCTCGGAGAACCCGCAAATCTTCGCGCTCGGCGTGAAAGAGATATGGGAAACGAAGACACCGCTCGATTCGATCATTCATACGCTTGGCTGGCCGGTACCGCGTAACGCGTTCGGCGGGAGCTTCATGTATCCGCTCACTCCAAATCTCGTGGCGGTCGGACTGGTCGTCGGGCTCGACTACAGGACGACGACGCTGGACGTGCACGAGATGCTTCAGCGCATGAAGACGCATCCGCTCTTCAGTAGATACCTCGTCGGTGGAGAGATGGTCGAGTGGGGCGCGAAGACGATTCCTGAAGGCGGCTACTTCGCGTGGCCGCAGCGAAGGCACGGCGATGGCGTGATGATCGCGGGTGATTCAGCGGGATTCGTCGAGGTGGCGTCTCTCAAGGGCGTGCACTACGCGATGCAGTCCGGAATCTTCGCCGCGCGCGCCGCTTTCGCCGCTCTCAAGAAAAAGGACACGAGCGCCGCCGCTCTCGCCGAGTATGACACGATGGTGGATGGCAGCTTCATTCGCGAAGATCTCTATCGCCGGCGCAACATGCGCCTTGCCTTTCAGAAGAGCGGTTTCTTTCTGGGCGGGATAAAAGCGACGCTGATGACACTTACGAACGGTGCATTTCCGGGCGGCAAGATATTGTCCCACGCGGATGCGAGCGAGCCGAAAAACATTGCGACTGCCGACACGTTCGTTCCGGATGGAAGGCTGACATTCAGCAAGCTGGACGCGGTCTTTAAATCCGGAAATGCGACGCGCGATGACATTCCTTCACATCTCGTTGTTGGCCAGGATATCTCGGCCGAAGTCGCAGAGATGTACACGCATGTCTGCCCGGCCGGAGTTTACGAGAGAGACGGGGACCGCCTCGTCGTCAGCCCGGCGAACTGCGTGGACTGCAAGGCGACGGACGTGCTCGGACCGCGCTGGACGCCGCGCGAGGGCGGAAGTGGGCCGAAGTACCGCTTGATGTAGCGACTGCTTCGGAGCCCTACTGCGGATCAGTGCGCGATGGTATAGATGTCGATCTTCTGCTTGATAGCCCCGTCCTCCCAAGGGACCGATTTCATCTCCACGACTTTGAACCCTGCCCCTTTGCACGCATAGAGAAACGCGGGCGTTGAGACCCGGCCTGGATCGGCGATCACCGCGTGCCCGTCGAACTGGAGCAGCTTGTCGAATACTCGCGGTAAAAGCCCCGCATACTCCCGCTCGTAAAGGACATCGGAGGCGAGAATGAGATCGAACCTGCCGAGGTCCGCCGGTAGGTCGCGCCAGTTCACCATTCGGGTCGCGGCTTCGCGCCCGATGTTGCGGCAGGTATTCGCGCGGGTGAATTCGAGAGCGGGCTCGTAGTAATCCGTTGCGAGCACATCGAGTCCCGCCTTCATCGCCGCGGTGGTCACTACCCCGATGCCGCAGCCGAGCTCGATCGTTCTCTTTGGACCACGCGCCACGTTCAGGGCCGCCGCCGCCAGCTCATTCGCGATGACGATCGACGAGGGCCATATCGCAGCCCAATAAGGCAGCCGCTCGTCACCGACAAAATCTTCTTCGGAGATGAGATCATCCGCGCTATCGGGCCGGAGCACCTTGAAAAATCCGGCCCCCACGCGAATTGTCTCGGTCACAACGCGGAAGCGGCGCTCGAGATCGGCAGTGAGCTCCTCGGCGCAGCTCACGCGAGTGTGAGTTGCTCGAGCTCGAACGGGTAGTCAGCCAGCGGGAGCGCGAACATTCTCGTCCCCGCAGCATACGACCTTTTTTCAGGGGGCACGACAAGCAAGGCATTCGCAGCGGCAAGCGACGTGAGCGACGCGGAGCTTTGCGACCTGGTGAGGCGTGCACGGTAACTATCGCCTTCGCGCCGCACATTCGCGCGAAGGAAGTGGGTGAGCTCGGCTGCGATCGAGACGTCACTTTCGATATCGACGGGAAGCGGCCTTCTGAAAAGGCGGCTGTGGCCGATCATCTTCCGGATGGCCGGCCGCGCGAATAGCTCGAACGTCACAACTGCGGAGACCGGATTTCCTGACAGTCCGATCCAGGGTACGCCGTGCAACTGGCCGAATGCGAGTGGAGCGCCGGGGCGAATGCGCACTTTCCAGAATTTCTGCTTTCCGCCGAGCGATGCAAACACGTCGCGGGTGAAGTCTGCGTCACCCACAGAGATTCCCGCGCTGGTGATAATGAGATCGCAACCGCTCGCTTGCTCGAGCTTTTCTCTGAGAGCTTCGCGCGTATCAGCGGCGATGCCGAGATCGACCGGGTCGCCGCCCGCATCGCGAACGAGCGCGGGGAGTGTGTAGCTGTTCGTCGAGACTATGCGCCGGCCGCTTTCCACTTCGGAGAATTTGTCGATAGTTACCAGCTCATCGCCGGAGCTGATAACGGCGACGCGTGGCCGCCGATACACGGATATCCGCGCCGCGCCGCCCGAAAGAAGCACTCCGATCAAAGTCGGGGTAACGACGGTGCCTTCACCGCCAAGCACGTCGCCTTGTCGAAAATCTTCGCCCGCCGGGCGGACATTCCGGCCTCCATCGCGGGCGTCCCTGATCGCAACGGTATGGGTCCCTCCATCTGTGTCCTCGATGCGGATGACGCTGTCGGCGCCTTCGGGTACCGGAGCGCCGGTCATGATGCGCATCGCTTCGCCGGCGCACAGCGAACGGGAAGGGAATTGTCCCGCCGCAATGCTCTCGACGACGGGCAGTATAACCGCATTCGTAGCCGTCGCTCCGTTTACGTCCGTCGCCTGCACCGCGAATCCATCCATCGATGCGTTGTTCCACGGCGGGATCGTTACCGGCGCAATGACGTCCTCTGCTAAGACGCGGCCTGCACAGTCGACCGTATTGGCTTTTTCAGCGGGAAGCGGGCGAATGTCCTCGAGAATCCGTGCGCTCGCCTCGGACGGATTCAGCACTGTGAGCTACTGTCCCGTGTAGGACGCGAGCGCTACGCCGATGGCATTCCCGACCGCCTTAACTTCGCTCGACTCGGTAGTGAAGTTGTTGCAGAGGATGCTGAAGATGAGTCGCTGCCCATTCGCTGCCGTGACGTAGCCCGAAAGCGAGATTGCGTGCTGAAGCGTCCCCGTCTTTGCGTGCATGTTGCCCTGCGCAGGAGTTCCCTTCATACGGTTCCGAATTGTGCCGTCTACACCTGCAACGGGCATCGCGTTGTAATAGACATCGAAGTTCGGATCGCGCTGCATAACGTCGAGCACGCGCACTATCGTCTCCGGAGTGAGCAGGTCGTGCGGACTGAGGCCGCTGCCGTCGCGCAGGACGAAACCGTCCGCCTGCACGCCCCATTCGAGAAGATGCCTGCGATAAATCTTGAGGGCGCTATCAGCGAGACCTGCACCGCCGCGCTCGAGCCCGATGGTCTTCATCAGGATCTCGCCGATTTGGTTCTGCGACGGCTTGAGAAACGCCGGGAGAATCGCCCGAAGCGGGAGGGATGAGAAAACGAAAAGAGTATCCACCGCAGGCAGCGGATCGAGAGATTTCGGGGCTACTCCGCCGACCGTGAGGCCGCGGCGCGTGAGGCCGAGCGAGAGCGCGTTCAGAAAATTCCTGTCGGGATCGTGCGAGGGACCGGAAAATAAGCTGTCGAGCCCGCCGCCCACCTTCGGGAATGTTGGGGCCATTCCCTCGTTGAAAAACAATTCGTCTGTAGGAGCGCCGTAATACTCGCCAAGATCATCCCATCCCCAGCTCTCGCCGAGGACTGAATCCGGAAACGCATTTCCGCCGCTGACCAAAGATCCCGTGATTCTGGAAATACCGTGTGCCCGGAGCGAATCGGCGAAACCGAACATCACGTTGATCGCACTGCCGCGGAGGGTGTCGCTAATGGACGGATCGCCGCGCCCGATTACGACGAGGTCGCCGTTGAGCACCGAATCGCGAACCGTTCCGCGCGCCGCGAATGCCGTGTGATAGGTGTAATCCGGTCCCAGCTCCTTTAGCGCTACAGCGGACGTGACGATCTTCATGTTCGACGCGGGGAGCAAGAGCTTTCCGGCGTTGTGGGAGAAGATCGTATCAGCTTTCTGGGGATTCACGATGAGGACACCAAACTCCGCGCTCCGGAACTTCGGCTGGGAGATCAGGGAATCCACCAACTTCACCAGCCCCTGCCTCGGGGTGAGCTGAACCACCGGAGCGATCAGCGTCGGCGAAACGTCGGACGGTTTGATGCTTTCCGGATTCGGAAGCGGTTTCGGTGTCGGAGCTTGGGTGGCGGGCGTGCAAGCGAGCGTGAGCAACGCAGAGGTCGCAAGAATTGCAGCGCGATTACGCTTCATAAGTTGAGCTCAGGGTTGTGTCCTCTGCGATGGTGACGCGGGAGACTTTCGATGCTCCGGTAAGACGCGCCTGCACTTTCTCGAAAACGAAACGCGCCAGATTCTCCCCCGAGGGAATCATCTTCCCGTCGGCGAATTCCGGCACCTCGAGATTGATGTTGCGATGGTCGAAGCGCGCCATCACCTCGGATTCGAGTATGGCGTCGAGCTCCCCCAGGTCGATCAGGAAGCCTGTCGCTTCATCGACCGGACCGCTCACGGTAACATCGCATCGATAGTTGTGTCCGTGAAAATTTGGCCAGGAGCATGCGCCGAATGTCGAAGAGTTTTTTTCTTCGGTCCAGTCGGGGCGGCGGTAACGGTGCGCCGCCGAAAATAAAACGCGGCGCGTGAGCGATGCAGTCGGCATTGACCAAATCTGCCGAAACCAACCCGTGCTTGCGCTAGTGGTCCTCGCCAGGAGCGCCCGCGTCCGCTTCCGTTCCTGCCATTCCTTCGGGCGTCGGAGTCTCCGGAGGCGTCCACGGAATTCCGCTGCTGATCGCTTCCTGTATATCCGTCGTCCCTTCGATTTCCGCGCGGGGGTGTTCCGTGAGATGCTCCGCTTCCGGACTTTCCGAGCGAGGACGGTCGCCGAGGAGAATTCCTTCGTGTCTCTCTTCATCGGCAAGGTGATCGTCGATCGCCTCGGGGCTCTCGGCCCGGCGGATTGCGTCCACGACGAGGTCGTTTTCCACCGAGGAGACACCGATTACGTCAGTAAGGAGATGCTCGACGACACGCATCTCCGATTCGGTTCCGACGCGCCCGCTGATGCGCACGACGCCGCGATTGACTTCTACTTCGACGTCGGCAGGGTCGAAAGAAACCTGCTCATCCAAACGGCCGCGAATGAGCGCGCGCAGCTCGCCGTCGCTCAAATTCTCCAGCCCTGAAAGATCTTCGAAATCCTTTGCCACCAGTCCCCCGAAAGCCCGGCGAGCCGGGCATAAGGTTATCGGAAGAACAGGCGGGACACTCCTATCGTCAGTGTCGGATTGTTCTTCCAGAAAGTGCGGGCAGTACCCTGCGCGGCAACCGGGGTGTTATCCGCCGAGTTGATGTAGTACGCGGCGGGCGTCTTCAGCTGATACAGGTAATCGTTGAGATCCACCCTGATCTGAAAGTGTCCGCCGGGCACGTAGCGCAGTCCCGCGCCCAGTGAAATAGCAAAGGGGGTGCCGAAGGTGAAAGGATCCTTCTCCACCGTACACGTACAGGAGGCGATGCCGGCCCCGAGATTCACTGTCGGAACAAGGTGGTGATAGCTCTTCATCCCGGTGAGGTTGACGTTAAGGTCGAGATCGTAAAGACTCACCACCGCCGCACGACTGCCGAGAGATCTGGTCGTTTTTCCCTTCGTCGGATCCACTGCGAGGCGGGTGGTGGAGGAGCGCGCGTAACGCGCCATCAGGTTCGCTGGTCCGCCGACGTGAATCTGGTAGAGCAGTCCCATTATCGCGCCGGGTTTCGGACCCACACCGATCTGGTCGGCGCCGGCGTTGAAATGCCCGCCGAAGATTGTGATCTCCTGCCCGCCTTCGATGTCACGGAAAGGGCTGTTCTCAGGCAAATGACCAACCTGGGCGGACGCGGTACCGGCAACAAAAAGGAGCGCAGCGGCTCCGATGATCTGCTTCACGAATTAACTCCGAGATTGACGCCGCTCATCTCCTGCGGCTGCTCGATGCCGAGCATTGATAATATAGTTGGCGCAACATCGCAGAGAGCCCCGCCTGCGCGAAGAGAGAGCGGTTGTTTCGCTCCGAGCACGACGAACGGAACCGGGTTGGTCGTGTGCGCGGTGTGCGGTCCGCCGCACTCCGGATCTATCATCAGCTCGGCGTTGCCGTGATCGGCGGTGACGATGAGAGTGAAGCCCGCCTTCTCCGCAGCGGCCACGATCCGCCTAAGTGAAGCATCGACGATCTCCACCGCTTTGACTGTGGCGGGTATGGATCCGCTATGGCCGACCATGTCGGCGTTTGCATAGTTGCAGAGAATGAAATCGTGGTCGAGCGAGAGCAATCCCTTCTCGAGTGCATCGGTCACTCCCGCTGCGCTCATCTCCGGCTTCAAATCGTACGTCGCCACTTTCGGGCTCGCTATTAGCACGCGCTCCTCTCCCTTGTACGGCTGCTCGACGCCCCCGTTGAAGAAGTAAGTCACATGCGGGTACTTCTCGGTTTCCGCCGTCTTCAGCATGGTGCGCCCGCTCGCCGACAACACCTGCGCGAGGATCCGCTCCATCGACGTAGGTGCAAATGCGACGGGAACGGCGAAATTGCGGTCGTAGCTCGTGAGCGTCACGACGGTGAATGACGGCCGCCCGGTGATGTCAAAGCCATCGAACTTCGGATCGATGAGCGCGTTCACGATTTGACGCATTCTGTCCGAGCGATAGTTGAAGCAGATGACAGCGTCCCCGTCACGTAACGGCGCGACGGGTTGGCCATTCGCTTCGATTACCACCGGTTTGATGAATTCGTCGGTCGTCCCTTCGTCATACGCCGTGCGGATGGCCGCAATTGGATCACTCCCGCGCGGACCTTCACCGCGAACAATCGCATCATACGCGAGCTTCGTGCGATCCCAGCGGCGGTCGCGATCCATCGCGAAGTATCTCCCGGAAATGCTCGCAAGTCTCACTGAAGTATCACCGCCGGCGGACCGCTTTATCTCCGCGAGAAGCTCCTCGGCGAAGCCGAGCGCCGACTTGGGTAGAGTGTCGCGCCCGTCGAGAAATGCGTGGATCGCAACGCGCTCGACCTTCTCTTGGCGCGCGAGACCGATGGCCGCAACGAGATGCGTATCGATCGCGTGAACTCCGCCGCCGCCGATGAGACCGATAAGATGAAGAGTGCCGCTAGACTTTTTCGCGGCGCGGCACGCTTCGACGAGCGCCGGATTCGTGAAGAAGCTTCCGTCCTCGATCGCAGCATTGATGCGCACCAGATCCTGCATCACCACGCGGCCCGCCCCAATATTCAGGTGACCGACCTCGCTGTTCCCCATCTGGCCTTTGGGGAGACCGACGCGGAGGCCGGACGCCTCCAACAGCGTCCTTGAATGCGTGCTCCAGATTTTGTCCCAGGTGGGGGTATTCGCGAGAGCGATCGCATTCGCCTCCCGTTCCTTGCGGTAACCCCATCCATCGAGGACGACGAGCGCGACGCGCGAGGCGTTTTTGTTGGCGGATGTCATTTTGATGGGTGCCAAATTACATCCCGGCACGCACCTTTAGGTATGTTCCGTATGAATGATGACTGATAACCTCCCTCGCGACCCATTCAGCGGCGACCTCGTAACGCGCCGCACGGCAGGGCGAGACGAAGGCGATCGCCGCAGAAAGGGATGGAATGATTTCCGGCGGGCCTACCCGGGTTTCATCTTCACGCTCGGCATCGCCCTCTTCGCGATGCTGGTGGTGGACGGCTGGCTCATCTATCGGCGAGTCGATTACGCTGCAGAGATAACCACGCTTCGCTCACACATGTCGGGCGCCGAGCGTGAGAAGACCGACGCCATCGTCGAAGCGACGGAAAGCAAAGCCCGGATCGAGCTCGAGTTGGCCAAGCGTCAGGCGCGGCTTGAGAAGAGATTCCATCTGAACGTCTCGGTGGATAGCGCACGCATGTACCTCGAGAGCGGCGGCGCCACTCTTCGCGAGATGGCTGTCCAGTTCGGTCCCGAGCGCAACGTCACCCCTGCCGGCGATTCACTTCCCGCCGCTATTCCCCGAGGCGAGCGCACCGTCGCCGAGGTCGACGACGGCGGAATCACGCTCGACGGTGGTACTCGCATCCTAACCGCGGGCGGCACCCTCGATAAGGAGACAGCTCCGGTGCCGGCCGGCGCGCTTCGCGTCGGGCGCGCCGACATGGAAGCGATCCGTCCGAACCTCTCCGCGGGTATGAAGGTGTACTTCTACTAATGAGAAAGATCTCGTGAGCATCCGCTCCTATGTCTCGCACGGCGGCAAGATGGTCTGGCTGCTGCTACTCGGCTTCGTCGCTGCGGCAGCGGCTAGCATGCTCTTCGTCGGAAAAACGATCGACCTCCGCTTCCAGCGCGACGTGAACCGGATGGTTTATAACGATAATCTCGACGTCCTTCGCGGGATCAAGGCGCAGGAAGGTCTGCTCACTGACAGCCTCCGGAGGTTGATGACCTCGACCCCCGGTGCCGCCGCCGACCAGCCGTACATCGTCGTCTCAATGGCTGACCACCAGCTCTGGTTTAAAAAGGGAAAGAATGTCCTTTTCAACGCGCCGGTCGCGACGGGCAGCGGGAAGGAGTTGGCCGGCGGAAGCGAGGGGCAGTGGCGATTCGAAACGCCGCGAGGCCGCCTCGCCGTCCAGGGAAAATCGGAGAATCCAGCGTGGGTTCCGCCCGACTGGCACTATGTCGAGCAGGCGCGGAAGAAGGGCCTCGGCATTGTCCACTTATCGAGCGGACAGTCGATCCCGACCGGCGACGGCGTTATCACCACCTCCGGCGGCGAAGTTGTGAAGCGTTTGAACAACGGTCAGGTCATTAACCTGGGAGACGCCAAGGAAGGCCACGAAATCGTTGCTGGCGGCAACATCATCGTGCCGCCTTACGGCACGACTCAGCGCCGGTACATGGGCGTGCTCGGTACCCGCCGGCTCGAGCTGGGTAACGGGTACGGCATCCATGGCACCGATCATCCCGAATCCATCGGCCAGTCGGTTAGCCACGGCTGCGTTCGAATGCGGAATGGGGACATCGAGAAGCTGTACCCGATGGTTCCTGTAGGCACCCCCGTCTACATCTACTGAAAGCAGCCTGTAAACAGTTGGATTAGGGGTCGTTTCGGGCTAGCTTTAGAGTATGCACCGAAGCCGGTCCCATATCGCGACTGTCGTCTTGACAGTCGTTGCCGCGATTGCTGCACTTCACCTGACGCGCCCGCTTCCGCAAATGGAGCAGGGGCCGTTCGCAGGCTTCCTCACGCACACGATTCTCCCGAAAGCCGCGCCGTCGGCCACAGCCTTCGGCGAGAGTGGCGAAGTCAAGCTGAAATTCGCGCTGCCCGGGACTACGATCGCGTATCCCCTCGATGTCCACGGCGATCCGGCCGAGCTTTCGTACGCCTGGATCAAGCTCGGTGAAACCCGTCTGGCTACATACCCCAAGCCACTCGTGGGATCCAATGTCGTCGCTCCCCCGGGCGCGGGCTTTTACCAGCTGCAGCTGGTTCGCGGAAATGTGCGGCGTCCGGTCGGCGGGCTCACGCTCGCTGTGATGGTGCCGTTCGCGGAGAAGGAAGCGGGGCTGCTGCGCGGATACCGTATCGGGACATATCTCGCCGAGCGTGTTTCGGGAAAAACGCCCCCGCCCGATGGTTTTCTCGAGATTTCTCCGAACGATGTGGACATTCCCATCACCAAGCATCTTCGTGTCGGCGACTTCCTCAATCATGACGACCAGAAGAGCTGGCCGAGGTATGCAGCGGTGAGCCCGCGTTTGCTCGACAAGCTCGAGCTCGTAGTCGCCGAGATCGCGCGCTGGCACGGCAGCAACGACAGCGCGAAGGTGGCGGTCGACATTGACGTGCATTCAGGATTCCGCGCGCCCGATCACAATCGCAGCGTTCGCCGCGCGGCGACGGACAGCCAGCACCAGTATGGTGACGCGGCCGACGTCGCAATCGATGTGAACGGCGACGGCAAATTCACATCGGTGGATGCGAGCATGGTGGGTCTTGCGGTCGAGATCGTGGAACTCAAGCATCCCGATCTCGTAGGGGGACTGGGCCTCTATACGAGCAGGCACAGCGGCACCTATGTTCATATCGACGCGCGCGGCCACCGTGCGCGCTGGCGGGGCTGATCGAAGCAACCGGTCTTTTTATCGAGAGAGGCAAATGAACGACATTCTCCGTGAGCGCCTCATTCGAAAGCTGGACACGCTCCCCGAAGAGCGGGTCTACCAGATCCTCGATTACATCGACTTTCTTGAGTCCAAGTACGCTCCTGTCATCGCTCCTTCGTCGAACCCCATCAAGAGATTCGCTGAAGGGGTGGAAGACACGCTGAGGGCCGGAAAGGCGTCGGCGGGCTTCATCGCCGGCACAATGAGCGTGATGAGCAAAGCGGCAGGGGTAGTGAGCGACGTCGCTTCCGCTGGCAAGTCAGTTGCAACGGAGATTGCAGGCGTCGCCCAAACGGTGACGGGAATCGGGGCGAATAGTGTTTCCACCGAACCCGCAGTCTCGACCGGAGCGCCGCCGGTGGCAGGACCCACTCAACCGCCCGGAGATCAGCGTAAGTGACGACGACGAGAACTAAGCGTGTGCTGTCATCGGCAGCGCGTGCACGACGCAGAAAAGTTGAATCGGAGCCGATCCCGGCGTCGAGCCCGCGGACGGGCGCGAAGCGAACGCTCGTTGGAACGATGCGCGAGATTCCTAATTTCCTTCGCCTGCTTTACGGGCTGGTCACCGACGTGCGGGTGTCAAACGTCGACAAGCTGCTCGTAGCGGGCGCCCTCGCCTACGTGGTCATGCCGATGGACCTCGTTCCGGACTTCATTCCGTTCATCGGTGAAGTCGATGACGTCTTCGTCATCGTGATGGCGCTCCAGCGATTGATCTCGAACGCCGGCCGCGCCGTTGTCGCCGACCACTGGATGGGTGAGCCGGGCGAGCTCAGCGCGCTCAACCTGGAGAGAGTGCTGGCTGCTTGCGCGTTCTTCCTGCCGCGGAGAGTTAGGCGCCGGCTGCGGACGATTGGCCGCGACATCTGACCCACATCGAGTGCCATGAGAGGGGCCGCGAGCTTCGCGGCCTTTTCTTTTGCACATGTTTGAATTCTGCCTTTTGCGACCAAGCTTTGCCCGGCGACGGTCGATGCGCTCGAGGGCTGGCACCAATCCGCGCTTTCGGGGCGATTTGACTCGGTGAGGGCGCCCGTCTACCTTTAGCTATGGCGACCACATCTCGTCCGACTGCATCACCAAGGCCCGCTTCTCCGGTTAACGCCGGCGGCGGGCTTTCGCGTATTCAGGGGCTGCAATCCGAGCAGGTGCACGAGCGCGTTCGCAGCGACGTCGTCCTTACCTTCGACGACGTCCTTCTCGCTCCACGGCACTCGCTGGTTCATCCCAAGGACGTGAGCACGGCGTCGCGCTTCACCCGGGGCATCACGCTGAACGTTCCCTTCGCATCCGCGGCGATGGACACCGTTACCGAAGCCGAGATGGCGATGGCGATGGCCCGCGCCGGCGGAATCGGCGTCATCCACAAGAACATGTCCATCGACCGGCAGGCTGCCGAGGTGGACAGGGTGAAAAGATCGGAAAGCGGAATGATTCGCGATCCATTCACGCTCGCGCCGCAGGGAACTCTTCGCGAAGCGGTTGCTCTGATGAAGCGGTTCAAGGTTTCCGGAGTTCCGATTGTCGATCGCGATGGCAAGCTCATCGGCATCATCACCAATCGCGATCTCCAGTTCGAGCGCAATCTCGACCGGCCGCTTTCCGAGGCGATGACGTCGAAGAATCTCGTCACCGCCCCCGTCGGCACGACGCTCGAAGAAGCGGAAGCGATCCTCGGCAAGCACCGCATCGAAAAGCTTCCCGTTGTCGACGAAGATGGAAAGCTTCGTGGGCTCATCACGGTGAAAGACATTCACAAGCGCCGCGAATTTCCAAATGCGAACAAGGACGATCACGGACGCCTTCGAGTCGCCGCGGCGATCGGCGCGACTAATTACGCAGATCGCGCGAAGGCGCTCGTTTCGGCTGGCGTCGATGTCCTCATCATCGACACGGCGCACGGCCATAGCGAAGGCGTTCTCGAAGCCACTGCCAAGGTGCGGGAGATGTTCCCGGAAGTTCAGCTCATCGCCGGCAATGTTGCAACGCGCGCGGGCGCGGCAGCCCTCGTCGAGCGCGGCGTCGATGCGGTGAAGGTTGGCGTCGGGCCCGGATCCATCTGCACCACGCGCGTCGTTACCGGCGTCGGGGTTCCGCAGCTCACCGCCATCTTCGATTCGGTGGAAGGCGCGGGTGACGTTCCCATTATCGCCGACGGCGGAATCAAATATTCGGGCGACATCGTGAAAGCGCTCGCCGCCGGCGCATCGAGCGTGATGATGGGATCTATGCTCGCGGGAACGGAGGAGAGCCCCGGTGAATCCCTCCTCCTCGAAGGCCGGCGCTTCAAGATGATTCGCGGAATGGGCTCACTCGGCGCGATGCAGGATGGCAGCGCCGACAGGTATTTCCAGGAAGGCGAGATGTCTGCGCGGAAATACGTACCCGAGGGGATCGAAGGGCGCGTCCCGTACAAGGGACCCGTCGCCGATGTCATCTACCAAATGGTCGGCGGACTGCGCAGCGGAATGGGATATGTCGGCTGCTCTTCCATCGATCAGCTTCGGGTCGAGGCCGAATTCGTTAGAATAACGACGGCGGGTCTTCGCGAATCCCATCCCCACGATGTCACAATCACCAGGGAAGCGCCAAATTACTCAGTGTGACCGCAAATGTATTCTTGACGAATTGTATACATTTGCCCAACTTGCTTGACGTTCGCGCTGTCCAACTCCTTGTAGCACCTGCACGTACTCGAATTGTCACTCACGGAGAATCCGAATGAGCTTATGGTCGAAAAAGAGCGTTGCGATGTTGCAGGCGGAGGCGGCGGGCCAGGTTGATGGGGATGGTCACTCTCTCAAGCGGGCGCTTGGAGCGCTAAACCTCACGACGCTTGGAATCGGCGCGATCATCGGCGCCGGAATCTTCGTTCTCACCGGTACCGCGGCCGCACAGTACGCCGGACCGGCAATCGTTCTCTCCTTCATCTTTGCCGGCTTTGGCTGTTTGTTCGCCGGACTCTGCTACGCCGAGTTCGCGTCGATGATTCCTATCGCTGGCAGCGCGTACACCTATGGTTACGCTACGCTCGGTGAGTTTATCGCCTGGATCATCGGTTGGGATCTTATTCTCGAGTATCTCTTCGGCGCTGCTACCGTCGCCGTCGGTTGGTCGGGTTACTTCACCGCCTTCATGAACGAGATCGGCATTCACCTGCCGGAGGCGTGGTCGAATGCACCGTACTCCTATACCGACGCGCCGGTCTACGATCCGATAACGCACGCGCTGACGCAGGCGCAGGGTTTCTCGCACACCGGCGCAGTGATGAACCTTCCCGCAGCTCTCCTCATCGGGGCGATGACGACGCTTCTCGTCATCGGCATTAAGGAGTCGGCGGGTTTCAACAACCTCATCGTCATTCTCAAGGTCACCATCGTGTTCCTGGTGATCGGATTCGGCTTCATGTACGTGAACCAGTCGAACTGGCATCCGTTCATTCCGCCCAACACCGGCGAGTTCGGTCATTTCGGCTGGAGCGGCATCGTGCGGGGATCGGCGGTGATTTTCTTCGCCTACATCGGGTTTGACGCGGTATCCACCGCGGCGCAGGAAGCCAAGAATCCGCAAAAGGACATGCCGATAGGAATTCTTGGCTCACTCGCTTTCTGCACGGTGCTTTACATCCTGATGGCGTTGGTGATGACGGGCCTCGCGAACTACACGAAGCTCAACGTTCCCCACCCGGTGTTCGTCGCCATCGAAGCGGCCGGTCCCGCGCTCGCGTGGCTGCGTCCCATCGTCAACATCGGCGCGATCCTCGGACTCGCGTCAGTCGTACTCGTCATGCTCATGGGCCAGCCGCGAATCTTCTTCTCGATGGCGCGCGACGGGCTGCTCCCGCCGGTGTTCGGCAAGGTGCATCCACGGTTCCAGACGCCGTACGTGACGACGATTCTCACCGGCATCGTTGCGGCGATCGTGGCCGCGCTCTTTCCGATCGGTCTTCTCGGAGAGCTCGTCTCCATCGGAACGCTGCTCGCCTTCGTCATCGTCTGCGGCGGAATTCTCGTGCTGCGCTATCGCTCGCCGAATCTGGCGCGTCCGTTCCGCACGCCGCTCGTTCCGTTCGTTCCGATCATGGGCATTCTCGTCTGCGGCTACATGATGTCGAGCCTTCCGGGCGCGACGTGGCGCCGGCTCATCTACTGGATGCTGCTTGGAATCGTGATCTACTTCACCTACAGCCGTTCGCACTCGAAGCTTGGGCGTTCGGATCTGGCGGGGACGACGAACAGCACTGTTGGTTGATCTACTAAGCGTTCCACAGCGACGCAGGGAAGGGATAGAGCGTCTCGCGCGAGAGCTTCGCGCGGGGCGCTCTGTCGCATTGTCCACCCACATCAACGCCGACGGCGACGGATGCGGGTCGGAGGCGGCGATGGCGCGCCTGCTCGGCCAAATGGGTATCCGCTGCAAGATCGTAAATCCCACACCGTGGCCCGATACGTACCGGTTTCTCCTCGGAAAGGACGTTCACGACGAAACTGAAGCCGGACCGAAGGCGCTTGCCGATGTAGATGTCCTCATGGTGCTGGACATCGCCGATGTAAAACGCCTCGGGGCTCTCGCCGAGACCGTGCGCGCAATGAAGACACCGAAGCTCGTGATCGACCATCACGTTCCTTCGGACGAGCCGCCAAGCGACCAGATCCTGGCTGACACGACGGCGTGCGCGACCGGCGAGCTGATCTTTGATTTCGCGAGCGTGCTCGGCCTCGAGATTACCGCGGACATCGCGGTGGCATTGTACGTCGCCATTCTCACCGATACCGGCGGATTCCGTTTCGCTAACACTTCGGCGAGATGTCTCGCGGTCGCCGGCCAGCTCCTCGCGGCGGGAGTCGAGCCGGAGGAGATGTACCGGAGATTGTATGCGTCGCTGCCGATTGGGCGATTGCATCTGTTGCGTGATGCGCTCGCCACTCTCGAGGTCGATCCCGAATACGGCTTGTCGTGGATCTCCGTCGCCTCGGGCGCAGCCGAGCAGTATGGGCTTCGCGCGGAAGACCTCGAGGGAATCGCCGAACATCCGCGGTCCATCGGAGGAACCAAGATGGCGCTGTTCTTCCGCGATCTTGGGCACAATCGCGTGAAGATCTCCTTCAGGAGTACCGGCTCCGTGGATGTGAACACGTTTGCAAAGCAATTCGGTGGCGGCGGGCATCAGCGCGCGGCCGGCGCGCTCGTGACGGGAAACCTCGAGGAGGTACGGCACTCCGTGGTCGCTGCCGCGCGCACCTACCTCGGCAAGATCGAGAAAGAAACGAGTTGAGCGGCTACCCGCAGCGCATCATTTGCCTCACCGAAGAAACGACGGAGACGCTCTACCTTCTCGGCCAGGGACACAGAATCGTCGGAATCTCCGGGTACACAGTCCGGCCTCCCGAGGCGCGTGAGAAGCCGAAGGTTTGCGCCTTCATCACTGCGAAATTCGACAAGATCGAGGAGCTCAAGCCGGATCTCGTTCTCGCGTTCTCCGATCTGCAGGCCGACATCGTCGCCGAGCTGGTGCGGCGAGGGATGAACGTCGCCACGTTCAATCAGCGCAGCCTGTCCGAGATTTTTTCGATGATTGGAATGCTTGGAGGACTGGTTGGATGTCAGCAGGCAGCCGAAACGCTCGCGCGCGAGCTCAGTGATGGTCTCGAGAAAATCAAAGAATCCGCGTCGCGTTTTCCACGCCGGGTGCGCGTTTTCTTTGAGGAATGGCCGGATCCGCTCATCTCGGGAATCAGATGGGTCGAAGAGCTCGTCGCAATCGCCGGGGGCGACCCAATCTTTCCGGAGCTTGCGAACGGAAAGCTTGCAAAAGACCGTATCGTACACGCGGCCGAAGTTGCCCGGCGTGATCCCGAAGTCATCTTCGCCTCGTGGTGCGGCAAAAAAGTCAAGCTCGCGACGATTCAAAGGCGTGCCGGCTGGGAAGCGATTAGCGCGGTGAAGGAGAATCGGATCTTCGAGGTGAAATCCACATACATCCTTCAGCCAGGCCCGGCGAGCATCACGGAAGGGGTGCGGCAGCTTCACGCATTTCTCTGCGGAGTTCACGGACTCGATGTCCCCACCCAACTTGCGCCGCGGCATTTGCCGACAGCGAAGGCGCGCCCCGCTTAGCTTTCGCTCATGATCGGAATGCGCAGGACACGACGCTCCAAAGAAGAGATCGAGCGTCAGATAACCCGTGAGCTCGCGGTGATGACGCCGCTCCTCGGCATACACGCCTGCGACGTCGAGCTCGCGGCTTTCGACGCGGTAACGGGCGTCGCGCAGATTCACATCGCCGGCGAATGCACCGATTGCGACGCCTCTGCTGCGACCTTTCTTCCGGGGATTGAAACGCGGCTCAAGCTAAAAGTCGCCGAGCTCCAGGAAGTTCGCTTCGCGCAGAAGGAGTCGCGATGAGCGTAAGCTTTCAGGATAAAATCGTGGGTGCGCTCAAGACGGTCGTGAACAAGCGCACGGGAAGCGACGTCGTGGACGCAGAGATGGTGCGCGACATTGCGACGACCACCGATGGAAAGATTCGCCTCACGCTGCTGATGAGCGCGGCCGACGATGCGACACTGGTGAGAGACGTGCGCCAGGCGCTCGAAAAAATCGAAGGCGCGCGCGACGTGCGTGTGGATGTCAAAGACGCCGCGGAAGCCAGCGCGAGCTCTGCTCCGCCGCCGCAGAAGAGCAGGTCACTTCCCGTGATGGGCCAAGACGCACCAGCTCCGAAAAACGTACCTCCGCCGCAGACGCCCGTCGCATATCCGAATCTCGGACACATCATCGCGGTGTCCAGCGGGAAGGGCGGTGTAGGGAAATCCACCGTCTCGGTGAACATTGCCGTCGCGCTGGCGCGGCAGGGTGCGCGCGTGGGCCTGATGGACGGCGACATCTACGGCCCCAACATCCCCCGCATGATGGGAGTGAGCGAATCTCCTCCCGTGCGGGGAGAAAAAATCGTCCCGCTCGAGGCGCACGGCGTAAAGCTCATTTCGCTCGGCCTCCTCATCGATCGCGACCAGCCGGCAATTTGGCGCGGGCCGATCATTATGAAGATCGTCAACCAGTTCCTGCGCGACGTGGACTGGGGTCAGCTCGACTACTTCATCGTCGATCTGCCGCCGGGAACGGGCGATGCGCAGCTCTCATTGGTCCAGGCAACTCTCGTCGAAGGCGCGTTGATAGTCACCACGCCGCAGGATGTCTCGACCGGCGATGCGCTGCGCGGCGCAAAGATGTTCGAGCGGGTCAACGTTCCGGTGCTCGGCATTATCGAGAACATGAGCTATTTCGTATGCCCGCACTGCGACGACCGCACGAGCTTGTTCGGAGAGGGCGGCGGACAGCGCCTCGCGGATGAGCTTGGGGTTCAGCTCCTCGGGCAGATCCCGCTCTACCAGCCGGTGATGTCCGGCGGAGACAAGGGCGCACCGATTGTCATCACCGAGCCCGACTCGGCGGCTGGTAAAGCGCTAATCGCTCTGGGTGGACGGGTAGCCGGGATTTTCTCCGGTAGCGATGCGCCCGTTGTAGATGGCGCCAACGCGTGAGGCGGTAGAGCCGGTCCCCGCGCGGATCTCCGAATTCAGCTCTCCACCGACGAGAAGGACGACAGAAGCGAGGTACATCCACGTCAGCAGCACGATTACTCCGCCGATGGTTCCGTATGTGGCGTTGTACGATCCGAAGTTTTGTACGTAAAGGCGGAAGCCGAGTGTAACTACGACAAAAAGTATTCCTGCGAACCCGGCGCCAGCGAGTGCCTGCTTCTTACTCTGCTTGACTGCCGGCAGAATTAGATACGACGCCCACAAAAACAAAATCAGCAGCGCGAGGGCGATTGGATACTGGAGGTACGTCCATATCGTCGCGACCGTGTCACCGATCACGTAATGCTTCTGGGCGCTACTGACGATGTCGTTACCGGCAAGCAGAATCGCGGTGACGATTCCAAGCAGGATGCCTGCGCTGATCACCATGCCAAGCCCGATAAGCTTCTTTTTCCACCACGAGCGTGTGTCTTTTACCTCGTACGCGACGTTGAGCGCGTCCATATAGGTGGTGAAGATATTCGAGCCCGAGTATGCGGCGAGCAGCGCGCCGACTGACATCAAGCCGGGGGCGTTTTTACTGAAAACAACGTCCTTCACCACACCGGCGAAGAGCTCGTACGCCTTCGGCGGCAGCGTTTCAGAGAATCTCGCCATGAGAGCGTTCATCATCGCCTGCTTGTTCCCGGCGAGGCTGAGCAGCGGCGCGAGAAAGAGCAGGAGAGGGAAGAGCGAGAAGAGAAAATTGTACGCCGTCTGCGCCGACAATCCGAGGATGTTGTCGTCGAGTGTTTCTCTGATCGTCTTTTTGAAAAGGAGGCCGGGCCGGTAGCCGAGTATCAACATTGCGGCTTCCGGAGGGGCAAGCCGCAGGCCATCGAGCGATTTATGCTGCGGCGATTCTCCGTTCCTGGCGTTGGCGCCAGAAGGAGATGATTACAGCGCCGAAGCCGGTGACAACGGCGACGAATGTCACCGATGCCGCCAGGACACGAAGGAGAGTGCCGACGACCGGGAGCCAGGTGAACGCGGCAGCCACGATCCAAAGCGCGCTGAAGGCAAGAATGCCGGTGATTAGATAGCGGAGTTCGTTGCCGGCGACGGTCTCCGTCGCAGGAGAATCACCAGCGATCGCGATACCTGTCATCTGCGCGACCGCGAGGAACCCAAGGATACCGATGCCGAAGACCACGACGAAGAATCCGGCGACGCCGAGCGGAATGAAGACAATGCCGATGAGCGTGATCGCCATGAGGATGACGAGCGCGATGAGAGCGGGGATCGTAGAAAGCCCCGCGAGGATTCCGGTGAACGCCGATTTGCCCGTGTCGTTCGAGATGGTCGTGACGACGCGCTTGAGCTGGTCGCCAGCGTAGAAGAGCGCCCACACGCCAAGTAGAAGGAGCGCAATGAGCCAACCGATTGCGTTCCGCAGCGAGCCGAACGTCGTGCGCGGACGCATGCCGTAACCGATGCGCGTTCTCGCGCCGTGACGGCCGACGTCCTTCATCACTCCGAGAACGGTCCCGCCCTCGTTGCGCACCGATCCGAACATTGCGACCGCAGCGCCGCGAACTCGGCCGCCGGGGTGGACTATGATGTCACCGCCAACGGTCGTCGCTGCTCCGGCGACGTCACCATAGACGTCGAGGTTGCCGTGAAGGACCAGCACTGATCCGCGTGAAATAGAGCCTGCGGGAATCGTCTGGCTGCCGCGCGAGACCATCGCATACCGGGTCAGCAGGCTGCGGGAATCGCGCACGGTTGTCCTCGCCTGCTGTGCGCCCGCGTGTACGGCCGACACTACAGTGGCACCGACGAGCAGACCGAGCACGAATCGTTTCATCAGGCTGCTTTCCTCTTCGCGATCTCGGCCGCGAGCTTGATTCCCGAGTAGCCGGCGACGAGTCCGAGGACCATCACCATATATAGGAGGGCGGTCTGCGCCGTTCCCGCTTCGAGGGTCATCATCACGTCGCCGCCGAGGAAATAGGTACCGGCGGTAGAGCCGATGATTCCGATGACAGGAGGAAGGCCAGCCGCGCCAGCGCTGAGCAAGACTGAGAGGACATCGAGCTGGGCGAAGAGCACCGAGACCGCGATGAGCATTCCGACGCCGGCGGGAACGCCGACCGCAACCTTGAGGAGCTGGCGGCGGCGGGATTTCACGAGTGCGGAATCAGGAACGCGCCCGGCTGCATCACCCCGGATCACCGAAAGCCTCGGTGCGGCGATGATACCTACCGGAGGCGCAGCGCCTGCGATGTGGACGCGCGACATCACCCGATCGGCAAATTTCGGCGAAGGGGAGAGGTAGGGCAGGCGCTGGAGACCCGCCGCGATGGGGGTGAATTCTTCGGGGTAGTCTATCTCGGACACGTTTTCCTCACGATTGCCATACGAGCCGGTTTCAGGGTCGGTTTCACGAAATTTCGAGGAATTTTCTATCGAAAATTTTGTGTTTCAGGATGACACGTATAACTGCCAAATCCGCTCTGAAAAAAGGGAACTTTTCTCATTTTACCGCGGCCAAATGTTCGCGAAGCTCGGCCCGTGCGCGGTGGATGTACGTCTTCACCGTTCCGAGAGGCAGCTTCACTATCTCTGCGATCTCGTCGTAGGAGTAATCCTCGACATGCCTGAGCAGGATGCAGGCCCGGTATTCGGGTCGCAGCTTGCCGATGGCGCGCTCGATCTGCTCGCCGAGCTCTTTCGATTCGAGCTCCTGGAGCGGTGACTCGCCTCCGCTCGCAAGGGCGATAGCGGTGGCGCGCTTACTCTCGGCCGTCACGGCGTCAGGCGCGCCTTCAATACTTATGGTGTCGATCTGCCGGCGGCGGAGAAAATCGATAGTGATGTTGTTCGCGATCTTGAACAGCCAGCTCGAGAATTTGAACTCTGGCAGGTAGCGGTCGATGTTGTTGAGGACCTTGATGAAGGTTTCCTGCGCGAGATCCTCGGCCGTCTCCTTATCGCGGACCATGCGGAAGATGAGCGAGAAGACTGGCCGCTCATATCGGGTGATGAGCTCGCGGTAGGCGTCCTCGCGCCCTTGCTGGGCATAGACAACCACCTGCTGGTCGGATACTTCGGAGTAGTCGGTGCGGGGGAGCATGGCGCTATCAAAATAGCGCGGGCAGGGGTGGGGAGCGACGCGTTTTGGGATTGGCTTCGGCTAGTGGCGCCATCCTAGCCGTGCAGCAGAGCGTCGCACGAAGAAAAGCGTACTCACTTTCGAATCAGCCTCATCTACGCGCCGGTAGCGGCTCCTTGACCGTGATACCGCCGCGTGGTGACTTTCCCGATCTTGTCTGTATCGAACAAAAAATCCCGCGGAGAATGAGATGACCGACCTGGCGAAGAACACCGTCTGCCTCTGGTACGAACGCGACGCTGAAGAGGCAGCGAACTTTTACGCGAAGACTTTCCCCAATTCGTCCGTCGGCGCTGCCCATCGCGCGCCGGGCGATTTTCCCTCCGGGAAGAAAGGCGATGTGCTCACGGTTGAGTTCACCGTGCTCGGTATCCCCTGCATCGGGCTCAACGGCGGACCTGCGTTCAAGCACAGCGAAGCTTTCTCATTTCAGGTCGCGACTGCGGATCAAGCCGAAACAGATCGTTATTGGAATGCGATCGTCGGCAACGGCGGCGAGGAAAGCATGTGCGGCTGGTGCAAGGACAAGTGGGGAATATCCTGGCAGATCACACCTGTCGCTTTGACAAATGCGGTCATGGGGTCCGATCCCGCTGTCGCCAAGCGCGCGTTCGACGCAATGATGCAAATGAAAAAAATCGACGTTGCTGCGATCGAGGCGGCGCGAAGGGGGTAAGGCAGGGCTTCACGGAAAGGTGCGCGAGAGTGCCTTAGCGAAGAGCGCCCGACCGGGCGAGATTATCAAATGGTGAAGAAAAAAACAATTCGCACAGGCAACCCAACGTCCCACACTCGCAAACCCGGCGACTGGCGTGAGGAAACCCTCGGCCGCATGCGCTCGCTCATTCTCGAAGCGGATCCTGAAATGAGCGAAGAGCGGAAGTGGAAGAAGGCGTCAACTCCTGCCGGGGTTCCCGTCTGGTCGCACGGAGGGATGGTCTGCACCGGCGAATCGTACAAGCAGGCGGTGAAGCTGACTTTCGCAAAGGGCGCGAGTCTCTCCGACCCGTCGCATCTCTTTAACGCGAGCCTCGAAGGCAACACGAGGAGGGCGATCGACATTCAGGAGGGGAAAACGGTCAACGCGCGCGCGTTCAAGGCGCTCATTAAGGCAGCGGTGGCGCTGAATCTCTCGACAAAAAAGAAGTAACTAACGCTGTGCCCGGCGGGCAGGTGGTACAACGCCGCTGAGCAAATCACTCAGCGGCGTTTCGTTTCCTACTGCTATTTCACCCGCGTACCGGTTGTGTTCAGAGTCAATACGGAGTCAGCCGTCTTCACGTTGTAGTGAGCGGTTGTGACTCCGGTGACATTATCGCCGCTGAAATGGTTGACGGCATGCGTAGTGACCTGAACTCCCTTCCGACGCACACTCTCGTACGGGCCCGCGTCCATCATCACGCTGTCGCCGTCAGTGGCGATATTTACCTTCACCGGCGTCGGGCGCTTCGGAAAGGCTATGGTCCAGCCCGAAGTGTTGTCGGTCGCGGTTAGCACATACGTCGTCGCCGAAGAATCCCCGGTTGTAGGAACGGAGCGCACGTTCCACTTGCCGGCAACGTCGGCAAGGTTGACCGCCGGTGCGGGCGCGGGCGCCGTGGCAGCGGCGGGTGGAGACATCGCAGCAGTCGTATCGACCGGCGTTTCATCTTTCTTCGCGCAGGCTGCCAGCATGGCGGCGGATGCGCATACGAGCGCGAGGCGAGATGCGGTGTGAAGCTTGGTCATAGGAGCTCCGGGAGGAAGGAAACCACTTCAGTGCTCGGCGGAGGCCAAGCAGAGCGAACGTACGGTCCGCCCTTCTGAGCGTCAACGAAGTTCTAAAAGAACCCGCCTTTCGCCCCCGATTAGAGGGGAAAACGCTTGCCTCACCCCCTCGCGCCGGGCAACTTTCATTAGATGCCCGCCACCGAGATGGACACCGCGACCGCCGGCGCCGCCGCAGCCGCGGCAGCGGGCGGATCCGACAAACGCGAATACGTACGGCAGATTTTTTCTGAGATCGCGCCGCGTTACGATCTGCTGAATCACGTGCTCAGCATGAACGTCGATAAAGCGTGGCGAAAACGCGCCATAGAAGCGCTGCGAATCCCGCGCGCGCCACGCGGGTCATATCTCGATTTGTGCGCCGGCACACTTGACATCGCGGGACAGATGTCGAAACTGAAAGAGTTCGGCGGATTCGTGGTAGCAGCCGACTTCGCCGAGCCGATGCTTCGCGCGGGTGAAGGTAAGCTCAGTGCCGGGAAGGGAAGTCCTGTCGCCGCGGACGCGCTGCAGCTCCCCGCACGCGACGGCGGATTCGCCGGTGCGATCGTCGCATTCGGAATTAGAAACGTCGCGAATCTCGACGCCGCGCTGAAGGAGACTTTCAGGGTACTCGCGCCGGCCGGACGTTTCGTCATTCTCGAGTTTTCTCTTCCGCGCGCTCCGGTTTTGCGCACGCTTTACCAGGGATACTTCAACTACGTGCTACCATTTTTCGGCAGGATGATCAGCGGTCACCGCACCGCGTATACGTATCTCCCACGCTCCGTCGCGAATTTTCCTGTCGAGGAAGATCTCGCCGCGAAGATGCGGGCTGCGGGATTCTCGGGTGTGACCTGGACGAGTCTCACCTTCGGCATCGCCGCCATTCACGTCGGCGAGAGAGCAGCGTGAGCCTCGACAACATTTCCGATTTCATTGCCGCCATCGACAACATCGGCGAGCTCAAGCGAATCAGTCAGCCCGTGCGCGCGAAGCTGGAGCTCTCCGAGATCTCCGATCGCGTGATGAAGCAGCCCGGCGGAGGCGACGCGCTTCTTTTCGAGAACGTCATCCTCGACGACGGCACGCGCTCTAAATATCCGGTGGCGATCAATCTTTACGGCTCGATGCGCCGTATCGCGCTCGCATTCGGCGTGAGGAAGCTCGACGAGATCTCCGGCAGAATCACCGGCATGCTCGACCTCAAGGTGCCGGAGGGAATCATGGGAAAGCTCTCGATGATTCCGCGTTTGCTCGAGCTCGGAAAATTTCCGCCGAGGGTGAAGTCGGCGAAGCCGGCGTGTCAGGAGATTGTTTGGCAGGGTGACCAGGTAGACCTGACAAGGCTTCCGATTATCACTTGCTGGCCGGAAGACGGCGGCCCGTACATCACGCTGCCAATGGTTATATCGAAGGATCCGAAGCGTGGCATTCGGAACGTAGGTATGTACCGCATTCAGATTCTCGGCGAGCGCTCGCTCGCCATGCATTGGCAGAGGCACAAAGTCGGCGCCGCGCACTGGCGCGAAATGGCGGAGAAGGGCGAGAAGATGTACGTGTGTATCGCAGTAGGCGCGGATCCGGCATCGCTGTATTCGGCATCGGCTCCGCTTCCGCCGACGATAGATGAGTTTCTGTTCGCGGGATTCCTGCGCCAGTCGCCGGTTCCACTAGCGAAGGCTGTGACGTGCGATCTGGAAGTTCCCGCCGAGGCTGAGTTTGTGATCGAGGGTTACATCGATCCCGCCGAGCCGCTGGTGACGGAAGGGCCGTTCGGTGATCATACCGGTTTTTACTCGGAGGCGGACCTTTATCCGTTGGTGCATGTCACCGCGGTAACGATGCGGAAGAATCCCGTTTACGTCACGACGATCGTCGGACGCCCGCCGATGGAGGATTACTACCTTGGGCACGCCACGGAACGAATCTTCCTGCCGCTTCTCAAGCTTACGATCCCCGAGATAGTCGATTACCACATGCCCGCCGAAGGGATTTTCCACAATCTCGTTTTCGTCTCTATCGACAAGCAGTACCCGGGACAGGCCTACAAAGTGATGAGCGCCCTCTGGGGACAAGGCTTAATGTCGCTCGCGAAAGTTCTTGTCATCGTTGACAAAGGCGTGAATGTTCAGGATGAGAAGGAGGCGTGGTGGATCGCGCTCAACAACATCGATCCGGAGCGGGATGTGCGCTTCTCAATGGGCCCGATAGATGTGCTGGACCACTCCAGCCGCGCATTTACGTACGGATCGAAAATGGGAATCGACGCGACGCGCAAATGGCCGGAAGAGGGATTCACGCGCAATTGGCCGAAGGTGATGCAAATGGACGAAGCGACAAAATCCCGTGTCGACGCGATGTGGTCGAGCTTGGGCCTCGGCGCGCCGGGTAAGTAAGTGATGATTACGCTATTCGCCGTAGTTGCTGGGGGAATGTGGAGCGACGTACCCTATCCGCTCGCGCGGCTCGGCTTCACGCTTCTCTTCATGTTCCTGATCGTAGGGGGGGCGCTTGCGTTCGTGCGCTGGCGTTTCGCGAACAGGCTTCTCGCGGACATTGCCACGACCATTGGAATTTTTCTGCTCGTCATAGGAACGATCGTGTACACCGTTGCCTTCCGCGGCCTGCGTCCGGCAGAGATGATTTTCGCCTGGCTATTATCCGGCATCGCCATCTATTGGTTTGTGATACGGGCGAATGCGATCATGACACGCCCGCTCGCGCACCTTGAGCGGTTGAGCAAGTCGATTCACGAGGGTGACTGGGCGTCACTGCTCGCATCGGAGGGAAACAAGGACGCGCCGCTGGAGCAGCAGGAGTTCGGCTCGGCTCTGCGCGACGTCGCCGATCTGATCTCGCAGACGCAGCGCACGGCGGAGTACGTGCTGAAGGCGTCGGGCCAGGTCAGCAGTATCGGGGCGGCCGCCGCCGATGGAAGCGAGCGCAACATGCAGTCGCTGGAACGTTTCAGCGCGGCGACGCAAAGCAGCGTGCAGGTGGCCGGCCGAATCCGCGATACTGCGAAGTCGCTTACTTCGGCGGCCGACGCGGTGCACGGCTCGGCGCACGAGGCGCTGCAGATATCGCGCACTGTGCAGAGCCGCGCGAAGGCGGGAGTGGTCGAGGCTGAGCAGGCGACGAACGCAGTGACGGAGATAGCGTCGATCTCACACGAAACGGCTTCCCGAATCATCGCCGTGCGGGAAGCGACCGGCACCATCGGGGAGATCACCCACGTGGTGCGCGACATCGTCACGCAGACGAACCTGCTAGCCCTCAACGCGGCCATAGAAGCAGCCCGGGCAGGGGAGCACGGGAAGGGCTTCGCCGTCGTCGCGGACGAAGTCCGCAAGCTCGCAGCGCAGAGCTCCGCATCGCTCGAGCATATCGAGGAGCTCATCGCACAGGTAACAGCCCGTATGACCGAAGCGACCCGCCAAATCGAGCACATGGACCGGTCCGTCGGCGATGCGGAGAACGTGGCGCACTCGGCGATGGGCGTGTTCCGCACCATTGAAGGAGATGCTCAGCGTACGCTAGAGCTAGCGTCATCGGTGGTGCAAGCGTCGCAGCAGCAGCAGATCCTCGTCGCGCATCTAAAGGAGGCGTCGGAGGAAGTGATGGCCGTTGCGGACAATACGGCCAGCGCGACTCGGGAGGTTTCACAGGCCACGGAAAAGCAGCGTGAGGTGAACGCGCAACTGAAGCGGATGTCCGCGGACCTGGAAGCCGCCGCTGCTACGCTCGCAGGAGTCGTTCGGAAGTTCGGTCACGTTTGATGTCTCTTCTCGCGGAAGATGTACAGCTCGAGGGCCAGACATTCCGCGGGAGGAGCTCATTCATCCGTCACGCGAATTTCGTAAAGCTTCCTCATACCGTTTTTGCGCTCCCCTTCGCTCTGGTCGGAGTGACGCTGGCGAGCTACGTGGCTCCGGTAGCCGCGCGGCAGATTCTCTGGGTCGTCCTCGCCTTCACCAGCGCACGGTTCGCCGCGATGGGGTTCAACCGAATTGTCGATCGCGAGATCGACGCGAGAAATCCCCGCACCAAATCGCGTGAGCTTCCATCGGGTGCGATGACTCTTCGCGAGGCGTCGGTCGCGGTTGTCGTCGCCGGATTATTGTTCTTTCTCTCGGCAGCGATGCTGAACCGTCGTTGTCTCTCGCTCGCGCCGCTCGCGCTGGGATGGGTTCTCTTTTACAGCTACACCAAGAGATTCACACGGTGGTCGCACCTGGCGCTGGGCATCGGATTGTCGATCGCGCCCGTCGGCGGGTATTTGGCAGTCACCGGGCGCTGGGGCGAGCCGTGGTGGATGCTCGTTGCTCTCGCTGCTGCGGTGGCGACGTGGGTCGGCGGGTTCGACATACTCTACGCGCTCCAGGACATCTCCTTCGATCGGACCGAGGGACTTCATTCCATTCCCGCGGCATGGGGTGAAAAGCGGGGGCTGCTGCTCGCGCGCGTGCTGCACTTCCTGACTATCGGAGCGCTCAGCGGTGTCGGTCTCGCTGCACACGCGGGTGCGCTGTACTTCATCGGAATCGCCGTTGCAGCCGTGCTACTCGTCTATGAGCACTCGCTTGTGAAGGAAGATGATTTCAGCCGCCTCGATGCGGCGTTCTTCACCATGAACGGTGTGATCAGCATCGTGTTCTTCGGATTCGTGCTCACCGAGCGGCTGCTCCGATGAAAAACGGCGCACCAATCGTCTTCGCGATTACCGGCGCCTCGGGCGCGCCTTACGCGGTGCGGCTTCTCGAGCAGCTTCTGGTTGCCGAGCGAAAGATCTCATTGATAGTCTCGAGCTACGGACTGCGGCTGCTCTCGACGGAAACGGACATCAAATCCATCGATGCGCTGCGCGACAGAGTAGGCGCAAACGCGTGGGCAAAGCATGTAACGGTTTTTGCGAATGACGATCGTGGCGCTGCCCCTGCTTCGGGGTCGGCGAAGACAGCGGGAATGGTAGTGTGTCCCTGCTCGATGGGGACGTTGAGCGCGATCAGCATCGGAGCGTCCAGGTCACTGATCGAGCGCGCTGCGGATGTCACGCTCAAGGAGCGCCGCAAGCTCATCCTCATGCCAAGGGAGACTCCACTCAGCGCTATCCACCTCGGCAACATGCTGCGCCTCGCACGTGCGGGCGCGGTGATTCTCCCTGCGTCCCCCGCTTTCTACAACCGGCCGCAAAAACTGGAGGACGCGATTGATTTTGTAGTCGCGCGCATCCTCGATCAGCTGGAAGTGGAGAACACTCTCGTCAAACGCTGGAAGGGAAACTAGGAGACCTGGCGCGTCCTCTTCATTTCCTTCGGGAAGCGCCGGAACCAGGACGACAACAACAGAAGCTCGTCAATCTCGTGTGTAGGCACCGAAGCGGCGGGCTTGTCCTCGCTCGAGAAAATGTTGTCCGCGAGCTTCTGCATCTCCGTTTTCTGCTTCTTGGATGTCGGCTTCGTCACTTCGCCGCGCACGATTCCCCTGCGAATGAGATAGACCCTGTCGTCGCCTTCGTGTCCCGGAACGGTGTAGGCAAAGGACAGATTCTCAACCGCGAAGCGAAGCCGGTCGAACTGCGAGCGCAGTGACTCGAGGCGTTCCAGCTTATCGCGGAAGATCGCAGCTCTCTCGAATTCCATTTCCGCGCTGAGCTTCTCCATCTGTTCGCGGAGAATGACCATCGGCCGGTCGTCTGTGCCGTCGAGAAAGGCGCGCGCCAAAGAGACTTGCTGGTCGTACTCGTGTGAAGAGCAGCCGGCCACACACGGGCCGAGGCATTTTCCGATCTCGTGCCGAATGCAGCCCGGCGTGCGCGGCGAGAGCTGGAAGAGCTCGTGCTGATCGCTGAAGAACATCTTGATCTCGCTCTTACAGTCGCGGAGCAGGAGCGCGTCATTCAGCTCGCGAAGTGCTTCGCCGACTCTCTGCGCGCCGAGAAAGGGGCCGTAGTAGATGGAAGAATCGTCGCCCGATGCGCCACGCACGACCATCAGCTTCTGTGCGGGTCCGCGGGTGAGCTTGATGAAGCTGTAGTGGCGCGCGTCACGCATCATCGCGACGTTGAAGCGCGGCCGAAAGCGCTTGATGGTTCTCAACTCGGCGAGAAGCGCCGCGAACTCGCTCGGCGTGTACTCCCAATCGATCTGATCCGCGTTGCGAAGGATTCGCGCGCCCTTTTCCTTGGGGAAGGCGCAGCGGAAATAACTGAGCAGGCGTGTGCGGATCTGCTTTGACTTTCCGACGTAAATCACTTCGCCGTCGCTGCTCAACATTCTATAGATGCCGGGACGGTCGGCTGCGTCTTTCTTTACAAGGGAGCGCATGACCGCGAGCTGGTCGTCGCTGGTCGGCGGTCTGAGCTTGGCTTCTCCGCGAATCATCTCAGGTCTGGCATTTCGCACAGAAAGTAGTGGCCCGGCCGTCTATTTCGCGCGTCAGGATGAGAAGCGCGCCGCAACGCTTGCACGGCTGCCCGGCGCGTCCGTAGGCGGCTAGCTGGTTCGCGAAGGAGCCGCGCTCACCCTTGGCATCGCGGTAGTCGCGAAAGCTGGTCCCTCGCGCGAGAATCGATTTCTCCAATATGCCCACGATGGCTTTGTGAAGTGCTTTCGCTTCGACTGAAGTAACCGAGTTTGCCGAGCGGGACGGATCAAGCTTCGCTTTCCAGAGTGCCTCGTTTGCGTAGATGTTGCCGATGCCGGCGATTTTCTGCTGGTCCATCAGCGCTTTCTTGAGCGGCTGCGCGGTCGAGGTGAGCACCCTCGATAGATGCTGGTGGGTGAAGCTGCGGTCAAGAGGTTCCGCGCCGAGCCGGCTCGAGTACTCGGTGAATCGCGCCGGGTCCATAAGGGCGACCGTGCCGAGACGGCGGACATCGGCGTAATGAAGAGCGCGCCCGTCCTCGAGGTCGAACCTCATCGTGGAGTAAGCGAGGGCGTCCTTCGGCAGGTGACCGTCATCAACGAGAAGCGCGCCTGTGAAACGCGGCTGAACTACGATGCGGTCGCCGGAATCAAGATCGACGACGATGAGCTTCGCTCGACGCCAGCTTCTGAGGATCGTGGTACCGAGAACGCGTCGGGGCAGTGAGCGCGCGCTGACCTCACGAAGCACGTCGGGCTTTTTGACTTTTGCCCCGATGATGGTGGCACCGGTGATCGCGCTGTCGAGATCCCGCGCGATAGTCTCGGTCTCGGGAAGCTCAGGCACTTCGGCTCACTTCGCGCCACCCTATGTCGCGCCTGAACTGTTTGCCGCTAAACACGACTTCGCCGGCGTACGCGCGCGACCGTTCCGCCGCAGTCGCAACGGAGTTTGCCACTGCAGTCACGGTGAGAACGCGGCCGCCGTTGGTCACGAGCTGGCCGTTCTCCATGGCGGTGCCCGAGTGGAATACCTGAACGCCCGCGGGAGGTTTAGGAAGATGAATCGCATCGCCTTTCCTCGGTCGCTCGGGATACGCTTCAGCTGCAATGACTGTCGTCACCGCGGAAAGGTCCGACCACGACGGCGCCGCAACATTGGAGAGTGAGCCGTCACACCCGACCGCGAGGAGGAGCTCCAGTAGCGACGATGTCATAAGAGGAAGAATCGCCTGCGTCTCCGGATCGCCGAAACGGCAGTTAAACTCGATGACTTTCGGGCCGTCACGCGTCAACATCAACCCGGCGTAGAGGAGGCCGCGAAATTCACTGCCGCATTCGCGCAGTGCGGCGAGCGTTGGCTCGATGATCGTCGAGGAGATTTCCGAGATGAGAGCGGGGGTGGCAAGGGAAGCCGGCGCGTACGCGCCCATCCCGCCTGTGTTGGGGCCCAAGTCGCCGTCGAGAAGCCGTTTGTGGTCCTGGGCACCGATAAACGGGAGGAATGTCTTTCCGTCGGTAATGACGAACAGCGAGAGCTCCTCTCCCTCGAGGAATTCCTCAACAAGAATTTCTCGGCCCGCCGCCCCGAACATCCGGTCGCTGAGCATGGAATCGACAGCGCGATTCGCCTCCGCGCTGCTTTGCGCGACTATGACGCCTTTGCCGGCGGCCAGTCCGGATGCCTTCACCACGACGGGCGCTCCCATCGCAGCGACAGCGCGTTTCGCTTCCACCGGATCAGTGTGAGTCTCGGCGCGCCCGGTCGGCACGCCGGCGCGTACCATCAAATCCTTTGCGAAAGCCTTGGACGTCTCGATGCGCGCCGCAGCGGCGGTCGGCCCGAAAATATTCAGGCCGCGGCGCGCAAACATATCGGAAATTCCCGCTTCGAGGGGCGCTTCGGGTCCTACGACCGTGAGATCGACAGCTTCTTCTTCAGCGAGTGAGGCGAGCGCGTTCACATCAGAGAGCGCTACCGGCAAGCAGCGCGCGTACTCGGCGATGCCCGGATTACCGGGCGCCGCGATGAGCTCGACCGACGGCGAATCCTGCTTCAGCTTCCAAGCGAGGGCGTGCTCGCGACCGCCACCGCCGACGATCAAAAGCTTCATGCAAAAGCTTGCTCGAGATCCGCGAGCAAATCATCGGCGTCTTCCACTCCGCACGAAAGTCTTACGAGATCTTCGGCGATGCCGAGCTGCGCCCTCCGCTCCGGCTCGACGGAAGCGTGCGTCATTGACGCGGGGTGGCTAATCAGACTCTCCACACCGCCAAGCGATTCCGCGAGTGAGAAAACGCGCACCTTGCCAAGTACTTTCGCTGCGTTTTCCCGAGAGCCGGTGAGGACGGAGATCATTCCGCCGAAGCCCTTCATCTGCTTTTTCGCGAGCGCATGCTGCGGATGGGATTCCAGTCCCGGATAAATCACATTCTCGGCGCCGAGCTTGTCAGCGAGCCATTTGGATATGCGGCGTCCGTTCTCGTCGTGACGCGGCATCCGGAGGTGAAGCGTCTTCGTTCCCCGCAACACCAGCCACGCGTCGAACGGGCCCGGCACCGCTCCCGATGCGTTGAGAATGAACTGAATCCGCTCCGCGAGACTGTCATCCCGCACGACGCAAATACCGCCCACCATGTCGCTGTGGCCATTCAAATACTTCGTGCTCGAGTGATAAACGATATCTGCGCCGTGATCGAACGGTCGCTGGAAAAACGGCGTGGCAAAGGTGTTGTCGACAATGAAGAGCGCGTTCGCTTTCTTCGCGATCGCGTCGACCGCGGTGAGGTCCGTAATCCTCATGAGGGGATTCGTGGGCGTTTCCATTAGCAACGCCGCAGTGTTCTTCCGACACGCGTCCGCGACACGGTTCGGGTCCCGTGAGTCCACGAAAGTGAACTCCATCCCGAAGTTTTTCAAAATCTTGTCGAAGAGCCGGTAGGTTCCTCCGTATACGTTCTCGCCGCACACGATGTGGTCGCCCGCCTTGAAGAGCATCATCAGCGATGTGAGGCAGCCCATTCCGCTCGAGAACGCGAAGCCGTGCGTCCCGCCTTCGAGCGCGGCGACATTCCGCTCCAGCGCTTCGCGCGTCGGGTTTTTGCCGCGCGCGTATTCGTATCCCTTGTTTTTGCCGAGGCCTTCCTGGACGTAGGTAGACGTCGTGTAAATCGGCGTCATAATCGCGCCAGAAAGCAGGTCGGGGCGCTGTCCGGCGTGAATCGCGCGAGTGCCGAAAGCGGCGTCGAGGTCTTCGTCGAAGATACGGGTCATGGGGTTTCGAGGTTTCGGAATAAATCGGACATCATGTTGCTTTCGCGTTGTGATACTTTCCGTCGGGAGTCTTTTCCATTTCGCCCATGAGGGCGAGAGTTTCGAGATGGCGTTCGACGTGCTCCCGCTTGCTGCCCTTAAGCGCCTTGGTGATCTCTGGAACTGTTGCAGGCAAACGAGCGATGAAAAGCTGGAGTGCGGCGAGTTGATCGATTGCCTTTTCCGGCCATTCCGAAAGTTGGGAGAGCGATTCCCTCGCCACCGGCGTTTCCGTCAAATCAAGCTCGCTGGGCGGGGTTTCCGCCTCCGCGCCGAACCTTGGAATCTGATAGTCTGGGCGGAGCCATGCGACTTGTCCGGCCTTCTCCTCGTTGAGGCGGGTGTCGTGGAGCGCCACGAGTCGGTCGAGAATCATCTCACTCGACATATCAGCCGGCCAGCCGTAAGCGCGCGAGACGAGAACATCGATTTCATCGTGCAGGTCTCGTAAGACTCCGCAGGCTCCAAGAATATTGATCCCCCGCTCCCCATCAGTGAGAGGCTCCCCCGAGCGGAGTTTCTCCACGACGTTATACATCCCGGTCATAGTAACGCGCGCATCGCGGGCAAGGCCGTCGCGTCGATGCTTGTCCAACCGTTCGGCGGCCACCCCAATCAGTGAGCGAAGTGGCGTTTGCGGCTGTGGGAGGGGAAACGCATCGAAGCAGCGTCCCTTGTTGTATCGAGGGCGATCTTCCAACGTCCCACCTGCGGCAAGAGCCCAGGTCACGTGAATGGACGATGACAGTACGCCGAGATGAAATGCGTCTGAACTCGCGATGCAAACCAGCATGTTGTCGGGCGCAATGGCCGAATCGAGAAAAACAAAGAAACGGTGTTTCGAAGTCTCGCCCGTAGTGATGTAGCGTTTGAGGCCCGTGAGCGCCGCACGCAGTTGAGGTCGAGGCTCGCCAAAACGCCACCAGTAGTTAGCGTAGGCCGCACGGCCGTTGGCATCCCGTTCAGGCTTCACACGGTTTCGAACCAAATCAAAGAGAACCGGATACGTCCGGGCTTCTTCCTCGCTCCGCATGCCAAAATCGATGACCTGAACGCCACGGGGGCGGGAGTTCAAATCTTTAGCGTTCCGATACGGTCTAACGATTTGCGCGTGAATTGGGTTTCCGCTTGATATGGATTCCGCTTCTTCGTTTTCGAGCATGAACCCCGACCCGATTAGTTGAAAACCCCTGTGCGCCAATCCGGCATTTGAGCGGAGCGCGGCACCGCTAGCTTCGCCAACATCCGCGTCGCTAGTCAAATCCGAGTTGAGATGTTTGACGGTTGTAGCCCGCGGCACGGAGCCGTTGTCGTCGACAGTCATCAACACGGCAGTGCCTACATCGCGGGACAACACCGTCATTGCAACACGCACGGCGGCACCGCTCGTTTCATCAGACCACGGATGATCTGCAACGGCCCAGATGACGTGTGCCCCATCCTTCTCCGCGGCGGCGATCACGCTCCTGTTCTGACTCTGCGTAATGGTGTTTGTTGTCAGGAAACCAGCGCGAATCGTTTTTCCTGAAGAGACCGCTTTAGCCCCGTGATACCACCAGTACATCACCAGGTCGGAGGTGTCCGGTAATTCCGCGTAGGCGGCTCGCAACGCATCTACATATCCATCACCAAAGGCATCCCGCTGTCTCGCCTGGCCGAGATACGGTGGATTACCAATGATGAAATCGGCATCCGGCCACTTTGCCTCGGTCGCACCGCGGTACTCGAAGTATGGTCGTACAGCCGCGGGATCAGGTACTAACCGCCCCGTTACAGCGCTAACAATTCTCGGCGTGGGATCAGGCCGCGCTCGCCCGGGATCATCAACGATCTCTTTCCATTCCAAAACCGCGTCACGACACTCCAGCGTTCCCGTGTCCCGCAGAATCGGCTCCGGCGGCTGGACATGATGGTGCATCATCCAGAACTGATGGAAGCCAATCCAGAGCGTAAGCTCCGCGACTTCACGCGCCCACGGTTTGATTTCAAGCCCATAAAACTGTGACGGATCAACCTCGTCGAGCCGCAGCTCTTTCTCTCCGGTGATTTCCTCGATCGAATGCACGACCTCAAGCTCTATGCGTTTCACTGTGTGCATCGTTACGTAAAGAAAGTTGCCGCTTCCACACGCCGGGTCGAGGAAACGCAGCGATCTCATCCATTCGTGAAACTTTCTCAACACGATGACCGGCCGTCCCTTATCCTTTTTCTTCTTGCTCTCACGAAGCTGAAGGACTTCGGCTTGTACGCGTGTCCAGCGCTCCCGGATGGGGTCCTCGACAGTCGGTTTTACCAGCCGCTCTATGTAAGCCCTGGGTGTGTACTCTGCGCCAAGTCGGTGCCGCTCGATCGGATCGAGCGCGCGGACGAGAAGCGTTCCAAATATGCTCGGCTCGACGTGCGACCAGTCCGCCTTCGCCGCTTCGTGAAGAACCGCTATTTCCTCTCGAGTAAGCGGAAGCACCTCTACATCGCGAAAGAAGTGGCCATTGAAGCGGAGCAGCTTCTTCAGACCGAACCGCTTGCCTTCATCCATCGCCTTCCAGAGATCGCTTACCGCAATCGCGAATTCCTCGGGCGATTGATACCCGATCTCTTCGACCGCTCGTCGAAAAGGCTCATCCTGGAGGAGCCCGACGTCTTCGGCGAACATTGTGAAAACACACCGCATAAGAAATTTTGCAACCCGCTCCTGATCGTGTCCCCGACGTTCCAGGCCCGCCGCCAGCTCGGCAAGGTGGGTGGCAATCTCGGTCGTCACCGCAACGGCTTTTGCTCTTGGGTCGCGAGCTGACGGATTTTCCCAGATGTCCGAAAGGAGGGAGATCGTCTCCGCGTTTCCGGCAAGCGACTTGAGGTCGACGCGCTTTCCCGCATTGAAGCCGCCGTAATCTCCGTTCCAACGATCCCATATCATCAGGGTTTTTCCTACATCCAGCACCATGATGTACGGCGGTCGCTCATCGGGTAGGCTGCCTACATAGTTTCGGACCTGGCCGAATGCTTTTCGGAGAAGAACGTCATTCAGTTTCCCGGCGTCGTCGTCCTTTGCCTCGAGCGCAAAATGATTGCGCTTGTACAGGTCTATGAAGTTGGTGGATTCGGTGCCGTCTCTCGCGACGACCTTAATGGCGTACTCGAATTCATAGCCGCTCCCAGCGGGGCGTGGCGGTTCAACACCCAACGCGGTCGCTAACTCGATAAGATAACTTTGGGCATTGGCGCGCTCGGCCGGATTGGCTTCTTTCCAACGGGATGCAAGCGTTTCCAGCGTGTAGGGGACGGGCACATAGCGAATGTAGAGTCGCCTAGAAGCTGCGCAAGCGTCGCACCTACGCGATCTCCCGTCCCCGCTACATTTCTACCATGCGACACCAATCCCCCAGGCACCGATAGATGGCATACGAAGGATTGATGGTCAGCGTGTCCGGCGTGCGCGGCCGAGTCGGAGAAGCGCTGACCCCCGAGATAATGGCGAAGTTCGCCGCCGGATTCGGCGCGTGGGCGCGCGCGAAGGCGGGCGGCAAAGCGAAGATCGTACTCGGCCGCGACAGCCGCGTGTCAGGGCCGATGTTCCACCCGGTCGTGATCGCCGCGCTGCAATCGGTCGGCTGCGACATCATCGACGTCGGGATGGCTCCGACTCCGACCATTCAGCTCGCGGTCGAGCACCATCACGCGGCGGGCGGGCTGGCCATCACGGCGAGCCACAATCCTATCGAGTGGAACGCGCTCAAGTTCATCGGTCCCTCGGGTCTCTTTCTCGACGGAAATGAGGCGGCCGAAATGCGCGCTGTGGTAGATGGCGACATCAAGCGCGCGATGTGGGACGAGCTCGGAAAAGTCGAGCGGGACGAGAATGCGAATGAGCGTCACATCGCCGCCATTCTCGCTTTACCGTACATCGACGTCGAGAAAATCAGAGCGCGCAAATTCAAGGTCGCGCTGGACTGCGTGCGCGGCGCGGGCGGCGCGTTCATGCCGGGCCTACTCGAGAAGCTGGGTTGCGTCGTCACCTCAATAAATCTCGAGACCGACGGAAGATTTCCCCGGTCTCCGGAGCCGATCGCCGAGAATCTCGGTGAGCTGGAAGCGCTGGTGAAAAAGTCGGGTGCCGAGATCGGTATGGCTGTTGACCCCGACGTCGATCGCCTGGCTCTGGTCTCAGATCAAGGAAAAGCCATCGGCGAGGACTACACGCTCGCGCTCGCGGCGAAGGCAGTCTTGAAGAAGAAAAAAGGCGTTGTTGTCACGAACCTTTCCACCAGCCGCATTGTGGACGACATCGCGAGCGAGGCGGGGACCCGCGTCATCCGTGCGCCGGTGGGAGAGGTGAACGTCGCGACGCGGATGCGGTCGGAAAAGTCGCCTGTTGGAGGCGAAGGGAACGGTGGGGTAATTCTCTCCGATCTGCATCTGGGCCGGGACGCGCCGGCGGGTGCTGCACTCATCTTGCAGCTGCTCGCGGACGAGAATCGCCCGCTATCGGCAATCGTGGCGTCATACCCGCGATACATTATCGTCAAGGACAAACTCGACAGGCCGAAGGGCAGTCTCGACGAGGTATATGCGGCACTGAAGGCAGCATTTCCGGGTGCAGAAGCCGATACGCAGGACGGTCTGCGGCTTACCTGGCCTGATCGGTGGGTCCACGTGAGGCCATCAGGCACGGAGCCGATCGTAAGGGTTATCGCCGAGGCCCCGAGCGCGGAAGATGCATTAAAGCTGGTCAAGGACTGCCGGGTCCCGCTCGACCGGATGAAGTAATTCACTGGAGATAACGGCATGTGCGGAATAGTCGGATATATCGGTAAAAGGGGAGCCACCGAGCTTCTCATCGAAGGGCTACATCGACTCGAGTACCGTGGGTATGACTCAGCCGGTGTCGCCGTGATGAACGGCAACGGTGTGGAGACACGGAAAGCCGCGGGTAAGATCGTGAATCTCGAAGAGGCACTCTCCGCGAATCCGGTTCACGGCGACCTTGGCATCGCGCACACGCGGTGGGCGACTCACGGAGTTCCGAACGAGTGCAACGCCCACCCGCATATAGACTGCAAGGGAAATGTCGCCGTCGTTCACAACGGAATCATCGAAAACGCGAACGTCCTGCGCGCCGAGCTCCAGAAGCACGGCCATACGTTCGTCTCGGAGACTGATACCGAAGTCATCGCACATCTCATCGAGGAAGCCTTCGACGGAAAGCTCGAAGACGCGGTAATCGAGGCTCTCTGGCAGATCGAGGGCACTTACGGTATCGCCGTAGTCTCCAGCCTCGACCCCGACAAAATCGTCGCCGCGCGGAAGGGAAGTCCTCTGCTCATCGGATTGGGCGAGGGCGAGTACTACGTAGCGAGTGATGTTTCTGCGATTCTCGCGCAGACGCGTGAAGTCGTCTACCTCGACGATGGCGATGTCGCGGTGCTCACTCGGAACGGATACACCGTTCTGGATCAGCGCGCGCAGCAGCTCGAGCGCCAAGTAAGCAAAATCGATTGGGATCTCGATCAGATCGAGCGGGGCGGCTTCGACCACTTCATGCTGAAGGAGATCTTCGAACAGCCGGCGACAATCGAGAATTGCATGCGCGGACGCCTTCTCCCCGAGGAAGGCACGTCGAAGCTCGGCGGTTTGAATATGACCGACGACGAGCTGCTCTCGATCGACAACATCGTCATCACCGCCTGCGGCACCAGCTGGCACTCTGCGCTCATCGGCGAGCATATGATCGAAGACCTCTGCCGCATTCCGGTAGAGGTTGAGTACGCGTCCGAATTTCGCTACCGCAATCCGATCATCAACGAGAGGACGCTGTGTATCGTGATCTCACAGTCCGGTGAGACGGCGGATACACTGGCGGCAATGCGTGAAGCAAAACAGCGCGGCGCGCGCACCTATGGAATCGTGAACGTCGTCGGGTCGACGATCGCGCGCGAGACCGATGGCGGCATTTACGTGCACGCCGGACCGGAGATCGGCGTCGCGTCCACGAAAGCGTTCACCAGCCAGGTAATGGCGCTGCTGCTCTTTACGCTGAAGCTTGGACGCTTGCGGAGTTTGGGTGTCATACGAGGCCGCGAGATCATCGAGAAGATGCAGGAGCTTCCGAAGCAGATTCAGGAAGTGCTGGACCGCGCCCCGGAGATCGAGAAGCTCGCCGACGAGTTCAAGGACGAAGTGAATTTCCTCTACCTCGGCCGCGGGTACAATTTTCCGACTGCTCTCGAGGGCGCGCTGAAGCTGAAGGAGATCAGCTACATCCACGCAGAGGGGTATCCGGCTGCCGAAATGAAGCACGGACCGATCGCGCTCATCGACGAGCGCATGCCGGTGGTGTTTATCGCGCCGCACGATTCCGTGTTCGACAAGCTGATGTCGAACGTGCAGGAGGTGAAAGCACGCGGCGGACGAGTGTTGGCAATCACCAGCCGCGCCGAGCCGGATCTCAAGGGCAAGGCCGACTACGAGTTTCAAATTCCGGAAACTATCGATCTTCTCACGCCGATCCTGGCGTCGGTGCCGCTCCAGTTGCTGGCGTATTACATCGCGGTGAAGCGGGGGAACAACGTGGACCAGCCGCGGAATCTCGCGAAATCAGTAACCGTCGAGTAGCGGCTGAGAGTACTGCTCCAGCGCGTCTCCCGCGCGGAAGTTCGCGTTGGAGAAAGGGTCACCGGAAAGATCGGCCGCGGTTTCGCGCTGCTCGTCGGGTTCACGCATTCGGATTCCGCAGAGCAGGTCGCGTGGATGGCGGAGAAGGTGAGCGGACTTAGACTCTTCGCCGACTCCGAAGACAAAATGAACCTGGGCCTCGCCGACGTCGGCGGCGAAGTGCTCGTCGTTTCGCAGTTCACTCTCTATGGCGACGCCGCGAAAGGGAAGCGTCCGAGCTTCATCGACGCGGCGCGTCCCGAGATCGCCGTTCCGCTCTATGAGCAATTCGTTTCGGCGATCCGCGACAAGGGTCTCACCGTTGAGACCGGTGAATTCGGCGCGATGATGGACGTGGAGCTGGTGAACGACGGGCCGGTTACGCTCCTCCTCGAGAAATGAAGAAGCGGAAAGTCGTTCTCGCGTCGTCGTCGCCGAGGCGCCGGGATCTGCTCGATCTGATCGGCATCAAGCACGACGTCAGGCCCGCGGACATCGATGAATCCATGCGTGCCGGCGAAAGGGCGTCTGATTACGCCGAACGCCTCGCAAGGGAGAAAGCCGAAGCGATTGGGGACGACAGCAGCGACATTGTAATCGGCGCTGACACCGTCGTCGTCATAGACGGAAGGGTGCTGGGCAAGCCGGTCAACGAGCAGCAGGCGTCGGCAATGCTCGAATCACTTGGCGGACGCACCCATACAGTGGTCACCGCGATCGCGATCGTGGCTGACGGGCGAACTTCGTCGGGGGTCGAGCAGGTGACGGTAACATTTCGCGCCCTCACCGCCGACGAGATCAGCTCATACGTTGCGACGGGCGAGCCGATGGATAAAGCGGGAGCGTACGGGATTCAGGGATTCGGCGCGACGCTCGTGGAGCGCATCGAGGGAGATTACTTCGCCGTGATGGGGCTACCGCTCGTGAGATTGGTGCGCCTCCTCGCGGAGCGGGGGATTCACTACGACTTTGGCAAGGGAGTCCAAACGTGAAAATTCGTCGCACGCTTGTCCTGCTGTTCACCGTCGCCTTCGCGATTCGCTCTCGCTCGGCTTTAAGCCAGCAAGTGGAAACAAGCGCCGGTCTTCTCGAATTCGTAGGGTTGCACCGCTGGACTGTTGGGATGGTTCAGGACTCTATGGCCCGCCATGCGCCCGGCCGGGCGTTAGGACAGTGCGCTGGAGTACTCCGATCCTTAGGATTTCCTTCGGCGTTATCCCTCGGCACCGTTTCGGAAGACGGACGTCCGATGACGCTTGTTATCGTTGTCGAGCCTCAAGACTCGCTGCTAGTACGCCGTCTGCCAAAGCCGTCGCGCTCTGGAATCCGACCACGGACTTGGGACGAGGGATACCGGATCCTCCGTGAGTCCAACGGCGGTTTTCAGACGGGCACGCAATCGTTCGGGATTTACGCGACTGGTGACACACTGCGCGAACGATTGGTAATGTCGTTGCGCCCGCGCGACAGTGCGGCGGTTCGCAGCCTGTGGAGGTTTTTTGACATAAATCGGAATGCGGTCGCCGCAAAAATGGCGCGCCGCGTCCTTCTGGGCGATTCGACCTTTGAAGATCGAATTCTCGCAGCCGCAATCCTAGGCGCACAACGTGGAAGGACGGAAGCTTGGTATGCGCTGATAAAAGGTTTACGGGACGAGGATGAGCGAGTGGCCGCGACGTCTGAGCAAGCCCTCAAATCGCTCTCGACCGGAGTTGTTTCCAGTATTGATTGGCGTCCAGCGCGCAGCGACTTAAGGGCGCTAATCGGTGGCACGAACGTATTCGCACTCAGCACGACCCTGTCCGCCCTCACGCGAACAAAAATCAACCCTAACCTCGCCCGTGCGTTACTTCGCAATAACGGGGTGCTGGTATTTGATCTACTAGCCTCACATTCGACGGAGCCTCAACAGGCAGCTCATGACTTTCTGACTCTTGCAGCCGGCAAAGACCTGGGGATGTCACGGGACGTTTGGATACGATGGTTAGACTCAGGCGGTGCTCGCTAAAACTGCCGCCGCTTTCTCCATCACGTTGCGCTCGCTTTTGAAGGTGAGCATCTGGACCGCTTCACGAATCGGCACCCACCGTGCTTCGTTCACCTCCGAGTCATGCTTGCTCACGTCTCCTGAGCGGAACTTGAGAAGGAAGAAATGCACGATCTTATGGAAGCGAACCTGCTTTCCCTCGTGCTCGCCGACGTACCAGTAATCGATTTTGTCGAGAGCCGCCTCGAGTTCCCCTTCGATGCCCGCCTCCTCGCACGTTTCCCGAATTGCGGCCGTTGACGGCTCTTCTCCCTTTTCAATCAATCCTTTTGGGAGCTGCCAGCGGTTATACTCTCCCACCGATACGATCGCGACGAGCGTTTCGCCGCCCTCTTTCTTGTATGCTACGCCGCCCGCCGATGTCTGATGCACGACCGGCGCCTTCGTATTAAGCGCACCCATGTCGAAAGTCAGCGGCTCAGGCTTCTTCGGCGGCGTCACGAAACTTTGCGCTTCGAGTAACGCATGCGCCACAGCTCAATCTTTTCAATAACGTCAGAAACTGTGATCAGCGGCATGTGCCCGGGCCGGTTCTCCATCGACGGCACATATGCTTCACCGGGATTCCCGTAGCGATCGATGATGAGATCGTGAAATCTCCGGTACGGCCCCGTGCGCTTCGGATTCGTGTAGCCCAACAGACTGATCACCGGCTTGTCGAGAGCGACCGCCATGTGCAGAGGACCCGTATCGGGAGTGAGGACGAGGGCCGACGCGTCGAAGATCGAGACCAGCGGGCGCAGTCCGCATCCCAATTTCGAAATCGGTTTGTACTTGGTTCGTTCCATGATTATCCGCTCCGCCGCGAGCTCGCGTTCGGATCGCCCCCCAACGAGTACAGGCTGCAATCCATATGCGTGGTAGAGCTGGTCGCAAACTTCAGCCCATC
>JACDDT010000135.1 GCA_013816855.1 Gemmatimonadaceae bacterium
CTTGGCGATTCGGCTGATCGGGCCGTTTCCATCTACCTCCCGCCGGGCTATTCGGCTTCTCGCGCCCGTCGTTTTCCCGTCGTCTATTTGCTTCACGGATTCGGTGCCGACAATTACACGACCTGGATCGCCGGCCGGCTGCAGAATCTGAATGTCAGAGTGTCGATGGACAGTCTCATCGCCGCGGGTAAGGTCGGTGAGATGATCATCGTGATGCCCAGCGCGCGGAACCGGTACGACGGAAGCTTCTATGCGAACTCGCCGGTCACCGGGAATTGGGAGGATTTCATCGTGCGCGATCTTGTCGGATTCGTGGATCGCCACTTCCGCACCATCCGCTCGCGGGAAGCGCGCGGCCTCGGCGGTTTCTCGATGGGAGGGTACGGAGCGCTGCGTCTCGGCATGCGCCACCCGGAGACTTTCGCTGCCATCTATGCGCTCAGCCCGTGCTGCCTCGATCCCATCCGGATGGAGTCAGGGGGGATGAAGAAAACGTGGGCCTCCACCATCGCCCTGCGCGATACCTCGCAGATCCGGACCGCGGGTTTCAACTCCAACCTCGTGCTGGCGCTTGCCGCCGTTTACTCGCCCGACACGACAAGGGCACCCTTCTTTGTGAACTATCCCTTTCGAATCAATGGGGACTCACTCGTGCCGGAGCCGCTGACCGTCGCGAAATGGAAGTCCGTTGTTTCCGAGATTCCCGAGTACGCAGCCAACCTTCGCCGAATGAAGATCGGGTTTGAGGCCGGCCGCTCTGATGGATTCGCCGACATTCCGCGCAACGTAACCGACCTCGACCGTGCGCTCACCGGTCTGGGGATCCCGCACCGGTACGAGATCTTCGAGGGCACTCACGGAAATCGGTTTCGTAAACGACTGGAGGAAGTCGCTCTCCCATTCTTCTCCGCGAATCTCGCCGGCGCGCGGCCCAAGCCACCGACTCGCGCCGGGATTCGATAGGATCGCGGGACGTGTCTACGTGCTTGCGGAATGCACCTGGAAGTTCATTCGCGAATCGGACTGCGAGGTGGCGGTACTCCCCGGAAGAACGCTGCGTAAGACGGAGCAGTGCGCTTGACTTGACCCTCCTCGCGGCTAGATTCCTCCTCTCATCGCGGGGTGGAGCAGCCTGGTAGCTCGTCGGGCTCATAACCCGAAGGTCGCGGGTTCAAATCCCGCCCCCGCCATTGTAAAGCGGCCGTCCCGAAAGGGTCGGCCGTTTTATATTTGAAGGCTGAATTGTCGTTGCAGTAGCAGTTGTCGTTGCAGTTGCAGTTCCGCCCGAAGCCGAGGGCCGTCTAAGCTTAAAGCCCCGGGCCGGTAGTTCTTATTTGGTAGTTGCAGTTCCTGGCAGGATAGCTCAGCTGGTTAGAGCACGGCACTCATAATGCCGGGGTCGCGGGTTCGAGTCCCGCTCCTGCTATTCTCGAAGTTGAAGGATCCCAGTCGCCGCTGAAACTTCGCGCGCCGCCGCCACGTCCGGCTCCTTCAGCTCGCGTTGGTTGCCACTGATGGCTTAATACTCGCTGGCAGCGGCAAACCTCACAAACGCGCGCCCGAAGGTAACTCAACCCCGAGAGGCGACATGAGCACGACTGACCGGACAGCGCGGTCCTTGGCAATACCGTATTTGACGATGGCGTTACCGGCGCCAATCAACATCCTCTACCTTCCCACCCACTTCATAGTTGCAGGCGACGCGGCCGCCACCGCGCGCAACATCACTGCTGACCAGCTGACTTACCGCCTCTGCATTCTCGCCGGTCTTGTCTCACTCGTCGGTTTCATCTGGCTCGCTCTCAGCCTTTACAACCTGTTCAAGGACGTCGACCGGATGCAGGCGAGACTTCTCGTGGGGCTCGTGCTCGGCGGAGCCGCTGCGGGAATTGCGAACATGATCAATGAAACGGCCCCGCTAGTACTACTGAGCGGAATGGGGTATTTGTCGGCGTTCACCGCACCTCAGCTCGATACGCTTGCGCTTGCATTCCTTAAAATTCGCGGCAGCGGAATTTCGCTCGAGATGGCGTTCTGGGCGTTGTGGCTCTTGCCGTTCGGCGTCCTCGTCATGAAATCGGGCTTTATGCCCCGACTCATCGGTGTGCTGCTGATCGTAGGCTGCTTCGGCTACTTGGCGGTAAGCGTGACGGGAATCCTCTTCCCACCGCACCGTGCGCTCGTGAATAGGATCGCGATGCCGTTCTACTCCGTCGGCGAGCTCTCGGTCATAGCCTGGTTTATCATCAAAGGGGGGACGGTGCCTCTGCCGGCGGTAGTGCGAGAGAGAGTGGGGAGGCCTGGGAGTAGCGTACCGCTTTCGTAAGAGTGGGTCGCGGGTTCGAGTTCCCGCCCCCGCTATTCGATAAACTTCGGTACGTCTCTCCTCCGGCCATCGCAATGGCGCGTGACGCGTGGGCAGCGCGGAGTTCCGAACGTTCGGCGACGAATCGCGCGCCGTGGTTTTCCTTAAAGCTCCGTTCAACCCGACTCTAGCCGTCCTCCGCGAACTCTTACTGCTGGACGCAAACCGCCCATTACGCAGTCCTTGATCGACGCTCGCTTGAATTATGTCTAGTTACTAGATATAATATGTTGTGAACTTGACGCAGTTCGTCGTTGCTGCCGGCGCCGATCGGAAGTGGTTGCTCAACTCAAGTGCCCTTCTCAAAAGGCCGCTCCGCCTCACGCCTCATCATGCGAGGTGGTGGGGGCTCGTCCGAATACTCGACAAGCGATTCGGTCTCCAGCTCAAGCAAGCCGCGTCAATAGCAAATCGCACCCTCGCGCAACGCGGCGATGATGGCGTCTTTCGAGCCGAAGACGATCCTTCGGCGACAGCGACGTTAGTGATAGACAAGATGAGATACGACTCCATCGCGACTGCAAATCTCTCCCGTGCCATCGTTCGCGAAACGCCTCGGCGCCGCGGACGGCGCAGCTCGAACCAGCACCCGCTGGCAGCGGCACGCCGGTATGGAATCGACATCGGCCTCATCGAAGCATCCTTGAAA
>JACDDT010000136.1 GCA_013816855.1 Gemmatimonadaceae bacterium
GGAGGGAGATCGCGTTCTCGTCGGACCGAGGCGGAAGCGTGACGGGTCGAAGTACGAGCCTTCCGTCGCACAGGTGGCGGCATCGTGAACCGCCGCGCGGATTTCCCGCTCCTCGTCAACAATCCGGGCCTTCACTACCTGGATTCGGCGGCAACCTCGCAGAAGCCGAAGCTGGTGCTCGATGCCATTCGGGATTTCTACGAGAACAGCAACGCGAATCCGCACCGTGGAGCTTACGCGCTCTCCGTCGAAGCGACCGAGCGGTATTGCTGTGCGCGCGAGCGCATCGCGCAATTCCTCGGCGTCGGCGATCCCTCGTGCCTCGTTTTCACCCGCGGAACGACCGAGTCGCTGAACCTCGTCGGCGCGAGCTGGGGCCGGGCGAACGTGAAGAGCGGCGATGAGGTCGTCGTTTCCGCGATGGAGCATCACGCCAATTTTGTCCCGTGGCAGCAGCTCGCGGCGGAGAAAGGCGCGAAGCTCCGCATTTGCGAGCTCACGACGGACGGAAGGATGGATTTGGATTGCCTTCGCTCAATCGTCGGCCGGCAAACGAAGATAGTCGCATTCAATCACGTCTCGAACGCGCTTGGGACCATCAACCCGGTTCGCGAGATCGTCCAAATCGTGCGCGAGAAGAGCGGTGCCATTCTCGTCTGCGACGGCGCGCAGAGCGCTCCGCATTTTCGCGTCAACTTCGATGAGCTCGACGTGGATTTCTTTGCTTTCAGCGGTCACAAGATGCTGGGTCCGATGGGCCTGGGCGGGCTGATCGGCCGGCGGGCGATGCTCGAAGCGATGCCGCCGTATCAAACGGGCGGCGACATGATCGAGTTCGTGTACGACGATCGCACGACATGGAACGTGTTGCCGCACAAGTTCGAGGCGGGAACCCCGAATGCGGCTGACGCGGTCGGTCTCGCGGCAGCGGTCGATTATCTCGATGCCATCGGCGCAGATCAGATTCTCTCGCACGAGCGGCGACTGATGGCGTCTGCTCAAACGCGCCTTTCGGCGATCGAGGGCATTCGCATCTTCGGCCCACCGCCCGCAGAACGCAGCGGTGTCATCAGCTTCGTGCTCGGCGACGTTCATCCGCACGATCTCGCGACCATCCTCGACGGCCAGGGCGTTTGCATTCGCGCGGGGCATCACTGTTGCCAGCCGCTTATGCGCCGGCTCGACGTAGCGGCTACCGCGCGCGCATCCTTCTACGTCTACAACGACGAGTCGGATGTCGAGGCGCTCATCAACGGCGTGCTCAAGGCGAAGGAGATTTTCGGCCATGTCGCTGCCTGACAACAGCGCCGACATCGCGGCGCTTTACCAGGAGCTCATCCTCGACCATTACCGGAAGCCGCGCAACAAGGGCACGCTCGACAACGCGGATGCGACTATCGAAATGCGCAATCCGCTCTGCGGCGACGAAGTGGATTTGCAGGTGATCTACAGCGGCGATTCCATCGGCGACGTGAAGTTCAGCGGACGCGGCTGCTCCATCTCGCAGGCATCCGCCTCGATGATGACGCAGATCATCAAGGGCAAAAGCAGAGAAGACATCGACGCTGTCCGCACGAAGTTCCGCGATCTCGTCATGGGCGACATGGCTGTCGCGAATGATAAATCACTCGGCTCGCTGCGCGCGCTTTCCGGTGTCTCGAAGTTTCCCGCGCGTGTGAAGTGCGCGCTGCTCGCATGGAACGCGTTGGAGAGCGCGCTCGAAAACAGGAAGTAGGATGATACGTCTCGCGGCCGCGGTTTTGTTCGCAGCTGTCGGCGCTCGCGCTCAGTCCCCGCACACAACACCATACGCCGATTCTGCGCGAATTCTTCGCGGGGCGAAATCGGCGCAGGTCCGGTTCGAGTCGCGGCGCCGCTTCCTCGCCCCGCAGGCGAGCACGGGGTCGAAGAGCAGCTGCCAAAGAATCGGCCGGTTCTGCCGCCATGCGTCCGGAGTCCCGTTCAAGCAGATCCCCGACGAGCCGGGCGGTACGACGCGCGAGAGAACCGATCTGCTCAAAGTTCTCGCTGATGCATCGTTGAAGATTCCGGGAGATTCGTGGGTTGTCGGACAACGGGTTCGGTATCTGCTCGAGGCAGGACGCGACAGCGCTGCCGTAGAAGCCGCCCGCGCCTGTGCCGCGGACAAGTGGTGGTGTGACGCTCTCATCGGACTCGCAGCGCATTCTTCAAGTCGTTTCGTGGCGGCCGAGCAGGCATTCGCACGGTCCATCGGCGAGATGCCTTCCGCGAAAAGATGCGACTGGACGAACTTGTCCCCGCTGCTCGAAGGCGCTGCCCTCGACGCGTACAAGCATCTCAACTGCGAGCAGCGAGCGGCAGCTAACGCAACGATTTGGTGGCTAGCCGACCCGCTTTTCTCGACGCCCGGCAACGAGCGCCGCACCGAACACTTCGCGCGGGAGACGTGGGCTGAGATCGAGCGGGGCGGAACGAACGGTTTCGGCCTGAGTTGGGCGGCCGACATGAAGGAGATGATTGTTCGCTTCGGATGGGCGGAAAAATGGACGCAGCAGCCTCAGTCAGGATTGAGCGACGGGGGCCAGTCCTACATCGCGCACGAGCGCGAGCCCGACTTCCATTTTCTTACCCAACTGCCTCACACCGCGCCGCTCGCGGCATTCACGGATTCCGCGTGGAATATTTTCGAGGAAAACCCGGGTGAAGGCTTCTCGCCGCGATATCTCGATTCGTTCGTGGCAGTCGAGCCGCAGATCGCGCGGTTCCGGCGCGGCGACTCAACTCTTGTGGTGTCCGCATTCGACGTTCGCGGTGACACCGTTTGGAAATACATCGGCGTTCGGCCCGCGCTGGTGATAGCGCGAAGTGATACGCCTCGCTTCATGCTTGCGCGCGTCGACAGCTCCGCGCCGCGCTCGGCGCTTTGGATCACCGCGCCGTCGGTTGAATCGCTTGCGAGTCTCGAGCTCTTTTCGCTCGACGGAAAGGTGGCGGGCCGGTG
>JACDDT010000137.1 GCA_013816855.1 Gemmatimonadaceae bacterium
GTCAGGTTGCCGAGCAGATGCTCCTCGGGGCGTTGCGGGAGCGCGGCCTCGCGGACGACGCGGAAGCTGCTCGGCGTCGTGCCGCCTTTCTCGCCGAAGCCGGTCGCCTGCTCGCCGAGTCGGTGGATCAGGCGAGCACGCTTGTCGCGCTGACGAAGCTGGCTCTTCCGAATCTCGGCGACTGGTGCGTCGTGGATATTCTCGAGGAGGACGAGACAATTCGCCGGCTCGGCATCTACCACTCAGACAGGGAAAAACAAATCCTCGCTGACCAGTTGGAGGAGCGCTGGGCGCCGGACTCGGACGATCCATTCGGAGCCGCCGCGATGCTGCGCGGCGCGCGAACGATCGCCATCACCGGGAGTATAGAGGCAACACTCGCCGCGACAGCGCATGGCGCAGAGAACCTCGACATTCTGCGCCAGTTGGGTATTGGATGCCTTCTCTCCGCTCCCCTCGTCGCGCGGGGAAAGCTGCTGGGTGCGGTCACGTTCATTGGCGCCAACTGCGAGCACATTTACAGCGCCGAAGAGCTACAGCTCGGGGAGGACCTGGCGAGCCGCGCCGCACTCGCGCTCGACAACGCGCGGAACTATGACTCGGCTCTACTGCTGCGGCAGAGCGCGGAGGCGGCGAACAAAGCGAAGACAGAGTTTCTTGGCGCGATGAGTCACGAGCTGCGCACCCCGCTCAACGCCATCGGCGGATACATCGATCTGCTCGATATGGGCCTGCGCGGGCCGGTGACAGCGGAGCAGCGTGCGGATTTCGCCCGGGTGAAACGGAGCCAGCAGCACCTGACGCTTCTCATCACCGAGATCCTCAATTTTGCCCGCGCCGGCGCGGGAGGTTTCTCCTACGCCGTCGTCGACATCAATGTCGACGAGGTGATGAGACGCGCGGTCGAGCTAATCGAGCCGCTCTTCGCGCAGAAGGAAATTGAGTTCGACGGCATCTCGGGAGATGCGAGCATCGTCGCGCGAGCCGACTCGGAAAGAGTGACTCAGATTCTCGTGAATCTTCTCTCGAACGCGATCAAGTTCACCGCTGCCGGGGGGCGGATCCGCGCGGAGTTTGGCGCTACCGCCGATACCGCGGTGCTCCACATCAGCGACACCGGAATCGGCATCGACGCAGACAAGCTGGAAGCCATTTTCGAGCCCTTCGTTCAACTGAAGGAGGGGCTCGCTGATCGAGCGGATGGAGTGGGACTCGGCCTGGCTATCAGCCGCGATCTCGCGCGTGCGATGAATGGCGATCTTACAGTGACAAGCAACGGGGGCAGGGGATCGCGTTTCACCCTATCGCTGCCGCGCGCCGTCGTTCAATAGTTCAGTTTAACGCCGGGCCTGCTCAGCTCGCCGGCGAGTCCGCCATCAATTACACTCGCTCGCTTCGCAGCTGTTCACGAGTCATCGCCGTAACGAGTTCGTGAAATTCCTCTTCCGGCATGTCCTTGCAGACACCGCGGAGCCTCTTTAGGAGATCGTTTCGCACGCAGTCCGCACGTTGTTCGGCGTTCTGCGGAGGGGTGGGCTCCCATAGTGGATCGTCTTGAGCGCGAACCGATCTTCCGAAGAGCGTCATTGTCGCCTCGCAAGCCACCGCGGCGTCGCAATATGCGCCGACGCGGGAAAGTGAGAGCCCCTTAGGGGTGTGCTGCCGCGGCTATCGGCCGTCCAGCAGCATCCATCATGAGAGCAAGGATGCAGCCAGCGTCGAGGCAATCCTTGCACATCGTCCGCCGAAGAACACGTTATCGATCAGCAGGGGATGAGCCATGCCGCCGGAGATTGTTGATTCCGAAGGCAACTCCATCGGCGAACTTCTCGAGCAGATTGAGCTCCTCATCCGCTGGCGGCGCCGAATCGCCGCAGTAGAGCACGAGAACTCCATAAGTGCGCTTCGAACTCCGAAGCGGGAGCGCAATCACGCCGGCATAGCCACGCAGCTGCGCCGAGCTTTTCCACGGCTCTAGCGAGACATCGACCCCGAACCCTTCGCTCACCACGGGCCGGCCAGTTCTGATCACCGCTCCAGCGGGTCCGTTCCCCGAAGGACTGTTCGCATCCCAAGTGAATGCTGACTCGGCGAGATATCCCTTATCGTTGCCCGCGTGAGCCATCGGCTCGATCGATTTCTTTTCGTCATCGACCGCGAATCCTATCCACGCCATCAGGTAGCCGCCCACATCGACGGCGACGCGGCAGACTTCCGTTAGAAGCTCGCCTTCCGCCTTTATCTGAATAACCGCACTGCTGGCTCCGATGACGAGCTTGAGCGCGCGATTGATTCGCTTGACTTCAAAGTCCGCGTTCTTGATTTCGTGGACGTCGGTGCAGGTGCCGATCCACTCGAGGATATTGTCTTCGGAATCCACTCGCGGAACGCCGCGAATCAGCCACCAGCGGTACTCGCCATCGGTTCGCCGAATGCGGCACTCCAGCGAATACACTCCTATTGTCGTCGTGGCTTTTTCCCAGGCATCCCAGGCTCGCTGCCGGTCATCGGGGTGGAAGGGTTTTATCCATCCGTCGTCAAGACTCTCCTCGAGCGTGAGCCCGGTGTAGTCCACCCACTGCTGATTGAGATAGATGTTCCCGCCATCAGGGCGAGTGATCCAAACGATCTGCGGCATTGATTCAGCCAGCATCCGGAACTTCTCCTCGCTCGCGCGAAGCTGGTGGACAGCCTGCGTGCGCTCGGTGATGTCTTCCGAAATTCCGACAATCGCTAAGAGTTCGCCGTCGAGGCCGCGCACAGGCGTGTCCGTGGCGGAAACGCGGAACGGCTTTCCGTCGCGGTTCTGCACGACCATCTCCCCGTTCCAGGTCTCGCCGCGGGCGAGCGCAGACCATATCTCTTCCGCTTGTGCGCGCGAGCTTTTTGGTGCGATGGTGTCGATGATGTTTCTCCCGATCATCTCCGCGGCGGGCCAGCCATAAAGATTTTCAGCGAAATGATTGACATACGTGATCGCG
>JACDDT010000002.1:0-29277 GCA_013816855.1 Gemmatimonadaceae bacterium
TGCATCGAGCTCGGCAACCGACATCGGTGGATCGATGGTGGCGCAGTCATCGACCGCCGTGTCATCGACCACTCCCGGTGATACGACGCACGCGCCGAAGGTCGAAATTCCGCACGTCGACGGCCGGTCCAAGAAGGACAGCATCGCGCTGGTGATGGCGATTCGCGCGGGAATGAAGGACACGCGCTGGCCTGTGAAAGCAGCGCCGGCACTCCCAGGATCAATGCTTCCTGCGAAGCGCATCATCGCGTTTTACGGAAATCCGCTCTCTAAAAGAATGGGAGTACTGGGCGAGCTCCCCCCTGCGGAGATGCTGAAAAAGTTCGACAAGGAGCTCGAAGCGTGGAGAAAAGCCGACCCTTCGACACCGGTTCAGCCCGCGCTTCATCTCATCGCAGTGGTGGCACAAGGTGCTCCGGGCCGCGACGGGAAATACCGCCTACGCATGACGGACAGCTTGATCAACATGGTCGCGGGTTGGGCGGCCTCGAAGAACGCGCTACTCTTCCTCGACGTGCAGGTCGGTCTGAGCACGGTTCAGGAAGAGCTGCCGAGGCTGATTCCGTTCTTGAAACGCCCGGGAGTGCACCTCGGAATCGACCCCGAGTTCTCTATGAAATTCGGGGACAAGCCGGGTACGCGAATCGGGACTATGAGCTCGAGCGACGTGAATTTTGCGGTGAAAACGCTCGCAGATCTCGTCACGGAGAACCATCTGCCACCAAAGGTTCTCGTCGTGCACCGATTCACGCGAGGCATGCTTACCGATGCGAGCTCGATCCGCCGCGATCCGCGCGTTCAGATCGTAATTGATATGGATGGGTGGGGGCCGCCGTGGCTCAAGTTCGACTCTTATCGGGCATATGTCGAACAGGACCCTGTCGAGTTCACCGGTTTCAAGCTCTTCTACCACAATGACACGAAGAAGGGCGATCCGATACTGACGCCGTCGGAAGTTCTGCGTCTCCACCCGGCCCCGTTGTACATACAGTATCAGTAGCTGAGGAACGCACCTCCCCACCTGCGAGGCCGAGGCCTATTATTGCTCGGGCCTCTTACCACAGGTGGGGAATGAAGACCTCTCGCTTTCTTGGTGCCGCGATTCTACTCGCGGCTGCTCCTCTTTCAGCGGTCGCGCAGTCGACCTTGCTCACGATTCCGGCATTCGACACGACGAATCTCAATCGCAAGGTGCGCGCGTGCGATGACTTCTACGAATTCGCGAACGGAGGGTGGCTCAACTCGCATCCCATTCCCGCCGCGTTCTCGAGCTGGGGCGGCTTCGCCGATCTGAGCGAGAGAAATAATCTCGTGCTCAAGTCCGTGCTCGAGGACGCCGCGAAGCGGGCGCCCACGACAAATAATGCTGCGACCAAAAAGCTCGGCACTTTTTACGCGAGCTGCATGGACTCGACCGCGGCGGAGACGGCGGGCATCACGCCGCTCAAGCCGGAGCTCGCACGCATCGACGCGATTTCAAATCGCACGCAGCTGCTGAGTGAGCTGGCGCGGCTGCACAAACTCGGCTTCGGTGGAGCGTTCAGATTCGGCGGAAGCTCGGACAACAAGAACGCGAACATGGTTATCGCCGAGATCTCGCAGGGCGGATTGACGCTCCCCGATCGCGATCAGTATCTGAAGAGCGACGATCGTTCGAAGTCGATTCGCGCTAAATACGTCGACAACGTCACGAAGCTGTTCACGCTGGCCGGGGAATCTGCTCCCGCGGCGTTGGCGGACGCGAAAAGGATTCTAGATCTCGAAACGGCGCTGGCGAAAGTGTCTCTGCCGCGTACGGCACTGCGGGATCCAAAGGCAACCTACCATCCGATGACGATCGCCGAGGCGAACGCGATAACGCCCGCCATCGACTGGGCTGTGTTCATGCGCGAAGCGGGCGGACCATCCGTGCCTTCCCTCAACGTCGCGATGCCCGAGTTCTTCAAGGCACTCTCTTCGGAAGTTGCGAACAGGCCGCTCGACGACTGGAAGGCGTATTTTCGCTGGCAGATCATCGGCGGCTCGGCACCGCAGCTGAGCTCGGCGTTCGCGAACCAGGCATTCAGCTTCAGCTCTATGCTAAGTGGCGCGACGCAACAGCTACCGCGCTGGCGGAGATGTCTCTCCCTCGCAGATCGCTCGCTGAGTGACGCACTCGGCCAGGAGTACGTAAAGGTCGCGTTCACGTCGCAGGCGAAAGCGAAGATGCTCGACATGGTGCTCAACCTGCGCGCGGTGCTGCGTGACAGAATTCTCCACGCTGCCTGGATGAGCGAGGATACGCGCAAGCAGGCACTGCAGAAGCTCGACGCTTTCAATCAGAAGATTGGTTATCCCGACAAGTGGGAGAACTACTCGAACCTGAACATCGCCTCCGGCGCATTCATCAACAACGCGCTTGCCGTGCAGAAGTATCAGCGCGCAAAAGGGTTGTCGCGCATAGGCAAGCCGGTGGACCGCACCGAATGGGGAATGACGACGCCGACGGTGAACGCGTACTACAATCCCCCGCTCAACGAAGTGGTCTTCCCGGCGGGAAGACTGCAGCCGCCGTTTTTCGCGATGACGTACGACGATCCGGAGAATTATGGCGGGGTCGGAATCTCCATCGGGCACGAGATGTCACACGGATTCGACGACGAGGGACGGCAGTACGACGCGCAGGGAAATGTGCGCGACTGGTGGACCGCCGAGGATGCGACGCGCTATACGACGCGCGCGAATGTCGTGGAGCAGCAATACGGCGGCTACGTGGCTGTGGACACGCTCCACCTGAACGGCAAGCTCACCCTTGGCGAGAATCTCGCCGACGTCGTCGGCGTCTCGATCGCGTACGACGCGATGGAGCGCGCGATGAAGGGAAAGCCGCACTCGCTGATCAACGGCTTCACGCCCGAGCAGCGTTTTTTCCTCGCTGCGGCGCAGGCGAGAATGGCGAACACCCGTCCCGAGCGCGCACGCATTCTGGTTGCGACCGATCCGCATTCACCGGGTAAGTACCGGGTGAACGGACCGTTCTCGAATATGCCGGAATTCGCGACGGCGTGGGGATGCAAGTCGGGCGATCCGATGGTTCGTCCAGATTCGATTAGGGCGCGTATCTGGTAACTCGGCATTCGGAGTGACAATGACGAGCAGACGCGATTTTCGTGTACACGACGGTGGACGAGATCGACACGTTTGCGGACAAGATGACCCGGGCCATCAGGAACGGCATCGCGTGAGCGCTGTCTGAGTTAAGCACACACTCCAAACATTGGACACCATGAACCCCACGATTCTTTTTCTCATCATTGGTCTGGCCGCCGGCGTCATGTCAGGGCTATTCGGCATCGGAGGCGGGATCGTGATCGGCCCGTCGCTCATCTTGCTCGCGGGATTCATCCCGGTGATGGCAACCGGAACCTCGCTTGCCGCGCTCATTCTCCCCGTCGGGTTGCTCGGGGCGATGGAATACTATAAGAGAGGGCACATCAACATCGCGGCATCCCTCTGGATCGCGCTCGGACTTTTCATTGGCGCGTGGTTCGGTGCGAAGCTCGCGCAGAGTCTCTCCGGTCCGACTCTGCAGAAGAGCTTCGCTGTGTTTCTCTTCCTCGTCGCGATCAGGGTCTGGTGGAAGGCGTAGACGGAGACGGGGCGCCCGAGCCGAAAAAGCCGGCGCTGCTCAAAGGCGGGATGATCCTCTGCTGGATCTACGCGGTGGTGCTCTTGCTCGTGCTCGCGATGCTTCCCAAGCTCGACGAGATGACCCGGGTGGGAAGCAGTGCGGCGGCCGGATTGCCTGGGGGAGCGGAGCTACAAGCGAAATTCGCCAGCGAGATGAAAAGCACCTCCCAGATTTTCATCATCCCGCTTCTCGTACTCTCCATCATCGCGGCGTACGGTCTCGCAAAAAACCGCTACTGGTCGCGAGCAGTGATGATGGTATTGCTGATCCTCGGTGTGGTGCTGGTTCCACCGGAGATGGCAAGTCCAACCATGTACGCTTTGTCTGCGGCTGTTGCAATTTTCGGGTGGTGGTACTTGTACCGGAAGGCAAACGTCGTCGAGTACTACCGGGCGATCAGGCCGGAAACAAAGTAGGGCACCAACAGCTAGTACACGAAACCGAGCGACCCGCAACAGAACGGGATGCGAGTTGTCTGAGGCGTAGATCTCGGTCGGTCGGTTCACTACACACCGACTCCACTACCGCGCAATGCGCTAGCGCTTCGACCAGCGTTCGAGCGCGGTGAACGGTCAATTATATCTGTGACGGAAAACAGACATCTGTCCTTCTGAGAACCCGCATCCCGTTCAGTTGTAAGTTGTCAGTTGTCAGTTGGTGTCGGTGATGAGTTTCGATCGTCACACCGACCGGATTTCGGGGTACCGCCAGAACGCCCAGCTAGCGTACAACAGCATCACCGTGCCGCCGAGTCCGATCGCCCAGCGAACTCCGATGAGATTCGAGATCGCGCCCGCCGAGAACGATCCGATCGGAGTGAATCCCACATAGACGAAGACGTACATCGCCATCACGCGGCCGCGCAGCTCGTCGGGAACGACCGATTGGAGTATCCCGTTCGCAAGCGCGCCGTTGATGAGCATGGTGAGACCAAGACAGAGGAGCAGCGCGGCGGCCACCATTACGTGCTGCGCGAAAGCGAAAGCGATCGTAAGGATTGCAAACGCGAACGCCGACACCGCGAAGAGCTTTCCCCGGCGAATGCGTGCCCCTAGCGCGGCGAGCGAGAGCGCGCCGGTGAGGGCACCCGCACCCACAAACGTAAGAAGAAAGCCGTATCCGCTCGCGCCGGTGTGAAGTACCTGACGCGCGAACACCGGCATCATGGTGAGGTACATAAAGCCAAAAATGGAATACACGGCGATGACGCCGATCAGTCCGGAGACAGCGCGTGAGCTGCGCATGTAGCGGAACCCCTCCTTCAATCCCTCGAGCGGGGTCACCAGGCTGAGAACGGGACTCCACTTCGGAAGTCGGATCAACGAGAGGCTGAGGAGTACGGAGAGGTAGCTTAGCGAATCGAGGGCGAAGCACCACTGAAGACCGGCGCGGGCGATGACGACTGCGGCGATAGAAGGGCCGACGATGCGGGCGAGGTTGAATCCACCGGAGTTGAGCGCGATGGCGTCGACCAGATCTTCGCGGTCGACGAGCTCTACCAGCATCGCCTGACGCGCGGGAATCTCAAACGAGCCGATCAAGCCGCCGAAGGTGACGAGCGCGAGCAGCCACCCGAAGGTGATGTGGTGGGACCAGGTGAACCAGAACAACAATGCCGACTGCAAAAGCTGCAGCGACTGACAAATCGTGACGATGCGCAGCTTGTTGTAACGATCGGCGATGAGGCCGGCGTACAGCGAGAGAAGCAAAATCGGGAATGTGGACGCGGCCCCGATCACGCCGACCCGGAAGGCACTGTTCGTCAGCTCGAGGGCCAGCCACCCCGTTGCCACCGTCGTCATCCACGTGCCGATGAGCGACGTCGTCTGTCCGAACCAAAAAACGCGGTAGTTGCGGTTCGCCTGAAGCGCGTGGAACGGGTTCAGCGATCTGGGCTGTGCCATTCTGGACGGATTATACACACCCAGCGCCCGCCGTGTATTTTTGAGAATGCGGTTCCACACGTACTCCAAGTTCAGCCCGGAAGCCGCTGACGCAGTCGATCTTCAGGCGCTGCTCGACAACCTCGCAGACTTTCTGCTGCAGTCGGGTTTCGCGGGCGAACAGGAATACAATCCGTATTGGGATGAGCCTCAGGGCGGAGACCGCTCCCTCGACGCGCTGCGACAGGCGATTCTCGACGCGCTTATCCAAAGCGGACAGTTCACGCCCGAGCTTCTCGAGGCGATGCGCGGCGAAGGCGACGAAGATTCGCAGGAAAAGCTTGCCAAGCTTCTCGACGATCTCGTGAAGCGTCTTACCGAAGAGGGATACCTCAAGCTCGACGCGCCTCCGCAGGTGCCTTCCGGTCATCAGTCCGTAGAGGGACGAGGCGGCCTCGGTCACGCTGCGTCGCGAAGCGTGCAGTTCAATCTCACCGACAAAAGCATCGACTTCCTCGGATACAAAAGTCTCCGCCACATACTTGGCTCGATCGGAAAGTCGAGCTTCGGATCGCACGACACGCCCTACCTCGCTACCGGGATCGAGGCTGACGGATTTACGAAACAGTACGAGTATGGGGACGTCTTGAATCTCGACGTCAACGAAACACTAAAGAACGCGCTCATCCGAACGGGCTCACTGGAGATTCCGATCGACCTCGATTACGGCGATCTGGCGGTAAGGCAGGCTGAGTACCGGTCATCCTGCGCGACGGTGCTCATGCTCGACACGTCGCACTCGATGATTCTCTATGGTGAAGACCGGTTCACCCCGGCGAAGAAAGTCGCGCTAGCGCTGACGCATTTGATCCGCACCCAGTTCCCGGGAGACTCGCTGCGAGTGGTGCTCTTTCACGACTCCGCAGAGGAGATTCCCCTCTCTATGCTTCCGAGCGCGCAGGTCGGGCCGTATCACACGAACACCGCCGAAGGCCTGAAGCTCGCGCGGCGACTGCTCATGGCGCAGAAAAAGGATATGCGGCAAATCGTGATGATCACCGACGGCAAGCCAAGCGCGCTCACCATGCCCAACGGGCAGATCTACAAGAACTCGATGGGTCTCGACGCGACAGTGATCTCGCAAACTCTGCGCGAAGTCGCGAATTGCCGGCGCTCGGGCATAGCCATCAACACATTCATGCTCGCACGCGACCGTGCGCTCGTAGAGTTCGTGAAGCGGGTTTCCGAGATCAGCCGCGGAAAGGCATACTTTACCAACACGATGACGCTCGGCCAATTCATTCTGATGGACTTCCTGAAAAAGAAAACGAGGAAAGTTTCCTGATGCGCTCACCAACCCTGCTCTGCGGAATCGCCCTTTTCGTCGCCGCTTGCCAACCTGTCACCACCGGCATCACCCCAGCCCCGGCGATCGCCGACATTCTCATCACGAACGGCCGCATTGTCGATGGCACCGGTAACCCGTGGTATCGCGGCAGCGTTCTCATCAGCGGCGACCGCATCGCCTACGTTGGCCCCAGCGTTCCCGGACTCACCGCGAAGCGGGTCATCGATGTCCACGATCAGGTCATCTCGCCCGGATTCATCGACATGCTCGGCCATTCGGAGAACACAATACTTCGCGGGCCGCACGCGGTATCCAAGATCACACAGGGAATAACGAGCGAGATCACCGGTGAAGTGAGCTCGGCATGGCCGAACACGAGCTTGGGGCAGCCGCCGAATCCGCGGCGCCCGTGGCATTCGCTCGGTGGCTACTTCGACTACCTCGAAAACAAAGGCACCGCGATCAACCTCGGCACTTATGTCGGAACAAGCTCCGTACGGCTCGCCGTGATGGGTCAGGCGACACGGCATCCGACGAGCGCCGAAATGAAGCAGATGGGCGCACTCATCGATTCAGCGATGCGTGACGGCGCGGTCGGACTCGGAACCGGACTGATTTATCTGCCCAGCACATTCTTCACGACGGAAGAGCTGATCGAGCTCACGAAATACGTGACGCCATACAAGGGGGGTTACGCCGCGCACATCCGGCACGAGGACAACCGGCTCGTCGACGCGGTTTACGAAACAATACGGATCGCGAAGGAAAGCGGAACGTGGGCGGAAATCCGTCACATCAAGGCGAGAACTCCCGAGCTGATGCGCGAAGCGCTGCGCGTCATCGACTCGGCGCGTGCGGCCGGAATCGACGTCACTGCCGATCAATATCCCTATACGGCAAGCGCGACCGGCCTGACCGCGATGCTCAACACCTGGGTGCAGGAAGGCGGAGATGATTCGCTGGTGGTGCGCCTGCGGGATCCGGCAGTGCGCGCCCGCCTGAAGAGCGAGCTTGGGGCCGACAGCGCCGCCGGCATACGCACCGCGGCAAAGACGATGATCAGCGATGTGGGCGCCGATTCTCTACGGAAGTACGAAGGGTTGAACCTCGTTGAGGTTGGCAAGATGCGGAACCAGGACCCGTACGACGCGGCGTTCGACATCCTCATCGCCGATCACGGGAATACCGGCGCGATGTATTTCTCCTTCGATGAGACTGCGCTGAGAATGGCGATGAAAGAGCCGTGGGTGTCGGTGGGACAGGACGCCGGCGCGATGAGCCCCGATTCGGACGGTGTTTTCCGGGAGAGGAATCATCCACGCGCGTTCGGCACGTTCCCGCGAATTCTAGGACGGTATGTGCGACAGGATTCGATTATCTCTCTCGAGTTCGCGATCCGGAAGATGACATCGCTGGCGGCGCAGCGCGTGGGCTTGCAGGACCGCGGTTTACTGAAAGTGGGAATGCACGCCGACATCGCGGTGTTCGATCCCAACACGGTCATCGACAACTCGACCTATCAGAATCCGATGCAGCTCGCGAGCGGAGTCAGCTACGTGCTGGTGAACGGCGTGCCGGTCGTGGACGGAGGCAAGGTGACGGCGGCGCTTCCCGGAAAAGCTCTACGGAGCGCGGCTTACAGCAGGGGAAGAACTCGATGAAAATAAATTTCAGTATTGGACCGAGCCCGATCGGAAAGTTGTTGGTGGCGCAATCGGAGAAAGGATTGTGCGCTGTCCAGGTGAGGGATTCGGAGCGCGCGCTCGAGCGTTCGCTGCACGAGCGCTTTTCCGACGCGATGGTCGTGCGCGACGAGAAAGGGGTCGCGCCTCTACGGCGCCTGGTGCTGAGCTCGATAGCGGGCAAGCCGGCTTCGAGCTCACTGAACCTCGACGTGCGCGGAACGGACTTTCAGCGCGCCGTATGGCGTGAGCTGCGGCGCATTCCCTCCGGCACCACGCGCTCGTACGCGGACATTGCGAAGGCGATAGGAAGACCGAAAGCGACTCGCGCAGTTGCAAACGCGTGCGGCGCGAATAATCTGCCGGTAGTGATTCCCTGCCATCGCGTCATCGCGAAAGACGGGACAATCGGCGGCTACACCGGGAGCCTTCGCATCAAGCGCGCGCTGCTCGAAGCGGAAGGAGTCCAGATTCGCGCGTGAGGATAGTGTCGGAAATAAAAAGAGCCGCTCGATCAAGAGCGGCTCTTTTTATTTTCTACTGCCGGAGCGCGTCTTTCTGCTTCGTGCTCTTTCCGCGCGATGGGGCCGAGAGCGCTGACTTGTAAGGGCGTTCCGCTGGGCCCGTATAAATCTGACGAGGGCGAGCGATCTTCTGCTCCTTGTCGAGGAGCATCTCTTCCCATTGGGCGAGCCAGCCCGGCATGCGGCCGATGGCAAAGAGGACGGTGAAGAAGTCCGTCGGGAACGACATCGAGCGGTAAATAAGCCCGGTGTAGAAATCGACGTTCGGATAAAGTTTTCTCGAGACGAAGTAATCGTCCTGCAGCGCGATGCGTTCGAGCTCGAGCGCGATCTCGAGATCCTTGTCCACTCCGACGACCTTAAACACCTCGTCGGCGAGATTCTTCACGATTTTCGCGCGCGGGTCGTAGCTCTTGTAAACGCGATGTCCGAAGCCCATCAGCTTCTGGCCTTTCCCCGACTTCACTTCCTCGATGAACTTCGGAACGTTCTTCACGTCACCGATGTCACCGACCATGCGCAGCACCTGCTCGTTGGCACCGCCGTGGAGCGGGCCGAACAACGCTGCAATTCCGGCCGAGATCGCCGAGAACGGATCGACGTGTGAAGAACCAACGGCGCGGACGGCGCTCGTCGAGCAATTCTGCTCGTGATCGGCGTGGAGGATGAAGAGCACTTCGAGAGCGCGGGTGAAGATCGGATTCGCCTTGTACTTGGATTCGCTCATCCGCGCGACCATCGAGAGGAAATTCTCGACGTAGGAGAGATCGTTGTCGGGGTAGATAAACGGCAGTCCCTTTACGTGCCGGTAGCAGAACGCGGCGATGGTCGGGACTTTAGCGAGGAGGCGGATGATGGAGATGTTCCGCTCCTCGGGATCGAAGATGTTTCGCGACGACGGATAGAACGAAGCGAGACCGGCGACCGTGCTGTTGAGCATCGCCATCGGGTGCGCGTCGTAGCGGAATCCTTCGAGGAACTTCCGCATGTTCTCGTGCACGTACGTGTGGTAGGTGATGTCGTGCACGAACTGATCGTACTCGCCCTGATTCGGCAGCTCGCCGTGACGGAGAAGCCATGCTACTTCCAAAAAAGTCGCGTTTTCCGCGAGCTGTTCGATCGGATAACCGCGATACCGAAGAATTCCCTTGTCGCCGTCGATGTAAGTGATGGCGCTGCGGCACGCCGCTGTATTGAGGAACGCCGGATCGTAGCTCATGAGGCCGGGATCGTCGGCGGCGCCGGTGTTGATCTGCTTCAGGTCATTGGCTCGAATCGCGCCGTCGGTAATCGGGACGGAGTAGGTCTTGGTTGTCCTCGAATCCGTGATTTCGAGGGCAGCACCGGAAGTTGCCGGCGCGGTTTTCGGTTTCGCGGGTGCTTCAGCCACTGCAGTCGCTCCGTCGTGGTTATCGGTCTTTCACGCTGTGGAACCTGCAATGGAATTTAGCGCAAAACGCGTGTCAGCGACGCCGCGCCTTGCCGTAACCTTCCACGCGCTAGGCAAGCGTGAGTTGGAACCGGTATAATCCAATCGTGCCGAGAGTCTGGCTTTACAAACACCACCCGCTTCCCTCCGTTCGCCACCTCGCGGAGCGGATGTTCCGAAGCGTCGGCATCGCCGTCGGAATGATCGGACTGGCCCTCTACATCGGGATGTGGGGCTACCACCACTACGGGCAGTTCAGCTGGATCGATGCCTTTTACAACGCCTCGATGATTCTCTCGGGCGAGGGTCCGGCGGCGGATCCGAAGATCGCCGACCTGCGGCCGCTCCACCTCTTCGCCGGCTTTTACGCCCTTTTCAGCGGCGTCACCTTCATCACGATGGTCGGCGTGTTACTGGCCCCAGCCATCCAAAGGTTCCTGCACAAGTTCCACCTGGAGATCGTCTCGCCGCAGATGATGGATATGGCGGGCGAAGACGCCGCTAACGCCGGGGAACCTCCGCGGCCTGTAAATCCGGCCTAGGCTCCCGCGGATTCCTTCGAAGTTTGGATGATGGCGTTCCATTCGGTGCCGCTCACTTTTTGCACCGAAAGCCGGCTCCCCTTCTGCAGGAGCGGCATCCCTTCGAGCTCCGGGTTATTGCGAAGCTCGGCAAGCGGGATAGCGCGGGGGAACTTCTCGACTCCGCGGATGTCTACCATATACCACTTGGGATTCTTGGGGTCGGAGCTGGCGTCGAAGTGCGGGTTCTTCTTGTCAAACTGCGTGTGATCGGGATACCCCGGCTTAACGACTTCGGCGACACCGACGATTCCCGGCTCGGAGCAATTCGAATGGTAAAAGAAAACGAGGTCTCCCTTCTTCATCTCATCGCGCATGAAGTTGCGCGCTTGAAAATTCCGAACGCCGTCCCAATGTGTGACGCGGTTCGGAGCGTTCCAAAGATCATCCAAGCAGAAATCGCCCGGCTCCGTTTTCACGAGCCAGTATTGGCGGTTGGATCCCATCGGACGGCTGATCTTAGTCATCTTTCTTCCTCGCAAAAGTGCCGCGCGGCCGCATAGATTCTTCCACGCGATCCCAACCCGCCCCTACAATGCATAACAGCGCCCACAAATCTTTCGCTACGGCGGCCGCCCTCGCTATCGCCTTCAGCACCTCGGCGGCTCAAACACCGTCATCTCCGCCAAAGTACCCGTCGGCCCCGGCAGGAAACCAGACAGACATCTATCACGGCGTCAAAATCGCCGACCCATATCGCTGGCTGGAAGACATGGACTCTCCCCAAACTGCGGCATGGGTGAAGGCGGAGAATGAGCTGACATTCGGCTATCTCGCTTCGATTCCCGAGCGCGCGGCGATTCACTCGCGCCTCGAGGCGCTCTGGAACTATGCGAAGCTCAGCGCGCCAGTCAAAGCCGGCGGAAGATATTTCTACACTGAGAACAGCGGCCTTCAGAATCAGGCTGTGCTTTATGTGCAGGACGGAAAGGGCGCAAAGGCGCGCGTTCTCCTCGATCCGAACACGCTCTCTAGTAACGGCACCGTTGCTCTCTCCACGACGCAGCCGTCCCCCGACGGCAGATACCTCGGTTACGGCGTTGCCGTCGGCGGATCGGATTGGGAGGAATTCCGTGTACGCGATGCCAACACGGCGCGCGACCTCGCCGACACTCTCAAGTGGGTGAAATTTTCGTCTCTCGCCTGGACGCGCGACAACAAGGGATTCTTCTACTCCCGTTATGACGCACCTCAATCCGGAAACGCGCTCACCAACGCCAACCAATTCCACAAGCTCTACTATCACCGGCTCGGCCAACCGCAGTCGCGCGACGAACTGATCTACGATCGGCACGATCAACCGGGGTGGCTGTTCGAGCCGGAAGTAAGCGAAGACGGGCGATACGCCGTCATATCCGTGTTCCAAGGGACGGACGTAAGGAACCGCCTCTACTACATCGATATGGAAAGCGGAAAAAAGCCACAGGTCGGCAATCCTGTAGTTCGTCTGATAGATCGTAGCAACGCCGCCTACACGTTCGTCGGAAACAGCGGGACGAGCTTCTATCTCGTAACCGACCTCAATGCCGCGAAGGGACGGATCGTCTCAGTGAGCCTGGATTTTCCCGATCCCTCGAAATGGCTGACCCTCGTTACTGAGGGAACGGACGCGCTCGAGTCGGCGCGCATGGCGGGTAATGAAATCGCTGCAACGTATCTCCACGACGCGCGCTCGGTGCTGCGCCTGTACGGGGCGCCGAAAGATGACGGCCGCCGGCGCAGGAGCGGACAGCAGCAGCCCGGCGGACGCACCAACGACCGTGGGCCGCGCGGTGGCTACGACGGCGACACCTCGCGCATCGCTCTAAGTCAAAACCGGAATTTTGGCGGAACGTGGGTGATAACCTCCGAGGTGCCACTCCCGGCGCTTGGAACAGTGAGTGACCTGCAAAGCAAAGAGGGCGATGACGAGCTGTTCTATTCGTTCACTTCATACCTTTCTCCGCCGACGATTTTCCGCTACGACGTGAAGGCGAGGAAGTCCGAAGTGTTCCGCGCTCCAAAGCTCGATTTCAATACCGACGCCTACGAGACAAAAGAGGTTTTCTACACGAACAAGGACGGCACCAGGGTACCGATGTTCATTACCGCTAAAAAGGGACTCGTGCTCGACGGAAGCAATCCGACGATTCTATATGCCTACGGTGGATTCAACATTTCGAAGACTCCGGTTTTCTCTTCGTCGGTGCTGACGTGGATTGAAATGGGCGGAGTCTACGCTGTGGCGAACATCCGCGGCGGGGGTGAATACGGAAAGGCCTGGCACGAGGCGGGGATGCTCGCGAAAAAGCAAAACGTTTTCGACGATTTCATCGCCGGCGCGGTGTATCTCATCGACCAGAAGTACACGTCGCGTAAGAAGCTCGCCGTCAACGGCGGCTCGAACGGTGGGCTTCTCGTCGGCGCGGTGATGACTCAGCGTCCGGATCTTTTCGGCGCGGCGCTGCCGGATGTCGGCGTAATGGACATGCTTCGCTTCCAGAAGTTCACCATCGGCGCGGCCTGGGCGTCCGATTACGGATCATCCGACGACTCTACGCAGTTCAGTTATCTGCGCGCCTATTCGCCGCTCCACGACATCAAACCCGGAACGTGCTACCCGCCTACGTTTGCGACGACGGCGGATCACGACGATCGTGTGGTTCCCGGCCACACGTTCAAATTCGTCGCCGCTCTTCAGGCCGCGCAGTCTTGCCCGAACCCGGTTCTGGTGCGAATCGGAACGAGTGCGGGTCACGGCGCCGGAAAGCCGACCTCGAAGCGCATAGATGAGGCTGCCGACCGCTTCGCCTTCCTGGTGAGAACACTCGGCATAACGCTGCATTGATGGAAATGATCCTGGGCGGGGCGGACGTGTTCATCACCGTCGTGCGGGTGGCGCTGATGGTGCTCGCGCTCATCCTCGGCGTCGTGTGCATCATCGACTGGGCGGTTCGCACGCGAAGGATCGGCCCCTTCAACGCAGTCGCGCGTTTCTTTCGATCGACGGTGGATCCATTCCTTGCTCCCATCGAGCGGCGGGTCGTCCGCGCGGGGGGTCTGCCTGCCAATGCGCCTCTCTGGGCACTGACCGTCGTCGTCATCGGAGGTTTTCTGCTCCTGAGCGCGCTCGATTTCCTGCGCTCTCAGATATTCACGGTGACCACTCTCGCTTCGAGCGGGCCGGCGGGGATTCTCCGCCTCGCCATCACCGCGGTTTTTTCGGTGCTGCGGATCGCGATCATCGTCAGCGTGATTGCGTCGTGGCTACCCATCTCGCCGTTCTCCCGCTGGATCCGCTGGAGCCATCGGCTCAGCGAGCCTTTGCTCAGACCGGTGCGTCAATTCGTTCCCACACTCGGCGGATTCGATTTCAGTCCGATCATCACCTACTTCGTTCTCGGTCTTATCGAGTCCGCGATTCTTCGAATCTTCCAGTTGATGTGAGCGGTATCGACGGTCAGATTTACCCGAAGCGGGTCGAAGCTGAACGTGTCCTCAACCTTGTGTGATGAGAGATCCCAACTAAGTGGCGAAAATTCTGCTCGTCGGCTCCGATGCAGCACTGCTCGAGGGCTTGTCGCAGACGCTGAACGGTTTCGGACACGAGGTTTGTCTCGCTTCGTCCCTGTTGGAAGCACCTGAAGCCTGCCGGGAAGGGGTCCCCAACATTGCGGTTGTATCAAATGAAGCGCTGGCCGCCCCGGGCGCGGGCGCGTCACTTCCGCTTTCAGCCGCCGGCGCTCTCGTGGTCTACACGACTCAGCCCGCCGACCGACCGACTCTCCCGACACGATTGCAGCGCGCGACACTCGGGCACGTCGTGCTACCGCTCGAGCGGCAGCGTCTCATCGCTCTCATTCAGCACTTCGAAATCCGGGCACGCACCACAGGTCGCGGTCGCGATGACAGACCGGAGCTGGACGACAGGGCCTTAAGCGAGGATTGAGGCACCTGCGGGTTGCCGGGGCGTCGCTCTACTACTATAGTTGTAGGCACAACTGAATCCGTGGCGATTTAAAGCAACTTGCGGCCACGTTAAACATTCCGCTAAAGCGCTTGCCCAGCGCCGCACGCGGGCTTTTTTCTTATCCATGATCCTGACAGTGCACTGCGGCCTCGCCAATGTCCGATAGAAAAACTAAATCCGCCTACCTCGACGCCCTCGATAAGCGGGTGCTCGTGTACGACGGCGCGATGGGAACGAACATTCAACGCTACAACCTCACGCCGGCTGACTACGGCGGCAAAGAGCTCGAGGGATGTAACGATAATCTCGTCCGCACGCGGCCCGATGTTATCCAGGCGATTCACGAATCTTTCCTAGCGGTCGGCTGCGACGTTGTGGAAACGTGCACTTTCCAGTCTACCCCGCGCCGCCTCCACGAATGGGGGCTTGGCGAGCACACCGAAGAGATCAACGTCAACGCAGGCCGCCTCGCACGCGCAGCGTGTGACAAGTATTCGACGCCGGAGCGCCCGCGCTTCGTCGCAGGCTCTATGGGCCCAACGGGAATGCTGCCGTCGAGCTCGGATCCGGCGCTCTCGAAGATCACGTATGAAGAGCTGAGCGAGAATTTCTACACGCAGGCCAAGTATCTCGTCGAAGGCGGCGTGGACGTGCTCCTCATCGAGACTTCGCAGGACATTCTCGAAGTGAAGGCCGCGGTCGCTGGCATCGAGCGGCTGTTCAGCGAGATAGGCAAGCGTGTCGCGCTTCAAGCGCAGGTCACGCTCGACGTGAGCGGCCGCATGCTCCTCGGTACGGACATCTCGAGTGCGATGACAACACTCGAAGCGCTTCACGTCGATGTCATCGGTCTCAACTGCTCGACGGGACCTGAGCACATGCGCGAGCCGATCAGATATCTGGCCGAGCATGCGACGCTGCCGCTCTCCGTCATTCCGAACGCTGGACTTCCGCTCAACACAGGTGTCGGAGAAGCGGTGTATCCGCTCGAGCCGCAGCCGATGGCTGCCGCGCTCTCGGAATTCGTTCGCGACTTCGGCGTCCGCGTGGTCGGCGGTTGCTGCGGGACGACGCCAGAGCATTTGAGCGCGATCGTCGGCGCCGTGCGTGAGGCTGAGAAAGCAGCTCCGAAGAGACACGAGCGTACGGTGGGACACGTGGCACGGGTGAGCTCGGCGATGCGCGCTATTACACTGCGTCAGGATCCACCGCCGCTCCTCGTCGGAGAGCGTGTGAACTCGCAGGGATCGAGAAAGGTGAAGCGCCTCCTTCTCGCCGACGACTACGAGGGCATTCTAGAAGTCGCGCGCGACCAGGTCGATTCCGGCGCGCACGTTCTCGACGTCTGCGTAGCTCTCACCGAGCGCGCCGACGAAGCCGAGCAGATGTCACAGGTCGTGAAGCTGCTCTCGATGAGCGTGGAGACACCGCTCGTCATCGACTCGACGGAAGCGAACGTCATCGAGGCGGCGCTCGAGCACATTCCCGGCCGCGGCATCGTCAACTCCATCAACATGGAGAACGGCCGCAAGCGCATTGATTCCGTGGTGCCTCTCGTGAAGAAGCACGGCGCAGCAGTGATCGCGCTCACGATCGACGAGATCGGGATGGCAAAGACGCGTGAGCGGAAGCTCGAAGTGGCGAAGAAGATCTATGACATCGTGGTCGGTGAATACGGCCTGGCGGCGGAAGACATCATTTACGACGCGCTCACTTTCACGCTCGCGACCGGCGACGAGGAGTGGATCGACTCCGGCCACGAGACCATCGAGGGCATCCGCCTCATCAAGCGCGAGCTGCCGGGTGTCTCGACGATCCTCGGAGTTTCGAACGTCAGCTTTGGGCTCACCCTCGAGGCGCGCAGTGTTCTGAACTCCGTGTTCCTACATCACTGCGTGGAGGCGGGACTCGACGCCGCGATCGTTAACCCAGCGCACATCCGGCCGTACGCTGAGATCTCTACCGAAGAGCGCGCCCTCGCCGACGATCTCGTCTTCAACAAGCGGCCGGACGCGCTCCAGAAGTTCATCGAGTATTTCTCGGCGGTCGGAGTTGGCGCCTCAGGAGCGCAGGCTGAGAAGGAAGATCCGACGGAAGGCATGTCGCCGAACGAAAAGATTCACTGGATGATCCTTCACCGCAAAAAAGAAGGCATAGAGCTGCGGCTCGATGAGGCGGGCGTGCGCGAGCAGCCGGTGCGCCTGCTCAATGAGGTTCTGCTTCCGGCGATGAAGGAAGTCGGCGACAAGTTCGGCGCCGGTGAGCTCATTCTGCCGTTCGTGCTCCAGTCCGCCGAAGTAATGAAGAAAGCGGTAAAGCACCTCGAGCAATTCCTGGAAAAGGCAGAAGGCTACACCAAGGGCAAGGTCGTACTCGCGACCGTCTATGGTGATGTTCACGACATCGGCAAGTCGCTCGTGAACACCATTCTCTCAAACAACGGCTACACCGTGTTCGATCTCGGGAAGCAGGTGCCGGTGAACACGATTCTCGACAAGGCCGTCGAAGTGGGTGCGGACGCGATTGGCTTGAGCGCACTGCTCGTCTCCACTTCGAAGCAGATGCCGCTCTGCGTTCAGGAGCTCGACAAGCGCGGAATGAAGATTCCAGTAATGATCGGGGGCGCTGCGATCAACCGCCGTTTCGGACGGCGCGCCCTGTTCGTCGATGGTGAGAGGGCATACGAATCCGGCGTGTTCTACTGCAAGGATGCGTTCGAGGGACTGGAGACGATGGACCGTCTGCAGGAGGACGGCAAGCGTGACGAGTATATAGCCGCGAATCTGGAAGCTGCGCGCAACGACATCTTCCTCAACACGAACGTCGGCAAGGATGTGTCGGCTGACAACACGGATGAGACGCGGAGCGACGTTGCCGCGAACAATCCGGTTCCGACACCGCCCTTTTGGGGTGCGCGAGTGCTGCGCGACATCCCGCTCGACGAAGTTTTTGAGCTTCTAGATCTCGACGAGCTGTATCGCCTGCAGTGGGGCGCCCGCGGATCGGGCGACCAGTATAAAGCGACGGTGAAGAATGAGTTCGAGCCGACGCTCGCCCGCTTGAAGAAAGACGCCAAAGAGCGCGGATGGCTGAAGCCGCAGATCGCGTACGGGTATTTCCCCGTTCAATCGGCGGGCAACGAGATCATCGTGTACGATCCGGCTGCCTACTCGAGCAGTGCGGGGTCGCTTCGCGAGATCGCGCGCTTTCGCTTCCCGAGAATGGTTGGACGCGAGCGCCTTTGCCTCGCCGACTACGTGCGCTCCACGACGAGCGACACCGTCGACGTGCTTCCGCTTCAGATCGTCACCGTCGGCGAGGCGGCCAGCAAGCGATTCGAAGAGCTTCAGTCCGCCAACGAATACGGCGAAGCTTTCTACGTGCACGGACTCGGCGTCGAAACCGCGGAGGCACTCGCCGAGTGGGCGCATCGCCGCATTAAATCCGAACTCGGACTAACGACGGGCAAGCGCTACTCATGGGGATACGGTGCGTGCCCCGACCTCGAAGATCACGCGGTCGTGTTCAAGCTTCTCCCGGCCGACGCCCTTGGAATGGAATTGACGGAGTCGTTCCAGCTGACGCCGGAGCAGTCCACCGCTGCGGTGATCATACATCACCCCGAGGCCAAATACTACGCGGTTCGCGGCGTTGCCGATGAATCCGGACAGCCGAAGAAAGCGGAGGCCGCGGTTGTCTAAGAATCCACTGATTGACCGCCTCTTGGACCCGATGCAGGTCATCGTGTGTGATGGTGCGATGGGGACGATGCTCTACAACAAGGGCGTGTTCATCAACCAATGCTACGACGAGCTTAGCGTTCGCGCGCCCGATCTTGTGCGTGAGGTGCATCGCGCCTACGCGAAAGCCGGTGCGGAGGTGCTCGAGACGAACAGCTTCGGCGCAAACCGCTACAAGCTCGCGCAATACGGGCTCGACAAGCAGGTGAGAGAGATCAACCTCGCGGCCGCCAAGCTCGCCAAGGAAGTTGCCGAAGACGAGATCCTCGTCGCCGGCGCAGTAGGTCCGCTCGGTGTTCGTCTCGAGCCCCTTGGGCCTACAAGTCTCGCCGAAGCCCGCGCGGCGTTCGCCGAACAGCTCGCGGCGCTGCACGAAGGCGGGGCGGACGTGTTCATGCTCGAAACATTCTCCGACCTTCACGAGATCGAGCAGGCAATTCTCGCCGCGCGGGACGTCGCACCCGATGTGCCAGTGATGGCGCAGATGACGATCGGCGCTGACTGTCTCACGCCCTTCGGCGTGGAAGTCGAAGACCTCGCTCGCGCACTAGATGCGTACGGGGCGGATGTAATCGGGCTCAATTGCTCTGTTGGTCCGCAGACCATTCTCGACGCGATCGAGAAGATGATGCATGTCACGCGGCGCAAGTTGAGCGCGCAGCCAAACGCAGGTATGCCGCGTGACGTCGGTGGGCGCAGCATGTACATGGCGAGCCCCGAGTACATGGGGACGTACGCTCATCACCTGGTACAGGCAGGCGCGAAAGTAGTTGGCGGATGTTGCGGGACGACGCCGGAGCACATCGCTGCCATCGTCGAGGGTGTCCGCCCGTTGTCACCCCGGCAGCCCCGCGTTCCGATGAAGGAGCGGCGTCAGTCGCACCTTGAAGCACCGAAGGAAGACAAAGGCGTCGAGCCGATGCCTTTCGGAGAGCGGTCGAAGTTTGCGGGCAAAATATCGCGCGGTGAGTTCGTGACGTCCGTCGAGATCGTTCCGCCACGCGGTGTCGATGCCTCGAAGATGCTCGTGGACACCGCCGCGCTACGTAAAGCAGGCGTCGATGCCGTGAACGTGCCTGACGGTCCGCGCGCGCAGAGCCGGATGGGCGCGCTGCTCACCAGCCTTCTCATCGAGCAGCAAGTCGGAATTGAAACGGTCACGCATTACTGCTGCCGCGATCGCAACCTCCTCGGCATGCTGAGCGATTTACTTGGCGCGTCCGCAGTTGGCCTGCGCAACATGCTCATCATCACCGGCGACCCGCCGAAGATGGGGCCGTATCCGAGTGCCACCGGGGTTTTCGACATCGACGCGATTGGACTGACCAATCTGTTGAGCAACTTGAATCGCGGCTTGGATCCCGGCGGTAATTCCATCGGCCGGCCGACGACGTTCTCGATTGGCGTCGGAGTGAATCCAGCGGCCATCGATCCGAAGCACGAGCTGAAGCGATTCGAGTGGAAGGTCGATGCAGGCGCCGAGTACGCGATCACGCAGCCAGTGTTCGACGTCGAGCAGCTGGAGAGATTCCTTGGGACGATCGATCACGTACGCATTCCGATCATCGCGGGCATCTGGCCGCTAGTGTCGCTGCGCAACGCCGAATTTCTGGCAAACGAAGTGCCGGGTGTGGTAGTGCCGAAGTCGATCATCGATCGAATGAGCGCGGCGAGCGCGGAATCTAAGGAAGCCGGGGTGGCGGAAGGGATCGCGATCGCGCGCGAAATGCTCGAGCGCGTTCGGCCGCTCGTGCAGGGCGTTCAGGTTTCCGCGCCTTTCGGGAAAGTGGATCTCGCGCTTCAGGTTTTTCGCGACCACCTCTCGCCCACGACCACAGCGGCGTGAGCGACACGCCGATCGTTGGCGCGACTGGCGGACGCGTCTTCGTCGAGCTGTCGAAATATTTCCTGGCTCGCGAGTATCCGAGCAAACTGCGTCAGTGCCTGGAAGCGTTATCAAATGACGCGGTCTGGGCGCGCAGCAACGACGGCTCGAACAGCATCGGCAATCTGCTTCTACATCTCGCGGGCAACGTTCGCCAATGGATCGTCGGTGGCGTTGGTGGGCAGAACGTCGAGCGGGATCGCGCGTCGGAATTCACCGCTGTCAACGGTCCCGAGAAGCAGCAGCTTCTCACGAATCTGGAAAGTGCGCTCCGTGAAGCGGTGCGCGTACTCGATACCATCTCGGACGATGATCTGACGGGCAAGCGCTTCATTCAGGGCCGCGAGACGACCGTATTAGGCGCGATTTATCACGTCGTCGAGCATTTCGCGATGCACACTGGACAGATAGTGCTCCTCACGAAGATTCATGCGCCGGGTGCGATTCAGTTTTACGATGACTCGGCGTCCGTTGCGAAGCCACTTTGGAAGCGCGGCGACGATATTACCGAAGACTGAGCAGCAGAAGCTTGTTCGGGGCGCTCCCGCGCGGCATCTTCACTGTGTGAGAGCACAACAATGAAAGCGGTAATCGTCGTCGATCACGGCTCGCGGAAGAGCGAAGCCAACGAGATGATGAAATGCGTCGCCAACCTCATTCAGGCGATGGCCGGCCCCGGCATATTGGTGAAGTACGCGCACATGGAACTTGCCGAGCCAAGCGTGGAGGCCGCGTTCGCGCAGTGCGTCGCGGAAGGCGCGGATGAAGTGATCGTCTTCCCGTACATGCTTTCTCCCGGCAAGCACTCGACGGGCGACATTCCCCGGATGGTGGCACGCGCCGCCGAGAATCACCCTGGAATCAGATACTCCGTGACGGAAGCGTTCGGTGTTCACGAGAAGCTCGCCGAAGTCGTGCTCACGAGAGCCGGTGTAGAGTTCAGGCGCCTCGGCGAAGGCGAAGCGGCGCGGTGCTGGGATCCTGCATGCTCCGGAGCGCGTTGCGGCGACGCGTGCCGCGCGAAGCCGGCGGCTCCAATTCCGGGTGACCGCGAGGCCGGCGCTTCGAGGTGACGAGCCTGCGCGAGAAGTTGTTTTCCCCTCTGGTGCAGAAGGAGCTGCTTCGGATGCGCTCTACGCGAAAGAAACGACGCCAGCAATTTCTTGCGGATTTGTCCGCGCGCACTGCGGAAAGCCTGCCGTCTAGCTGACCAGCACTTCTTTCACCCTGCGTGTGAGGTCTTCAGGCGTGAATGGCTTTCCGATAAAAGAGATACCGCTATCCGCGTCAGTTTTCCCACGGACCGAGCCCTCGGTGTAACCCGACATGAAGAGCAGCTTCATGTCCTTACGCTCGGGACGAAGGCGCGCCGCGAGCTCACGGCCGGTCATCTCCGGCATCATCATGTCGGTAAGTAGCAGATGGATTTTACCGCTGTAGTGCTCGTTGACGCTGAGTGCTTCCGGCCCATTCCGCGCGACGAGGACGGTATAGCCGTAACGCGTGAGAGTGCGGTGGGCGATGCCGCGAATTGCTTCGGTGTCTTCCACCAGCAGAATGGTCTCCGTTCCGCGCAGCTGGCTCTCTGTCGGCGCGACCGGAACGCGGTCAGGTGCCGCGCTGACGGCGGGAAAATAAATCTTGAATGAAGAGCCCTTGCCCTTCTCGCTGAAGACTTCGATGGAGCCCCCGCTCTGCTTGATAATTCCGTAAACTGTGGCAAGGCCGAGTCCTGTTCCTTTGCCTGCTTCTTTCGTCGTGAAGAAAGGCTCGAAGATGTGCGCCTTGGTACCCTCATCCATTCCCTCGCCGGTGTCGCTCACCGCCAACATTGCGTATCTGCCAGGAGTAACCCAGGGATGCGCGGCGGTGTACTCCGCCGTAAGCTCCGCTGTTGCTGTCTCGATCGTCAGGGTGCCGCCGCGCTTCATCGCATCGCGGGCATTGATGCAAAGATTCATCACCACCTGTTCGAGCTGGCCCGGATCCGCCTGCACCATAGCGGTGTCCGGTGCGAGACGCGTGACGATCGCGACGTCGACACCGATGAGGGTTTGAAGCAGCTTCTCGATACCGGCGACGACTTCATTCAGATCGAGCACACGCGGCTGGAGAATCTGATTTCTGCTGAAGGCGAGGAGCTGCCGGGTCAGTTTCGTCGCGAGGGCGCTCGCCTTTCGGATTTCGTTGAGATCGTCGCGGCGCTGATCGCCTTCCGGCATCTCGTCGAGCGCGAACTGACTGTGCCAGTCGATGACGGTGAGCAGGTTGCTGAAGTCGTGCGCAACGCTCCCGGCGAGACGCCCGATGGCTTCCATTTTCTGAGCCTGCCGGAGCTTCAATTCGCTGTCATGAAGCGCAGTCTGTTGTTCCTTCATTTGACTGACGTCTCTGCCGATGAGCAGCACGCCGGTGATGCGTCCGTCTTCCCTGATCGGATTGCAGGTGCAAAAGAGCCAGCCGGATTCTCCCGCCGCCGAGAGGTAGCGGAGCTCGAATTGTCTGCTCTCTCCCGTCAGCGCAGCGCCGTGATGCTCATCCGCGATATGCTTATCGCCCGCGACGAGAAACGCGCTCAACGGCTGGCCTATGAGCTCTTCGCGTGAGCGACCCGTCTGCGCCACGGCGGACGTGTTGGCGGAGACGATTTTTCCTTGCGTGTCGGTGCTCACGATCATGTCCGGCGCAGTCTGAAGAAGAAGCCGGTGGCGCTCCTGAGCACGTCGCATGATGCGCACGAAGGTGTCCTGCACCGCGGCCGACGCCACGAGAGGAATGAGTCCGAGCACGAGCACGACGACGGCGAGGCGATTGTTGCCGTTCAGCGGCGGCACTCCAAGGAATTCCGTCGGCCGCACCCAGCCGCCGGCTTGAGCCGCGATCAGCGCGACGAAAGAGAAAATCGCGTAGCCGGCGACGAGTCCGGCTCGTTTCCGCGGAACGGATGCGAATGCGAACGTGACGATGAAGCTGTGCACCGCTGCCCCAAGCCACCACGCCCCTCCAATGAGCGTATACATCAGCGTGAGGAAAGTGATGTCGGCGACGAAGGCAACAACCTGAATCCGGTCGGCGGCTTCGCCCGATCGCGCGCCACTAAGGAAAAAGTGGAAAAGCAGAACCGCGCCGATCCAGAACGCGAAGAGTGCAAACGCCAGCTTCGAGACAGGGAAAGTCGGCCCGGTGAGCGCAGACGTCGCCAAGGTGAACGCGACGAGCAGAGCCAAACGCCGGTTGTTGGTCGTAGTCGCGCGCGCAACAGCGAGGGATCTGTAGACCTGAGGCATCCGTTTGGCTGAGATGTTTTTGCCCCGGCCCTGAACAACCGCGGAGCGCGCCTATTTTACAACCTTTCCGGCCTTAGATAAATAGCCGCAGCCTACATCCTCGGGTATTATTCCGATCTCCTCAAAGCGTACTATGCCGACCGAAAATTTGCCCTCGCCGTTAACGCTTCTCAGCGAAGAAGAGCTCATGTTCCGCGACGCTGTCGCCGGTTTCGCCGACGAGGAAGTGCGTCCGCGTGTCGCCGCGATGGAAGCAGCCGCTAAAATCGACGCGGATCTCCTTCCCAAGTACTTCGACCTCGGTTTGATGGGAATCGAAGTGGCAGAAGAGTACGGTGGCGCCGCAGGAACGCTTTTCATGGTCACGCTCGCCGTCGAGGAGATCAGCAAGGTGGACGCTGCCTCCGCTATTGTGTGCGACGTGCAGAACACGCTCGTCAACTATCCGATCTCGCGGTACGGGAGCGACGCGCAGAAATCGAAGTATCTGTCGCTGCTCACATCCAAGATTGTCGGAGCGTACGCGCTTTCGGAATCCGGCTCGGGCTCCGACGCCTTCGGACTCGCAACACGCGCTGAAAAGCGCGGTGACCGTTGGTTTCTCAACGGACAGAAGCTCTGGATCACCAACGGCGCGGAAGCGGGCATTTTCATCGTCTTCGCGAACGTCGATCCGTCTGCGGGCTACAAAGGAATTACCGCCTTCATCGTTGAAAAGGAGTTCGCTGGATTCAGGGTCGGCAAAAAAGAAGACAAGCTCGGCATTCGCGCCTCGAGCACCACGGAGCTCCTTCTCGACAATTGCGAGGTGCCGGACGAAAACGTGCTGGGCCCCGTCGGGCAGGGCTACAAGATCGCCATCAACACGCTGAACGAAGGGCGCATTGGCATCGGCGCGCAGATGATCGGCGTCGCGCAGGGAGCGCTCACCGCGGCGATCTCCTATCTCGCGGAGAGGAAGCAGTTCGGCAAATCGCTGTCACAGTTTCAGGGAATTCAATTCCAGGTCGCGCAGGCCGCTACCGAGCTCGAGGCGGCGCGGCTCATGGTGTACAACGCCGCGCGACTGAAAGACGCGGGACAGGACATCGCGCGCGAGGGCGCAATGGCAAAACTCTTTTCGTCTCAGGTTTGCGAGCGCGTCACTTCGCTCTGCGTAGAGCTCTTCGGCGGTTACGGGTACACGAAGGATTATCCGGCCGAAAAGTTCTACCGGGACGCGAAGATCGGCACCATCTATGAGGGCACTTCCAACATGCAGCTACAAACCATCGCGAAAGCGGTGCTGAAACAGGAGCCGTCGTGAAGAGGATCGTTTTCGCGCTCGCGTTTTTCGCAGCTGCCGGGATTCCGACCAGCGCCGGAGCGCAGATCAACCAGCCGGAATATCAGGCCCGGCGTGCGAAGCTGGCGGCAAAGCTCGATTCCGTCAGTGGCGGAGCCGACTGGGTGCTGCTTGTCACCGGCGCCGAAGAGCCCGAGCAAGACTACCTCACCTTCAACCAGCGGCCTCGCTTCGAGTACCTCACCGGATTTCACGAGCCGACATCGGACCTCGTTCTCTCACGCCGCGACGGCTCGGTGACGCAGATGCTTTTCGTGAGACCGCGCGACTTCTCTAGCAGGTCCTTCGCCGAGGTGTGGACGGGACCGCGCCTCGGACCGGAGGGAGTCTCGACAGCGATGGGTCTTTCCGGCCGGTCGCAAAGTGAGCTGCTGCCAGTACTGGACACGCTTCTCAGGAAAGGCACATCCCTTTTCTTCATCGGCGAACGATCGGGAAATGACAGCGCCCCCCAAACAGCCGACGACGTACTTCTCAAAGGGTTGGCACAGCACATTCCGCAGCTGAAAATCCTATCGGCGAACAGCAGGGTCGACGCACTTCGCCGCAGCAAGAGCGCCGCCGAGCTGGACTTAATTCGCAAGGCGGTCGCAATCACCGTCGATGCGCAGCGCGCGGCATTTCAGCTCGTCCGGCCCGGCTTGAACGAATTCGAAGTTCAGGCGCTCATCGAATACACCTTCAGAAAGAACGGCGCCGACCGGCCATCTTTCTCCAGCATCGTCGGATCGGGCCCGAACTCCACACAGCTGCATTATCTCGACGACAATCGATTCATCCAGAACGGCGATGTAGTCGTCATGGACATCGGTGCGTCGTACCGCGGGTACTCGGCTGACGTTACACGCACAGTTCCCGCGAATGGAGTGTACAGCAAGGAACAGCGCGAGATCTACCAGGCGGTACGAGACGCGCAGGCTGCCGGCGAGCGTCAGGCGCTACTCGGCACCGACTCACGCCGGATGGGCGACTCGGCGACAAAATCGCTAAGCGCGTCGATGATGCGACTCGGATTAATCGAAGGTCCGGACTCGACGTATGACTGCACGGAATCGACGACGGGCGTGTGCTCGCAGTACAGGCTGTTCTACATGCACTCACTCGGCCATCCCATCGGACTTGAAGTGCACGACGTGGGACTTCCGGGCCGCGCGGGCGGATCGCTCGCACCGGGCGATGCGTTCACCATCGAACCAGGCATCTATGTACGCGCCAACACCGTCGACATCATCCCCGACACACCGCGCAACCGCCGCATCAAGGACCACATCCGCACGGCGGTGACAAAGTACGCGAACATCGGCGTGCGCATCGAAGACGACTACATCATGACGCCGACGGGCGTGGAGTGGATCTCGCGCGCACCTCGCGAGATGTCCGAGATCGAGGCAATGATGCGAGTTGCACCGAAAACGATAACCGGACGCGACTCGACTAAGGTCGAGTGGTACCGGTCAACAGCCCCGCGCGGATCGCACGCGCCTTAGGCGACGCCGCCTGATCTTCGACGATGCTCGCCTGAACCGTCGTCGTAAAATGTAGCTTGGCGGGAAGGTCGAGCTTCGTTCCGTCGCGCTTCACTTTGATCGTAATCGGCGCGCCTTCCGCCGAGCGTGAGTACTTGGGGCGGAACACCGCACCGAAACCCGGATCGGCAACGGATACATCGCCGAGTGAAATGAGATAGTCGCCGGTCAGCACGCCCGCTTCGCCCGCCGAACTTCCCGGCGCGACCTCGATGACGCGCACCCCCTCAGAGTCCTGAATCGTTTGCACTCCGGCGCGCGGAGCGCGCACTGAATCCGCTGTCACCTTCAGGCCGGCAAGCGCGAATACCGCCGCATAGGGCATCGCCTCCCGCCCTTCGACGTAGCTCCGGCGGAAAACGTCGAACGATTTTCCGCCGGCTGTCTTCGACACAATCGTCCACCAGTCGGCGTCCGTAAATCCCCGGTCGCGCTTGTACGTGTCGTTGTAGAGAGTGAGCATGACGTTGTCGAGCGAAGCGCGATTATCGGTCGCGTCGCGAACGATGATGTCGATGAGCATCCCCGCGAGCGATCCCTTCGAATAATAGAGATACTCGGTGCCGTCACGGACTTTTATCCACGCTGACAAAGACGCATCCTCGAGTGAGGTCGGCGGTGCGGCTGCGACCTCGCGCATTTTCACGCGCGTCATTTCGTAGAACTCGGCGGGTGTAACTGTTTTTCCGCGCACTTCCGCGAGATCGGCGTAGTAGTCGGTAATCCCCTCGCTTACCCAGAGAAGCTTCGTCGGCTGCTCGCGATCGTACCGGTAAGGCATCATGTCGAAAGGGCGAATCCGCTTCACGTTCCAAGCGTGAAAAATCTCGTGAGCATATAACGACGGCATCACCGAGCTTCCGGCGAGCGCCGGCGACACGATGTCTACGTGTGAGCTCTGGTGCTCGAGGCCGGCTCCAGACCCCGCCGGGTATGTGGAATCGGTTATCTGCATCACCGAGTAGTCGCGCCATGGTGCTTCGCCGAAAACGCTGACTTGCGGCGGGATGACCTGTTTCAATTGAGTCCAAACTTGAGCGCGCGTCGGGCCCGCGATACTTCCCGAGGGATACGACGCGAATCGAACCCACTTTCCCGATATCCGCGCGCTGTCCACGTCGAAGACGCCCACGAAGAAGGGCATGTCGACGAGATCGTGATAACTAGAGGAAGAGTAGGTGAGTGGAGCGGTTCGCTGCATTCCCGTCACGACCTTCCAGCCCGGTTCCGTCGAAAGCGTCACGGTCGAAGTGAAGTCGGCGCTCACCCCTTCGGGATAAAGGAAAAGGTTCGTCCCGTTGAAGAGGAGGAAATCGCGCTTGCTCCAGCTCGATCCATTATCGAGCGTGTCGGCCGTGTATTCGAAGGAAACGGTGATCCGCCCGGCGCCGGACGGATGGACGCGCCACGTATCCGGATCCGCTTTTTCCCAGGCAAGGTCCTTCTCCGCCTGCCTCGCCGCAAACGACGAGATATTCCTCGCAAAGTTATGAATCTCGTATTCACCCGGTGTCCACGATGGCAGTGAGAGCACCACCGGCGCCGGGCTGGAAACGTCAAACGACATCTCCGTAAGAATTACGCGGCTCGCCGACGTCTCCTTGTTGTATGTGACGCGGTAGGCGACGCCCGTTATGGGAGCGGATTGCGTCGGCGCCTGGGCCGAGGCGACGGATGCCACGGCGACCACCGCCGCGGAAAGGATCGAGGATTTTCTCATGGCAGGATTCTACTGAAAAAAGTGAGCCTGCGGATGCTATATTCGACACCTCGGACGGCGCACCGGCTCACCTTTCGATCACCCGCTGATGGCAACCGCAAAGAAATCGGCCCGAATCAAGAGCTTGTCGGCGGAATCGCTGACCTTTCTAAAGAGTCTTCTCGACACGCCCGGCCCGTCCGGCTTCGAGAGCGCGCCGGCAAAGCTTTGGCGAAAGTACGCGTCCACGTTCGCCAGCGTTACCGCGGATGTGCACGGCAACAGCATGGCGGAAGTGAATGCAAGCGGGCGTCCGACAATCATGCTCGCAGGCCATATCGACGAGATCGGCGTCATCGTCACCTTCGTTGATGACGAGGGTTACGGGTACATCCAGCCGATTGGAGGCTGGGACCCGCAGGTACTCATCGGCCAGCGCCTCCGCTTCATGGGACGCGACGGCGACGTTTTTGGGGTGGTCGGAAAGAAGCCGATCCATCTCATTCGATCCGAAGAGCGCGAAAAGGCGGCAAAGTTCACCGACCTCTGGGTGGATTTCGGCGTTCGGAACAGGAAAGAAGCGGAGAAAATGATCTCGGTGGGGGATCCGGGGGTGATAGACTCGCGCACAATCGAATTTCCTAACGGCCGCCTTGTCTCGCGATCCATCGACGACCGTATCGGCGCCTACGTCGTTCTCGAAGCGGCCCGCCGCTACGCCGAAAAACC
>JACDDT010000002.1:29377-79541 GCA_013816855.1 Gemmatimonadaceae bacterium
GGGATCCGGGGGTGATAGACTCGCGCACAATCGAATTTCCTAACGGCCGCCTTGTCTCGCGATCCATCGACGACCGTATCGGCGCCTACGTCGTTCTCGAAGCGGCCCGCCGCTACGCCGAAAAACCCGGTGCCGCGCGTGTCGTGGCTGTCGCGACGACGCAGGAAGAAATCGCCGCCCACGGCGGAGGCGCCGGTGTGTGCGCCACGTGCATCGGCCCACAAATGGCGATCGTCGTTGACGTCACTTTCGCCATCGATCATCCCGGCCTAGAAAAGAAAGAGCACGGTGAAGCCAAGATCGACGGAGGCCCGGTGCTCACCCGCGGCTCGATCATCTCACCAGTTGTCTTCAATCTTCTTCGCGACACAGCTGAAGCGAATTCAATTCCCTTCTCTCTTCAAGCAGCGGGCCGCGACACCGGTACCGACGCGGACGCGATCCACATCGCGCGAGAGGGGGTTCCAACCGGGCTCGTTTCCGTTCCAAACCGGTACATGCATTCGCCGAACGAGCTCATCAGTCTCGAAGATCTGAATCGCACTGCCGAGCTCATCGCGCAGACGTGCCGGAAGGTGACGGCGAAAACGGACTTCACAGCGCGCTGATGCCGCAGCCAATCCCTCCGCCGCGTGAGGAGGGATACACCAGCACCACCGCTGTTCCGCTCTACTGGGCGGCGTACGGTAACAAGGGAGCGCCTCGGCTTCTCGTTCTTCACGGTGGTCCCGGCGCCGAGCACTGTTACCTGCTGCCACAGCTCCTGCACCTCGGAGCGGAGTACGATCTGCTTTTCTACGATCAGCGAGGCGGTGGAAAATCGAACACCGGTGCGACCGATCCGATTTCGTGGCAGACCCAGGTAGAGGACCTCTCAGCGGTAGTTCGCGAATTTTCGCTGGAGCGGCCGTCCATCGTCGCGTACTCGTTCGGCGCGCTCATCACGCTCAAGTACCTCACCGAATCGTACTCGCACCCTGGGATGGCGAAGCCTAAGCGGCTGGTGTTGCTCGACCCCGCGCCGTTGACGCGCGAGTATCGGAAAGTCTTCGAGGATGAGTTTTCCCGGCGGAACCGGGCGCCCGAAATTCTGCGCATGCGTGAGGAGCTCAACGCTTCAGGCCTTCGTGAGAACGATCCCGCGGCTTACCGCCAGCGCGCGTTCGAGCTTGGCGTCGCGGGTTACTTCGCCGATCCGCGCCGAGCCAACGATCTGACGCCGTTCCGAGTGGTGGGACGCGTACAGCAATCCGTTTGGGAGAGTCTCGGCGACTTCGACATCATTTCCGCACTGAAGAAGGCGGATTTCCCGGTTCTCATCGTTCACGGAAGTGACGATCCCATCCCCGTGGCGTCATCTACTCAAGCAGCGGAACGACTGCGCGCGCAGCTCGTGGTTCTGGACGACTGCGGACATGTGCCGTACGTTGAGCAGCCGATCAAGCTCTTCACCGCCGTCGACGCTTTTCTCGCGGAGACGGAATAGGTCGGAACCACGAGCGGGTGTAAATGGCAGATTTCGGAGTCATTCAGCATTCAATTGGAACGGTCGAGGTGGATGAGAAGACGTACAACGTCTCACTCCGCCTCGCATACGACGGCATCGAGTATATCGGCCGGCTCTGGTTCGCTGACGCCTCTACCGACACGATCGGCATCCCCGATCACGGCGCCATTCCTGGACGGAGCGTGGAAGAAGCGCTCGAGCACGCGCGCCGCTTCACCGCGGATGATCTGAAGCGCCGCTGCCATCGCGCGCTCGCCGAAAAACGCCGTTACATCAGACTCCGCCGAGCCACTGAAGACATTCTCGTCAACATCAAATACATGAACCGTGTCGGGGTCAACATGCGAGGCGGTATGCTCGACGCCGAGGGTGCGAGCCAGGAGCTCGACCTGATCAGGCGGCAGATCGAAGAGATCGTGAAGACGCTTCCCTCTCACGCCGGAATCGAAGGCTAGAAGACCCTTCTATATTGCGGGATGGACTCGCGATCGGGGGCCCACGTCCTCTCGCAAATAGGCGAGCTGCTCGAAGCAAAGGGCGCCCAGCGCTTCAAAGCGAAGGCATACATCCGCGCCGCGCGCGCCGTCGTCTCGCTCGACACCGACGACCTTGGCGCGCTGCTGCAATCAGGTGAGCTCGCGGCAACATCGGGCATTGGTCCCGCGACACTGTCGGTCATTCGCGATCTCGTCGAGACGGGAGAGTCGTCGTATCTCGCGCAGCTTCGTGAAGGTGTGCCGGAAGGCCTCGTTGGGTTGATGCGCGTGAAGGGCCTCACTCCAGCGCGCATTCAGCTCATTCATAACGAGCTCGGCATCGAAAACGCCGAAGAGCTCGCGGCAGCGGCGCGCGACGGACGCCTCGCAACACTGCCGAAGATCGGCGAGAAAACCGCGGCTGTGATTCTACGCAGTCTCGAGTTCAGGAAGCGCAGCGCGAAGATGGCACGGTATCCCGTCGCAGCAATAGAGGCGGAAATCCTTCGCAGCTCGGTTGAAAAACACCCCGGCGTTTCACGCGCGATAATCGCGGGGTCTGTCCGCCGCTTCAACGAGATTGCCGCCGACCTCGATATCGCCGCGGAGTGCACCGATGACCCGGTAAAGGTCGCCGATTCATTCGCGCGCTCACCCGGCGTAAAAAGCGCCGCACGATCCGCCGACAAAAAGTCCGCGATGATTGAGTTTGTAGATGGAACCCTCTTCGACATTCATTGCGCGCCCAAGGCCGGGTTCCCCGTTGCGCTCTGGCGCGCGACCGGAAGCCAGGCGCACGTCGACGCCGTCATCGCGTATCTCGAGAAGAAAGGGTTCAGCCTCGACGGGGTGACGCTCATCGGAAAAAACGGCAAGCCCGTTCGGATTGCGACTGAGGACGCTTTTTACAAGGCGATAGGACTGGAGCCCATTCCGCCCGAGCTGCGCGAAGGGCGGGGAGAAGTGGAAGCGGCGGCAAGGTCATCGCTGCCGGACCTCGTTTCTTTCGAGGCAATTCAAGGCGTCCTCCACTCCCACAGCGAGTACTCTGACGGAACCGCGACGATCGCGGAAATGGCGAAAGCTGCCAGAGAGCGCGGCTGGAGCTACATCGGAATCTCCGATCATTCCGAAGCCGCGTTTTACGCCGGCGGCCTCAAGCGCGACGACGTTCTAAGACAGCACGACGAGATCGACGAGCTGAACGCGAAGTCGCGCTGCTTCACCATCCTCAAAGGGATCGAAGCGGACATCCTTGCTGACGGCCGGCTCGATTACGACGCAGATCTTCTCGATCGCTTCGATTTCGTCATCGGCTCCATTCACTCCCGCTTCAGCATGGAGCGCGACAAGATGACGGCGCGCGTCCTCGCCGCGATGGACGATCCGCATCTCACCATCCTCGCGCATCCGACAGGCCGACTACTCCTCTCGCGAGAGGGATATTCAATAGATCTCGACGCGGTGATCGAAAAAGCCGCCGAGCAGCGCGTGGCGATCGAGATCAACGCCGACCCGCATCGCCTCGATATGGATTGGCGCCACTGTCACCACGCCAAGGACCTCGGCGTGATCTTCGAGATAGGACCCGACGCCCATTCGATAGCGAGCCTGGACAACGTGCACTTCGGCATTGGCATGGCGCGCAAAGGATGGCTCGAGGCCGGCGATATTCTCAATGCGAGGAGCGTGAAAGAAGTTCTGAATTTCGCGCGAGCGAGAAAATCCCGATGAAGAAAGTCGCCGTGCGGGTAGTGAGGCGAAGGAAGAAGGTCGTGCCCCCGCTGCAAGAGCGCGCCGATCTGATTTACAAGCGGCTCAACAAGGAATATCCAGACGCGCGCTGCGAGCTGGATTACGGGAATTCGCTGCAGCTGCTTATGGCGACCATACTGAGCGCGCAGTGCACCGACAAGCGCGTGAACATCGTGACACCTGCTCTCTTCAAGAGATATCCCGATGCGGGCGCGCTCGCCGATGCGAATCCCGAGGAAGTGGAAGACCTCATTCGCACTACCGGGTTCTTCAGAAACAAAACCAAAAGCCTCCTCGGCATGGCGAGAGGGGTCTTCGAGCGGCACCGCGGGGAGATTCCAAACACGATGGACGCGCTCACGAAGCTACCGGGCGTCGGCAGAAAAACCGCGAACGTCATTCTTGGAAACGCCTTTGGGATCAATGAAGGCGTGGTAGTGGATACCCACGTCGGCAGGCTCAGCCTGCGGCTCGGACTCACCCGGCAGACCGATCCCGTAAAGGTCGAGCTTCAGCTCATGAAATTGTTTCCGAAGAAGGTGTGGACGAAGCTTTCACACCTTTTGATTTTCCACGGGCGGCGCGTCTGCATCGCGCGGGCGCCGAAATGCGAGATGTGCATTCTCAATGACATCTGCCCGTCGAGCCGCGTTTGATGTATTCTTTTGCCACCCGATAACCCGACCACGACAATGACAAAAACAGCAACTATAGAAACCGACCGCGGCACGATGGTGGCCGACCTTTTTGAAAAGGACGCGCCGAAGACGGTGGCCAACTTCGAGAAGCTCGCCAATTCCGGCTTCTACGACGGCACGAAGTTCCACCGCGTGATTCCCGGCTTCATGGTCCAAGGCGGCGACCCTTACTCCAAGGGCGGTGAGGACGCGAAGGGGCCCGTCGGCACGGGCGGCCCGGGCTGGAAGATTCCCTGCGAGACTGACGGCAATCCGAACAAGCACGAGGTCGGCGCGCTCTCAATGGCGCACGCCGGTAAGAACACCGGTGGAAGCCAATTTTTCATCGTTCTCGACGAAGGCGCGACTCGGCACCTGAACGGCGTGCACACCGTTTTCGGAAAAATGACCACCGGCCTCGACATCATTCCGAAAATCCGCCAGAACGATGCGATCAAGAGCATCCGCATCAGCGGCGGAGCCACGGCCAATGGCTAAAACGAAAACCGACCTCAGCGCAGCGCTCACCGGATTCATACTCGGCGCAGTGGTGCTGTTTCTCGTGGTGACGACGATCGTGATTCTCACGAACGCGAAGTACCGAAACGAGGCAGCGGCTGAGGCAAAGCACTAACCAGGTCGATGCGGGATTAACTGCCACCAACGTCGCGAGACGTGAGAGGCACGGAAGCCGAGGTTGGAGAAGCGCACTTCTCCGACACTCGGCTTCGCTACTTCTCGGACCTCGCGTCGTTGGTGGCAGTTGTGGACCACCCAAGCCCGCCTCCGCCCGAAAACCCCTTGACGCGCCGAACCTATTCCCCTATCCTTACTGACCAGTCAGTTATTTATCAACAATGACCACCAAAACCCCCCACAAAGCCCGCACGCCCCGTTGGAAGCGGCGGCCTGAGCACCGCCCGGCTCAGATAATCCAGGCCGCGCTTGAGGTTTTTGGGAAAAAGGGGCTCGCTAGAACCCGCTTGGAGGACATCGCCACCCGCGCCGGCGTCTCGAAAGGCACCATCTACCTCTATTTCGAGAACAAGGAAGCGCTCTTCAAGGAAATGGTTCGGGAGACCGCCATCGCGGTCATCGAGCGCGGCGAAGAGCGCCCCACCAGTGGCAGCCCCTCTGATCAACTGCGGTATGTCATGGCTAATCATTGGGAATTCGTCCGGACCCCGGCCTTCTCGACGATTCACCGGCTGGTCATCGGTGAGCTCCACCAATTTCCAGACCTCGCCCGGTTCTACGCCGACGAAGTCATCACGCGGGGGATGAACCTCATTACAGGGATCATCCGCCGCGGCATCGATGCCGGCGAATTCCGCGAGACCGACCCGGCCGCAGCTGCGCGGATGCTGGTTGCCCTCTTCGTGATGAATGGCGTGTGGTGCGACAAACGCGAGTGCCTGCCCGTCCTCGAAGGACGAACCGACGATCGCGCATTCGCCGACATAAGTGATTTCTATTTCAGCGCGCTGCGGCCGTCCACGGTCGCGACTGCCCAGGCAGACGGCGCGTGACAATCGCAACTCTCTCCACATGAAACTCTACCGAGCTCTCATCGCCGCGATCGCGTTCTGCCTCGCGCCATCCGTCGCGGCAGCACAGGACTCAACCACTCAGCGCCTCACCCTGAGCGATGCCGTTCGCATCGCCGCCCGCCAAAACGCCAATGTCGAGGTAGCCCGGCTACGCGCGGACGAAGCGGATGCCCGCGTTCGCGTGCGTCGCGCCGATCTGCTACCGAATGTCAGCTCGTACATTCAGGAAGCGGGACGCACTTTCAACACGTCTACTCTCGGGATCGAATTCCCCACAGTCCCCGGACAGAAACCGCTCTTCGACCCGCGTGGCCAGGTTGAAGGTCCGATCAACACCACCGATATCCGTGGGCGCTTTCAGCAGAGCCTCTTCGACGCCGGAGCGCTCGCACGCGTACGCGCCGCGAAAGCTTCTGCTCGCTCGAGCGACGCCGACGCCGATCAGGCGGCCGAGCTCGCGGCCTCTACCGCGGCCTTCGCGTACGTCCGGACGATGCGCGCCGAGGCGGATCTTCGCGCGCGGCAGGCCGACACTACTCTGGCAACGGAACTGCTCGGAATCGCCAAGTCGCAGCTGCAGGCGGGAACTGGCGTAGGCCTCGACGTCACCCGCGCGCGCGCGCAGCTCGCCGCAACGAAGGCGAGCCTCATCGCTTCGCGAAACACCCGCGATCGTGCGCAGCTCGATCTGGCGCGCGCTCTTTCTCTGCCCGCCGATACCCGTCTCATCCTCGCTGACTCACTCGGCGCGAACGCGAACGTCGGCATCGCCGACGAGCCTGCGCTCGTCGCCCAAGCGATGACGAGACGTGCCGATCTGCGCGCAGAGGTTCAGCGGCTTCGCGCAGCGCAAACTTCGATCTCGGCAGTGCGCGCCGAGCGTTTGCCGACGCTTGGTCTTGTCGCCGATGACGGCGCCATCGGGAAAGTGGGCCAGCGTCTCCTCAACACGTACACATGGGGATTGCAGCTCACAGTGCCGTTGTTCGACGGATACCGCCGGGAGGGCCGCATTCAGGAACAGTCCGCCATCGCGGCGGAATCGCAGGCGCGCCTTCGCGATCTCGAGCTTCAAGTTTCCGCTGACGTGCACGGAGCGCTGCTCGACTTGAGCGGTGCGCGGGAGCAGGTGGACGCCGCCCGCGAGCGTCTCACGCTCGCCGAACAGGAGCTCTCGCAGGCGAGAGAGCGATTCAACGCCGGTGTGGCAGGGAATGCAGACGTAGTAAACGCTTCGCTTGCTCTCACTACGTCCCGCTCGCTCGTAATCGACGCGGAGACATCGTACGATCTCGCGCGGGTGGCGCTCGCACGCGCAACCGGCGCCGCGACAGCACTTCGATGAGAGCACAATAGATTTCGGAACTCAAAGGAAAGAAATGACAACCGCCGCCAGGCCCGATGCTTCGGTAGATGAAGACGCAGCAGTGATCGACGAGCCGTCGGCCAAGAAAAAATTCATTCTGCCGATCGTCGGCATCATCCTCCTCGCCGCACTTTTTTGGGCGTTCAATCACTGGACCTATTCGCGCAGCCACCAAAGCACCGACAACGCGCAGGTGGACGGACATATCGTTCCGGTCATCGCGAAAGTCGGCGGCTACGTGAAGTCGGTTAACGCGGTCGAAAATGAGCCGGTGAAGCTGGGAGATCTGCTCGTGCAGATCGACGACGCGGATTATCGCCTGCGGCTAGCCCAGGCAAGCGCGGACTTTCTCGGTGCCGAAGCAGTTTCGGGCGGGGGCGGAGGCACAGGACAGGCGGAGGCACAGGTGCTCACTGCTGCCGGCCAGCGCTCTGCGCTCGAGGCGCAGGTCGGGGCCGCCCGCGCGAATGCACGCAAGGCGGGGGCTGACCTCGCACGTGCGAGGGAGCTCGCAGCGAAACAGATCATCTCGCGGCAGCAGCTCGACGCCGCGCAGGCGGCCGCGTCATCCGCGAATGCGAATTTGATCGCCGCCGAGCGGCAAGCTTCCGCGGCAACGGCGGGGGTCTCCGTTGCGCAGGCCGGAGTGAGAATGGCGAGTGCCCGCTCGCTGGGCGCGAAGGCGATGCGTGATAACGCCCAGCTCCAGCTCCAATACACGCGGATCACGGCGCCCGCCTCGGGCATCGTTGCGAAAAAGCAGGTGGAGATCGGGCAGCTCGTCGCGGCGGGACAGCCAGTCCTCAACATCGTCGCGGACACCGGCGTCTGGGTGACTGCCAATTTCAAAGAGACTCAGCTCGCCAAGATCCGTCCGGGCCAGCACACTGATTTCGATGTGGACGCCTACGGCTGCACCGGCAGCGGAGTGGTGGAGAGCGTGAGCGGTGCGACGGGAGCGAAGTTCGCGCTTTTGCCCCCTGACAACGCCACCGGCAACTTCACCAAGGTCGTGCAACGCGTGCCGGTTCGCATCAAGGTGGTGCGCGCGTGCAGCGCCGACCGCCCGTTACGGCCCGGCCTGTCTGTCAGTGTCCACATCGACACCCGGGGAAAATGAAGGCGGCTCACTAGCGTGTCCGCTACAGCCAAGCCGGCGTCGGCGTTGGCAACTCCAGGCCTCGATTCTCAACGAACCGAGGCTTCTGCACGTATGCGAAACGAGGAGCAGGAGCTCGTCGCGCGGGCAAAAGCCGGCGACAGCGACGGCTTTGCGGGTTTGGTGAAGCTTCACCAGCGTCGTGCGTATCTCGTGGCGCGCGCGGTGGTGCTGACTCACGAAGACGCCGAAGATGCGGTGCAGGACGGCTTCATGCGCGCGTACCAGGCGTTGGACAGATTCGATGCGACGCAAAGCTTCGGCGCGTGGGTGAATAGAATCGTTGCCAATGCGGCACTTGATCTGTCACGACGAAGAAAAGTGCGGGCAGCGGACGAGCTTTCCGACACGTACGCTTCGGCGTTTCGCGACCCCGCGGAAGACCGCGAGCTGCTTGAACGTTTGCAAGGCGCGCTGGCAACACTTCCGGAGCGTGCGCGGGCAGTGCTGGTGCTCCACGATATCGAAGGGTTCACGCACGCCGAGATAGGCGAGCTGTTGGGAATACCGGGGGGGACGGCGCGGTCCGATCTCCACCACGCTAGACGCAAATTGAAAATGCTGCTCGCGAACTTGAGGGCATGAGGAGACTGGAAATGGACATTCACTCGAACGACAGACTGGACGAAAACGTCATCGGCGCGATGCAGAGCATTTACGCGTCGCCGGAGGATGCCGGCTATTGGGATTCACTCCACGCGGGCATCATGGCGCACATCGGATCCGGCGCACTGCCGCTGCGCAATGCCGCTTGGTATTCCGTTCTCGCCCACTGGGCGGCTCCGGGACTGGCCGCTGCCGCTCTCATGCTTGCGGCCGCAGGAGCGCTCTGGTCGCGCGTGGACCGGGCGGAACAGCGAAACACGTACGAAGGTTTCACGCAGCCAATGGTAGCGGAAGCGATGCCGGGCGCGACGGAGCTGCTCGATCTCCCGCGCGATGGCAGCACGCAGCGTGAAGCGACGCTTTCCTACGTGCTCTCCCACTGAGATAAGTGACAATGCAGAACTCAAAAGGCTATGCGATGATGTTTCTCCTCGGCGCTTTCGTCGCAGGGGGAGCGCTTGGTTTCACCGCCGACAGAATGGTGCAGAACTCAGCGCGCGACTGTCACGGGCACGAGAACTTCCGGGCTCGAATCGAGAAGGAGCTGCGCCTCAACACGACCCAGAAAACAGCCATCGACTCGCTCATGACGGAGCGTCACCGGCAGATTGTCGCGCTCTTCAAACCGGTGAAGCCGCAACTGGATTCGATCAATGCCGCGGCGCGTGTGGTAAGCGAAAGCACGCACGAGCAGATCAAGCGCCTGCTCGACCCGTCGCAGCGTGTCGCATTCGACAAGATGCGCGATGCCGCCCGGAAGGACATGGACCGTAACCGGCAAAGGTGGAGCAGTCCCGGCGCTACGAGCAAGCCCGATTCCAGGTAAGACAAAAAAAGAGCCGGCGTAAAAACGCCGGCTCTTTTTTCAGTGTGGTCGCAGTCTAGTGATTGTCCGGATCGGCGTTCTTCTCGCCCTTCCCGAAGTTCTTCTGGACTTTTCCCTCGAGCTGTTCGGCGCGGCCCTTCAGATGCTCGCTGGTGTTGTCGGTCGCGTCACCGACGTCTCCGCGAACCTTTCCCTTCATTTCCTTAGCGGCGCCCTTCACTTCATTCTTGATGCCCTTGCTGTTGAGATCTTCCATATAGCCTCCTGAGCAATGTTTGCGTGCCGTTCTGTACATCGTCATAATTGCAATGGACGTGCCCCGGTTAACCCTCTTGGGAATGCCGTAAAACAAGAGTCTTGCCATGGGGATGACATTCGGAAAGATTCCGACTTCCAGCACACTCACTCTCTAGGTCGCCCCAATCAGCACTACCGCACACCCATCCCCGGCCGGGCGCCGTCTCGCACAACTCACGCTGCTCGCAACCGGTGTCGTATACGGAGACATCGGGACCAGCCCGCTGTACGCGTTTCGCGAGTGTTTCAAGCCTGAATACGGACTGGCTCCCGATCCCGCGAACATTTACGGGGTGCTTTCGCTGATCGTTTGGTCGCTGATCATCGTCGTCAGCGTCAAGTACATAGTCTTCATTATGCGCGCGGACAACGAAGGCGAAGGCGGCATTCTTGCCCTCCTCGCCTTGATTCGCCAGCAGCACCGCCGCGATGTAGACACGAAGCGAAAGAAAATCATCACTTGGCTCGGCCTCATCGGCGCCGCACTTCTGTACGGGGATGGGATAATCACGCCCGCCATTTCCGTGCTTGGAGCGACGGAAGGTCTCGAAGTGGTGTCTCCGACATTCAAGCGTCTCGTCGTCCCGATCACCATCGGCGTTCTCGCCGCTCTCTTCTTCTTCCAGCGCCGCGGGACCGACAAGGTGGGGAAGATCTTTGGCCCGGTCATGGTTATTTGGTTCATCGTGATCGGTGCGCTCGGCTTTCGAGAAATCATGTTCGCGCCGGAGATTCTCCAGGCGATCAATCCCGCATTCGGTTTTCGCTTCTTTCTCACCCACGGCGTTCACGCGTTCGTCCTCCTCGGCGCGGTGGTGCTCGTCGTCACCGGTGCGGAAGCGCTGTACGCGGACATGGGACATTTCGGAAAACGGCCCATCCGGCTGGCGTGGTTCGTTTTCGTGCTCCCCGCCCTCCTTCTCAATTACTTCGGCCAGGGTGCACTAGTCCTCCGCGAGCCGGCGAGCTCGGCAAATCCGTTTTACCTGCTTGCGCCTCGCCTGATGCTGTATCCAATGATCGCGCTGGCGACGGCGGCCGCCATCATCGCGTCGCAAGCTTTGATCTCCGGAGCTTTCTCGCTCTCGCAACAATCGGTGCAGCTCGGGTTCAGCCCGCGGGTGAACATCATTCACACCTCCGCGCACGAAGCTGGACAGATTTACGTGCCGGAGGTGAATCGGGCTCTTGCCATCGGCACGATCCTCGTGGTGCTCATGTTCAAATCGTCCAGCGCACTCGGCGCCGCTTACGGAATCGCCGTCACCGGTACGATGGCGATCACGACGATCCTCTTCTATGTGCTGGCGCGGAGCCGGTGGAACTGGAGCATTTTGAAAGCGGGATCGCTCGCAGCGGTCTTCCTCATCATTGACCTCGCATTTTTCTTCGCGAACGCCTTGAAGGTGATGGAGGGAGGCTGGGTGCCACTCGTCGTCGCGCTGGGTCTTTTCATCCTCATGACGACCTGGCAGCGGGGAAAAGCGATCGTTACCGCACGCCTTAAAGAAGGATCGCTTCCGCTTGAGATGTTTTTGTCGAGCGTCGCCGAGCACAAGCCGGTGCGCGTTCCCGGGACGGCGGTGTTCATGACGTCAGACCCGACGGGCGCGCCGCTCGTTCTCCTGCATCACGTGAAGCACAATAAGGTGCTTCACGAAAATGTCGTCATCCTCTCGATAAAGACGGAGCAGGTTCCGACGGTGCCCGAATCGGAGCGCCTTGACGTACAGTGCCTGCCGGAGCGTTTTGGTCGAATCAAGGCCCGCTACGGATTTATGGAAACGCCCAATGTGCCCGAGCTTCTCGCAGCGACCGCAAGCCACGGCATCATCGCGAAGCCCGGGGACACGACTTATTACCTGGGCCGCGAGCGCCTCATCTTCGACCCGAAACAGCGCGGCCTCGCGAATTGGCGAAAGCACCTATTCATTTTTATGTCGCGAAACTCACGCTCGGCGACCGAGTTCTATCAAATACCGCCGAACCGCGTCGTCGAATTAGGCGCCCAGTTCGAGTTCTGAATCTGGGCGGGCTCTTCTCCGATTTTCGCGTAGTGCTCGGAGATCATTTGCGCCGCACCTTCGCGAGTGACTTTATCGATCGTTTTTTCCTCCGCGAAGCCGCTCAGTATCCCGCCTCTGCTTTTTCGTGGGACGCCCGCTCTCATATGCAAATTGCGGTGCGGCGACTTTCATGCGGAACTGAAGCTCCTCGCGGGTTTTCTTGCTCTCCGCCGTTTCCTGGAAGAGAGTGGCGGCGACCGACGCGGGGCCGCGCCGCTCCGACAATCCAAGAACGGTGACGATGTGCTCGTAAGCGCCGAGCCGCATCCGGATGGTATCGCCAATCTGGATGAGCTTCGATCTTTTCACGCGGGCACCGCCGACTTCCACCTTTCCGCCTTCGATCGCGTCAGCGGCTAGCGCGCGCGTCTTATAAAAGCGAGCGGCCCAAAGCCATTTGTCGAGGCGAACTTTGGGCCGCTCTTCATTCATCTTCTTAAAATGCCGCGCTGATGCGGCGGCCGCAAAGCATCAGATCCTGATAAGCATCGACCTGCGGAGCGGTGCGGGCGGCGTTGGCGGCGTGGGCGGCGTGGGCGCGCGCATGCGCACCAGCGGCATCTTCATCGGTGCGCCTTCCGGTGTCCGCATGTGCATCGTTCCTTCGCCATGCGCCATCCCCTGCTCGATCATCATCCGCAGATGCTCGGGATCGATTCCCATCGCGCCGGGCGAGAAGTGCATCCCCGGACCGTCGAACTGTATCATACCCGGCCCTCCGAGCTGAATGCGGAACATGTTGCTGTGGGGGAAATCGCCGGCACGGCCGACGGTGACCGGTACGTCACGAAGTCTTCCGCCGGAGTAGACACGAACGGTTACGCGCGACCCCGGTGTGAGCTTCCGCACTTCACGGTTGAGCCGGTGAGCGGCAAGTCCATTGGTGTACGGATCATCGACATCGGCGGCACTTGAGCGCAGATCGACTCCATTGATGGACGCGATGCGATCGCCCTCCACAATGCCGGCGTTTTCCGCGGGCCCCTTCGCGATGACGCTTTCGACAAAAACGCCGAGTGTGTCGCGCTTCGTACCCGTTGGCCGGAGCTCCAGCCCGAGAACTGGCCGTTTCGCCATTGCCGAATCCGTAGCCATTCTCTCGTGCATCATGGTCCCGCCGCCGCCGTGCGTCACCCGGCATTCGATGCGACCGTCGGTATTCACACACCCGGAATCGCTCTTCGAAGTTGCAGCTTGTGCGTTCGCGGCCGATGCAATGAACATCGCGGCCGCGCCGAAAATCGTACTTGCTCTCATATCATCTCCGTAAATGGTTCTGTCGGATATGACAAGAATGCTGCACCGAGGGTTGCCGTGCGAACTTGTCCCTTTCCGGCGATATTCCAGGTATGGCCGCGACACTCTCTCCTCCCGCGCCCGCCCCTGCTGGAACCCCTGAGGGGCGGGCCCCGGATCTCGACTCTTTCCTCCACCATTGGCAGGACGAGGCGGACGCTGCGTACCTCTACCGGCTTCTCGCGGCGGCCGAGCACGACGCGAAGAAAAGGGACATCTACGCGCGGCTCGCCGAGGTGGAAGACCGGCACGTCGTAATCTGGGCCGATCTCCTCCGGAAGAACGGGCGCACGGTTCCGGTATTCCGGCCCAGCGGACGCACCCGTCTCCTCGCGATCCTGGGAAAGATTTTCGGTCCGGGTTTTTTGCTGCCGATGCTGCTCGAAGAGGAGGGACGCGAAGTAAAGGCCTACCTCGAGATGTACCGCGGAACTCCGCGCGGCGCCGCGGGCGGGGACGAAGCCCTGCTCCTTGCGCGGGAATCCGCCGACCATGCGACGACGCTCGGCGAGATTGCGGGAAAGGTAGGAGAGCCGTGGCACAAGACCGCATCGGGTGGTTACCTCCGGAACGTCGTGTACGGCTTCAATGACGGCCTCACCGCGAATTTCGGGTTGGTCGCAGGCGTGATCGGCGCCGCCGCCGCGAATCAGCAGCAGGCAATTGTAGTTGCCGGCGTCGCCGGCCTCATCGCGGACGCGTTGAGCATGGGCTCGAGCGGATATCTCGCCGCCAAGAGTGAGCGTGAGGTTTACGAGTACGAAATCGCGATGGAGAAAGACGAGGTCGATCTCATGCCCGAGGTGGAGCGTGACGAGCTCGCGATCATTTACGAAGCCAAGGGTTTGCCCCGCGAGGCCGCGTATCAGCTCGCGTCGGAGATAATGAAGGATCCGGCGCTGATGCTTCGCGAGCAGGTGCAGGAGGAGCTGAAAATCAGCGAGTTCAGCATGTCGCCATTCCGCGAGGCCTGGATCACCGGACTCGCCACGGCATTCGGCGCTGTCATCCCCGTCTTTCCGTTTTTCATGTGGACGGGAACGACTGCGATCGCGATTTCATTCGTGGTATCGATGTTCTCGCATTTCCTCGTCGGCGCGGCACGATCCGTCTTCACCGGACGCAGCATCTTCCGTTCCGGCTTCGACATGTTCGTCGTCGGTATGGGCGTGGCCATCGTCGGGTACTTCGTGGGAACGTTCATCGGCGGCCGCATCTCATAGACGATCAGCAGGCTGAAAGCGTAGTATAGGCATTGGACAAATGCGGGAACCTCCTTCGAACCAAACAACCCGGGACACGAAAATGCGAACTGCACGGATCATCGTTCTCTTCGGAGTGACGGCTTGCGCGAGCTCGCCCACCCTCACCAACGGCACGTCTTCGCAGACCTCACAGGTTGCGGTTGGGAACCGCACGATTGCCATGCTTTCCGTCATCGCCGAAGCGGACCCCGTGTCCACACCCCTGGCAGCATCGCCGGGCGGCGCATGGGCGCAGGTCCCGGCCGCGTACTCCGATCTCGGAATTCCGCTCTCGTTCTCACAGCCGGATAACATGATGGCCGGTAACCAGGGATTGAACATTCGGCGCCAGATCGGCGGCGTCGGTCTCCGCAATTACCTCCTCTGCGGCAACGATGGCGGCGGCCCCAATGCAGACTCGTACCTCATCTCGATGAACATCGCCACTCAAATCCAGAAAGAGAGCGACGGCACCTCGAAAGTTGCGACTGTAATGGATGCGACGGCGACGTCGATGACGCTGGGAACGAATCAGATCCGTTGTTCATCAACGGGCGAGCTTGAGAAGCGCGTTAACGAGATCGTAGCGAAACGCCTGAACCTGCGATAGCGCGCTCACTTCGACGCACACGGGCAGCCGAATCTTCCACTATTCGGCGACGAAAGCCGGACGGATCACCGTCCGGCTTTTTTATTTTTACACGACGATGTTGAGCAGCCGTGCGGGCACGAAGATGATTTTTTTCGCCGGCCCGGTCACGAACTTTGCCACCGCGGAATCGCCCATAGCGAGCTCCATCGCACGATCCTGAGACACGTCGCGCGGAACCTGGATCTTTGCGCGCAGCTTTCCGTTAACCTGAACGATCAGCTCGATGTTGTCTTCAGTAGCGAGGGCAGCGTCGAACTCCGGCCATCCCCCGTCGAAGACGCTTCCTTTTTGGCCGGATTGTTCCCAAAGCTCTTCCGCGATATGCGGCGCAAACGGAGAGACCATCGGAACGAGCGGGATCACTTCATCACGATGCGGCCGCCGCTCGCCCCTCCGTACCACGTTGATGTATTCCATCATCGCGGCGATGGCCGTGTTGTAGCTGAGACGCGAGATGTCGTCGCCGACTTTCTTGATCGTTTGATGGAGCTTCTTCATCACCTGTGCGTCGGGGGTACCCTCGGCGTGCATCGTCTGCACCGAGCTCCACAGTCGATCGAGGAAACGCCGCGGGCCGGAGATGCTCTGGTCGCGGAAATCACCGCCCTCTTCGAAGGGACCGAGGAACATCAGATAGGTGCGAAACGCATCCGCGCCCCAGGACTCGATGTATTCGTCCGGGTTCACGACGTTGCCCTTCGTCTTCGACATCTTCGCGCCTTCGCGGATAATGAGCCCGTGCGCGCGAAAACGCGGAAACGGCTCCTCGAAATCGAGAAGGCCGGCGTCGTGGAGAACCATCGTCACGAACCTCGAATACAAGAGATGCAGCACTGCGTGCTCGTTTCCGCCGATGTATGAGTCCACCGGCAGCCACTTCTTTGTAATCGTCCTGTCGAACGCCACGCCATCGTTGCCAACGGTGGGGTAGCGGAGGAAATACCACGCGCTGTCGAGGAAAGTGTCAGAAACATCGGTCTCGCGCCGTCCCTGCTTGCCGCACGTTGGGCACGCGACGCGGTACCACTCTTCGTGGCGCGCGAGTGGTGAGACGCCCGAGTCGTCAGGCTTGAAATCCTCGACGAACGGCAGAATCACGGGAAGGTCTTTTTCGGGAACGGGGACGACACCGCAGTCGTCGCAATAGATGATCGGTATGGGTGGCCCCCAGTAACGCTGCCGCGAGATGCACCAGTCGTGGAGACGGAAATTCACTACCGGCTTCGCGCTGGCTCCCAGCACTTCGAGTGCCTTTTTCTTCGCCGCATCAACGGTGAGTCCATCGAGCGGACCGGAATTCACGATTCGGCCCTCGTCGCAGTCCGTGAGCGCCGCCTCGAGCGGAGCGTTTTCGGTCTCACCGTCGCCGCATACGACGCGCACGATGGGAAGCTTGAACTTCGTCGCGAACTCGAAATCCCGTTCATCGTGACCGGGCACACCCATAATCGCGCCGGTTCCGTACTCCATCAGCACGTAGTCGGAAATCCAGATTGGAATCGGCTTTCCCGTCGCCGCGTTAACCGCATACGATCCCGAAAACACGCCGGTCTTTTCGGTGCCCGTTTTCCTGCTGACGATGTCCTGCTTCTCGGTGCGCTTCCGGTAACTCTCCACTTCAGCGGACTGCGGCGCTGTCGTCAGCGGCGCGACGAGCGGATGCTCCGGCGCCACGACGAGATACGTAGCCCCGTAAATCGTGTCGGCACGCGTAGTAAAAACGCGGATGTCCGCTTTCTCGCCCGTCGCGCATGTCGCAGCGAATTCGACCTCCGCACCTTCGGAGCGGCCGAGCCAGTTCCGCTGTGCGGTTTTCGTCGTTTCCGACCAATCGATTTTTTCGAGATTGTCGAGCAGCCTGCCCGCGTAATCGCTGATGCGAAAAAACCATTGCTCGAGCAGGCGCTGCTCGACGGGATCGTTGGAGCGCTCGCAAAGCCCGCCGACAACCTGTTCATTGGCGAGAACGGTCTTGCAGCCGGGGCACCAGTTGACCGCCGCCTTTTTCTTGTAGGCGAGTCCGCGCTTCAAGAGCTGGAGAAATACCCACTGCGTCCACTTGTAGTAATCGGGCTCGGTAGTCGAGAGCGTGTAGCGCCAATCGACCATCAGCCCGGCCCGCTCTACCTGGCGCCGGAAGTTCGCGATGTTCTTCGGAATGAGATCCATCGGGTGCACGCCCTTCTTGAGGGCGAAGTTTTCCGAATGAATCCCGAATGCGTCGTAGCCAAAAGGCTCGAACACGTTGTAGCCTTGTAGACGTTGGAATCGTCCGTAGATATCGTTTCCAGTGAAGGCAAAGAGGTTTCCAACATGAAGCCCCTCTGCCGACGGATAAGGAAACATCATCAGCGTATAGAACGGACGGGCCGCGTTCTCGATGTCAGTCGAGTTGGTGCCCCGCTCCGCCCAAAGCCGCTGCCATTTCGGCTCGATCGCTGATGGATCGTAGCCGGGTGCATTAGAGGAGAAACGGTCGTCCGATGTCGCTGAGTCTTCCATTCGTACAAACTAGCCGCTCTCCCCTGCAGTTTCACCTGCGGAAACACGGCGCATGACGTCCGCTCCGATTGAGATCGGCCCTCGCGCGAGCACCGGCGGATTGCTGCGCCCCATGCTCAGCATGCTTCAGCGCAGGGCACTCGTTCTCATCTCGATTTTTGCCGCGGTCTTTCTCCTCGGGCTCATCCTTATCTCATGGCGTCTCCACGATCTCCTTACGCCGGACGTGCGAGCTGCGGTACTGGACACCCCCGGTGTTCGCCTCACCCTTTACTTGTTCCTCGTCTGGATTCTCGGCGCCACCGCCGCCCGGTCTTTTATGATCATGCGCTTTATCAAGCGCAACATCACCGAGCCCGTTGCATCCTTGGCGCGGCTGTCCGAAGCCGTGGGAACGGGCGAGCTGTCGATTCCCTTCCTTCCCTCGACCTCTACGGACGAGGTCGGCCGCCTCAGCCGCGCGACCGCGGGAATGATCGACGATCTTCGGGAGCTTGCTACGACGCTGCGCGAGAGCGCTGCGGATACTACCCGACTCGCTCACAAAATCACTGAATCGTCACAATCCGTTGCTTCGGCGGCTCAGCAGAACGCGGCGACCTCGGATGAGCTGAGCAAGAATGCAACTGCGCGGCAGCTCACGGTCCTCGAGCTCGTGTCGGGTGCGACGCGCATGACCGAGACTTTCGGCGCCCTTCGCGAGGCAAGCGAAGAAGGTCTCCGCCGCGAACGTCGTCTGCGGAGCGTCGCAGAGGAGAATCGGATGCGCCTCGACGAAAACTCGCGAGCACTCGACTCCCTCACCACAGACTCTCTCGCCAGCGTCGAAGCGATTGGCGGTCTCGCTTCCGCAGTGGAAGAGATCCGCGCGTTTCTCACCCTCGTACAAAAAATCTCCCGACAGTCGAAGCTTCTCGCGCTCAACGCCGCGATGGAGGCGGCACGGGCGGGCGAGCAGGGCGAAGGTTTCGCCGTCGTGGCCGCCGAAGTGCGCCGCCTTGCAGCGAGCTCGGCCGAAGCGGCGCAGCGCACTGACGGATTGGTAAAGCAGATGGTCGAGAACGTAGATCGCGCGCGTGATTGCACCAACCGCACGGTCACCACGGCGCGCGGTGTCATGGAGACGATGCTCCTCGGCAGACGGGTCTTCACCAAGGTCGAATACAGCGCGAAGGAGGCCGAAGAGTGGAGCGGCCGAGTGGAAGAAACGATCGGCGACGCCGCCCAGGTGGCGACGACGATGAGCGAAAAGCTGAATCAAATCGCAAAGGAAACTGAAGCGTTCGTCCGCACTATGAGGTTCATTGCTTTCTCGAGCGACGAACAGAGCCGGGCAATCGCCGATATCGCAGCCGGCGCCGCGGAGTTGACTCGCGCGGCGAATCTCCTCTGCGAGCTGGTCTCCACTTTCAAGCTCTCCTGACAGCCATCGCCTTCACACGGAGCGCCGGCTCGTTGTAGCTTCCGCTTCGATGAGCACGAACAGCACCCGGCGCGAGCACGACCTTCTCGGCGAACGCGACGTTCCCGCGGACGCTCTGTATGGCATTCAGACACTCCGTGCGATGGAGAATTTCGCCATCAGCGGAGTGGAGCTGAACGAGTTTCCAACTCTGCTCGGCGGCCTGGCCGCAGTGAAAGAAGCCGCCGCCCTCGCGAATCAGGATCTGGGCTTGCTTAGCGCCGAGGTTGCGGGCGCGATCATAGCGGCAGCAAGAGAGATTCGCGCGGGTCAACACCACGAGCACTTCCGGGTGGACATGATCCAGGGCGGCGCGGGAACGTCCACGAACATGAACGCGAACGAAGTGATCGCCAACCGTGCCTTGGAGCTACTCGGGAGACAGCGCGGCGACTACGACATCGTTCATCCCAACAATCACGTCAATCTCAGCCAGTCGACGAACGACGTTTATCCGACAGCGGTAAAGCTCGCGCTGCACTCGAGCATCACCGGCCTGCAAGAGGCAATGGGTGCACTCGCCGGCGCGTTTTTAGTTAAGGGCGAGGAGTTTGCGCCGTTCATAAAAATGGGGCGGACGCAGCTGCAGGACGCCGTTCCGATGACTCTCGGGCAGGAGTTCAGCGCCTTCGCCCATACGATGCTCGAGGATGTGGACCGTCTAGGCGAAGCGCAGGCGCTGGTCCGGGAGATCAACATGGGCGCGACCGCAATCGGCACGGGAATCAATGCGCCCAAGGGATACGCCGAGATAGTTCGCGCGCATCTCTCCGAAATCACCGGTCTCCAGCTAATCACTGCTCCCGATTTGGTCGAAGCGACCGCGGACACCGGCGTCTTCGTGCAGCTGTCGGGCGTGCTCAAACGCTGCGCCGTCAAGCTCTCGAAGATTTGCAACGATCTGCGTCTTCTCAGCTCCGGACCGCGCGCCGGCTTCGGCGAGATCAACCTCCCGCCGATGCAGCCCGGGTCGTCGATAATGCCGGGGAAGGTAAATCCCGTCATGCCCGAGCTGGTCAATCAGGTTTGCTTCGACATCATCGGCGGAGACGTGACGGTGAGCATGGCGGCCGAAGGCGGGCAGCTTCAGCTCAACGTTTTCGAGCCGATCATAGCTTACCGCCTGCTTCGCGGACTCATTACCCTTTCGCGCGCGTGCGACCTCCTGCGCCTCAAATGCGTGAGCGGAATCACCGCGAATCCGGACAGAATGCGCCGTTTCGTGGAGAGGTCGATCGGTGTGATTACCGCATTGGTCCCCGTCCTCGGATATGAGACGACGACGGCGATTGCGAAGCAAGCGCTCGAGACGGGCAGAGGAGTTTACGAGCTCGTGTGCGACACCGGACTGATGACCCGGGAGGAGCTCGATCTGCTCCTGAATCCGGAGGCAATGACAGCGCCCCGACCAGTCGCGGATCAATGACGGAAACGTTACTTTGTAGGCGGTTTCGCCGCACAATCCAACACGACCTCTACTATTAAATGAAAGGCTTAGACCGCCTGCGGCGGCTTTCTCCGTTTGTTCTGACAGCCGCACTCGCGATCATCATTGGAGCTTGCTCCGGGTCGCACCCCAACACGACCTTCACGCCGCACAGCGATCTCGGTCGGGACATCGACGCCCTTTGGGATCGTCTGCTCTTGCTCGGTACAATCGTCTTCGTGCTCGTCGAGGCAGCGCTCATCTTCGTCATCATCCGCTATCGCCATCGCGACAGCAACGAGCGGCCGCCCCAGACACACGGGAGTACGAAGCTTGAGATTCTGTGGACGCTCATTCCCGCCGTCATTCTCGTCTTCATCGCCATTCCCACAGTGAGGACGATTTTCAAGACGCAGGCGAATGCTCCGCACGGATCGCTCAACATCGAGGTGATAGGCCATCAATGGTGGTGGGAGTTCAAGTATCCGGAATACGGCATCACCACCGCGAACGAGGTCTACGTTCCAACCGGCCGCACGGTGAACTTCACGCTCCACTCGGCCGATGTCATCCACTCTTTCTGGGCCCCTCAGCTCGGCGGCAAGCGCGACGTGGTGACGAATCGCACGAATTTCCTATGGTATACCCCCGACTCGTCGATGGAGACGAGCGTATGGAACGGCTTCTGTGCGGAGTACTGCGGAACGTCCCACGCGAATATGAAGTTCCGCGTGTTCACGGTGAAGCCCGACGAATTCGTGAGATGGGCCGGGTGGCAGAAAACGCAGGCAGCGTTCGGCGCGAAGACGGCAACGGCAACGACGGCCGCGTCCAGCACTCCCGAGATGATGACCGCGGCGGCGACAACCACCGGCGGTCCGTACATCTTCCCGAAGGAAAAGATTCCGGCGTACACGGTTCCAGCGACGCCTCCACCTCGGGGTCTCACTTTCACGGCCGGCCTCACCGGAAACGCCGGGCGTGGACAGCAGATTTTCTCTACGGGCGCATGCATCGGCTGTCACGTCATCGCGGGAAATCCAAGCGCGATGGGCGTGTTGGGACCGAACCTCACGCACATCGGCTCGCGTACCACCATTGCGGCGGGGCGCTATCCGAATGCGGCGGCGTATCTCGCGCTCTGGATCAAGAACGCCCGCGTGATGAAGCCCGGCGTGCTCATGCCGACGCTCGGACTCGACGAGTATGATCCGATTCTTAAAACGAAAGTCACCACCGCGAGCGGCGGATTGACCGACCAGCAAATCGCGGACGTCGTGGCTTATTTAACCGCACTGAAGTAGGAGACGGCTTTGGCATCGACAGCAATCGCGACCCCACTAGCTCCAACGGCATATTCCGGCGAACAGTCAGGCGTGTGGAGCTGGCTGACGACGGTCGATCACAAGCGCATCGGGACGCTTTACCTCTTCACTGCCCTCTTCTTCTTTATGTGGGGAGGAGTCGAAGCGCTGATCATCCGCGCCCAGCTCGGCGCGCCGAACCAGCACCTCGTCTCGGCGGAGTTCTACAACCAGCTGTTCACGATGCACGGCACGACGATGATCTTCCTCGCGATCATGCCGCTCTCCGCCGCGTTCTTCAACTATCTGATTCCGCTTCAGATCGGCGCGCGCGACGTCGCCTTCCCGCGCCTCAACGCATTCAGCTACTGGGTCTATCTGTTCGGCGGAATCTTCATCACCGTGCCGATTCTTTTCGCGGTCGCACCGGACGGCGGATGGTTCGGCTACGCGCCGCTCACAACCCGCGCCTACTCACCAGGCATCAATATCGACTTCTGGGTGATCGGCCTTCAGATCCTCGGCGTCTCGTCACTGGCTGCGGCGTTCAACTTCCTCACCACGATCATCAACCTCCGCGCACCCGGCATGTCGCTCATGCGTATGCCGATGTTCACGTGGATGTCGTTCGTAGTGCAGTTCCTCCTCGTGCTCGCCTTCCCGGTGATCACGATCGCGCTCGTGTTTCTGCTGTTCGACCGCTTCTTCGGAACGAACTTCTACAACACGGTCGACGCGGGAGCGGATCCGCTTCTGTGGCAGCACCTTTTCTGGATCTTCGGCCACCCCGAGGTTTACATCCTCATCCTGCCGGCGTTCGGTCTGGTCTCCGAAGTGATTCCGGCGAACTCGAAGAAGCCGCTCTTCGGCTATCCGGTGATGGTGTACTCGGGAATTCTCATCGCGGTGCTCGGTTTCGGCGTGTGGGCACACCATATGTTCGCAGTTGGAATGGGTCCCATCGCGGACACGTTCTTCTCGCTGGCGACAATGCTCATCGGAATTCCGACCGGCGTTAAGATCTTCAACTGGATCGCGACGATGGCCCAGGGCCACGTCCGGCTGAATACGCCCATGCTCTTCGCCATCGCGCTCGTGGCGCTGTTCACCATCGGCGGAATCTCCGGCGTGATGCACTCTTCGCCGCCGGCCGACTTGCAGCAGACCGACACCTATTTCATCGTCGCGCACTTTCACTACGTGCTCTTCGGCGGCTCGATAATGGGAATCTTCGCCGGCATTTATCACTACTTCCCGAAGATGACGGGACGAATGCTCGACGAGAAGCTCGGCAAGATTCACTTCTGGCTCTACTTCGTTGGAATGAACATCACGTTCTTCCCGATGCACTTTGCCGGAATGCTCGGAATGCCGCGCCGCATCTACACGTATGACGCCGGGCAGGGCTGGGAGAGTTATAACTTCTACTCCAGCATCGGATCCTACATCATCGGTGTTGCAACGCTCGTATTCGCGTGGAACTTCCTGAAGAGCCGCCGTAGCGGAGCGATTGCAGGGCCGAACCCCTGGGGCGCCGCCACTCTCGAATGGACGATTCCGAGCCCGCCGCCCGATTACAATTTCGCAAAGATTCCCACCGTGACCTCGCGGTATCCGCTGTGGGAAGGGAAAGAGGCCGATCTCGAGAGCGCGCGCTTCAACGCGCAGGAAGGAAAGACCGCCGCGGATTTCGGAATCGTCATGCCGTACAACACCATCAAGCCGATGATCGTCGCTTTCGGACTGGTGCTGATGTTCTGCGGCCTTCTCACAAGCAGAGTCATCATCTTCCTCGGCGCTGGCATAATGATCGTCTCGTTGTTCACGTGGCTGCTGTCCCCACTCGAGCCGGAGCACCACTAGTAAATGTCAGCAACGGTGACGCACCACTACACGAGCACGGGACTCGATAACAGAAAGATTGCCATCTGGGCTTTCATCGGCTCGGAGTGCATGCTCTTCATCTCGCTCATCTCCACGTATCTGATTTACAAAGGCAGAAGCGTCGTAGGGCCGCTGCCTCACGAGAAGTGGACCGACCCGTCCACCGGACACACGTTCGCGCCGATCCTGAACATCCCGGTGACGTCGATGTCCACGTTCGTACTGCTCATGTCATCCCTGTTCATGGTGCTCGCTCTCGCGGCAGTACAGAACAAGGGCCGTCCGCTTCCTGCGAACGCCGGATGGTGGACCCGCAAGCTCGCCTCGTCGCAGCTCTGGTTGTTCATGACCGCGCTTGCAGGCGCCACGTTCCTTGGATTCCAGGCATATGAGTTCACGTCATTTGTGAATGAAGGTCTTACGATCAAGACGAACCTCTTCGGATCGTCCTTCTTCACCCTCACGGGATTCCACGGCGCACACGTCACCGCCGGAGTCCTCTGGCTATTGGCGCTTCTCTCCATCGACGCCCGCCGCGGGCTCGGACCGAGCGACGCGCTCAACGTGGATATCTGCGCGCTGTACTGGCACTTCGTCGACGTCGTCTGGATAGCGATCTTCACTCTCGTCTACCTCATCAGGTAACGGCCGATGGAAATTCACAACAGCCCCGATTCGGCAGAAGCCGCCGCGCACGTTCCCGACGCACACGAGGATCACGCCCACCCGACGTGGTCCACGTACTGGAAGGTCGCGCTCATACTCACCGCCATTACAGTCGGAGAGGTTTGGGCGTACTACATTCCGTCGTTCGTAGCGTCACGCGCGTTTGTGCCGGCACTTCTCATCATGTCGGCGTTCAAATTCGTGATCGTGGTGATGTTTTACATGCATCTCAAATACGACCACAAGCTCTTCCGCGCGCTTTTCACCGGGCCGCTGCTCATCGCGGGTACGACGCTCATCGCGCTACTTTTCCTCTTCGGGCACCTGACGGTCTTCCAACACTAGCAGTCCGATGTCGCGGTTCGCGTTACTTCATTCGGTAGTTGCGCTGTCGTGGTCGAGCTTCTCCATACATCCGTCGACAGTAATCGGAATCGCCGCCCTCGCGGCGATTTACGTTTGGAGGGCAAGTGTCGAGAAGCGCCGGGACCTTGGCACCCCGCTCAAGTCGTCGACCGCAGCCGCTTTCGCTTCGGGGCTCCTGCTCCTTTTCCTTTCGCTCAACGGGCCGCTGCACGATCTGAGCGACGATTATCTCTTCAGCGCCCACATGGTGCAGCATCTTCTTCTGACGCTGGCCGTGCCTCCGCTTCTCATCGCCGGCACGCCGGGGTGGATGCTTCGCCCCGCGCTGCGGAATCGCCAGGTAGCTTCCGTCGCGCGATTCGTGACGAAGCCGTTCGCGTGCTTCACCATTTTCAACCTCGTGATCATCGCCTGGCACCTGCCCCCGCTCTACAATCTTGCGATGGCGAACCACAACATTCACATCGCCGAGCATTTGATGTTTCTTGCCGGTGCGGTGCTAATGTGGTGGCCGTTTCTCAGCCCGCTCCCCGAGCTTCCGCGCCTTTCATACCCGGGGCAAATGCTCTACAGCTTTCTCATGAGCATTCCGATGTCGGTTGTCGCGGTGTCTATCACGATGGCCGATCACATCCTCTACCCGGCGTACGCGGCGGCGCCGAGGGTGCTTGCAATTACGCCGCTGGAAGATCAGCTAATGGGCGGTCTGATCATGTGGATCCCCGGCGGGTTCATTTTCGTCATCATCATGACGGTAGTGTTCTTCAAATGGAACGCCCGCGGCGAAGACTCGGCCGCGGGCGCACAGGTGGATTGGAACGCGTCGACGGCGAAGCCCTAGTCGTCTGTTCCCTCGAGCGCGGTCCGCAGATGACCGCTCAGTCGCGGGTGTGTTTTCCATAAGAAGCCGAACATCGCAACAGCGGCGAGAACGTTTGCGATGAAAATCTGATACCACGCGAGCTGGCCGAGCGGGCCTTCCGCGAAAAGCGCCGTGAGCATGTAGAAGCCGAGCTCGAAAGCGACGACCACGATGAGCAGTCCGGCGAGAATGGCCGGCGTGCGATCTGCTTGATGGATAACGACCGTCAGGACGATGCCAACCAACACAAACAGCGCGTAGTGAAAGATGGTGTAGCCGATCACCTGGCCGGCGGGACCGTCCATCATCGTTTTGCCGAGCACGTTAGCGAGTCCCTGTCCCAGAACCTGAGGGGTGTAGAATGGGTGTCCCGAGACCGCGTCGACGATCAAGAACCAGACTGCGATGACGGTAGCGCCGATGAATCCGGCGAAGATTCCTTCCCTGACGAAATTGTGTGGACGTTCAGCCACCCACTCTCCCTGCTGGTGTGAGTACGATTCGCAGAAAATACCCGCCTCCCGGGTATATTCCTAGACCACGCAGGGCTGGCACCGTTCTCGCCTTCCCAACGGTTTCTCCGAACGCAATTGAACTCCCGATCGCATTTGAACTCCTGATGACAAGAATTTTACGCGCGCGCCGAATGGCGATTTTCGCAATCCTCGCGTTCGCGCTTGCAGCCCCGAACGACGTCTCCGCACAGTCGAAGCACAAGAAGAGAACAACGAGCTCGGCGCGGCGCTCGAAAGCATCTTCGCGCTCGCGTAGACGCGCAGTACCTCGCATCGTTCTGCCCACTTACACGAGCCCGCGTGACGCTGGATCGCTTAGGTCGGCACTCGGCTCGCTTACGGCACGCGTGCAGCGGGGAGCGTGGGGCGCGATGGTCGTCTCACTTACGAGAGGCGACACTCTCTTCGCGCAAAACGTAGGCGCTCCGCTCAAGCCCGCGTCTACGATGAAGCTGCTCACCAGCTCGCTCGCCTTCGAGCGGCTCGGTCCGAATTATCAGCTCAGCACGGATGTCCTCCGAGACGGAACACTCGGAACCGACGGCGTCCTGCACGGGAATATTTATCTCCGCGGCGATGGTGATCCCGCGCTCTCCGGAAAATTTCTCTCCGGCGGATCCGGCGAGCCGATGCGGCGGCTCGCGGACATGGTCGCATCCCAGGGAATCAGGCAAGTCACCGGCAGCGTCATCGGCGACGCCACCGGATTCGACAACCAGAAGATCCCGCAGGGTTGGCTGAGCCGGTATCTCCAGGCGTCATACGCCGCACGAGTGTCGGCGCTCTCGCTAAATGAAAATCTCGTCGCCGTCGCCGTAACTCCTTCATCGCCCGGACAGCCCGCAACCGTAGCTCTCGAGCCGTCCAGCAGCGGAATTCCACTCATGAATTCCGTGCGCACCGTCTCGGGTGTTGGCGCCCGACTTTCATTCCGAAAGCAGAGCGACGGAGCGATCTACGCTGCGGGAACAATCGGCTCGCGCACGGGCACGCGCAAATACGTGTACATCGTGGACGATCCGCCGACCTTTGCCACCGGTGCGCTGCGCAATGCGCTCATCGCGCGCGGCATCGTTGTGGACGGCGGGAACAGACTCGGCCAAACCCCGGCGCAGGCGACGAAGGTTGCGAGTCTCAAGTCTCCCCCGCTCTTCAGCATGATTGCCGCAATGAACCGCGAGAGCATCAATCACTACGCGGAGCTTCTTTTCAAAAACGCCGGCCGCGGACCGAACCGTGATGCAGTAGGCAGCGCCGCAAACAGCTCGCAGGTACTGCGTTCATTCTTCTCCGACAAGGTTGGCACAGATCCATCGCAGCTTTACTTCGCGGACGGGAGCGGCCTCTCCGTTCTCGACCGGGTAACGCCGCGTGCGATGACGCAGCTACTCGGCTACGCCCACAAATCTTCCTGGGGGCCGTGGTTGCACGCGTCGCTTCCCGTCGCCGGAGACTCCGAGCTGCTTCGCCGGAGAATGAGGAACACTCCCGCCGAGGGAAATCTTCACGCGAAGACCGGCACGACGAACGACGTAATCGCTCTCGCCGGATACGTCACCGCTGCAGATGGCGAGGTGATCGCATTCACGTTCCTCTACAATGGCGCCGACCGGTGGAGCGCGAAGGCAGTGATCGACGTGATGTGCGAAACGCTCGCCAGTTTCGCGAGGTAGACTCAGAACTTCGCGCTCAAAATCAACGCGTGGCAGTTTCTGGCACCGAACTTGAACCCTTGTTCCATTCATCGTTGCACGTAATCGGCGGGCATTCCCCGAGAAACAAATGGTTGGGTGATGGCATACAGAACTTTTGTCGACAGAAGAAATAGCTACTGGCAGGCGTGGGATGTTCGGCCGGAGCGAATCGAGCGCCGCTCGGTGGAGCGCCGTCAGCATTCCAGCGGGGAATGGAAAGGCGTGGAGCGCCGAGTGGGTGACCGGCGGCGCCTCGACCAGAAACGCGTCGTGCTCGACAATGGACTCGGCACCGGATGGCTTGTCTTCGAATCGAAATCCGAAAAGCGCCGCCTTACACCGATTCCAAAACACTGGGAGATCTCTACCGAGTCCCAGCTCAGACTTCTATGTGAAAAAGCGCAGCTCGTTCCCGGAAACGGGAGCGGCACCTACGGAACCAGCGCGGCTTAACTAGCTCGCGAGCTCCCGAATCATGACGCCGCGCTTCGCTAGCTCGGCGATGTACTTCTCCGCAGGGACGCATTCGTCGGGCGTGTACACACCGCTCTTCCCGATCTCGCCGCGCGCCTGCATCTGTCCGGTAATGGAAAGCGAGTAGCCGGTGGTGCGCTCCATCGCACTGATGCCCCGAGTAGCGTCGAACCGGTCCACGAGTTCCCACGCAAGCTTCATCGGCTTGCCGGCCTTCGTTCCTTCGACGATCACCCGCAGGGCGACTATGTCGCGGCCGTTCGGCTTGGTGAGCTTCGGCCCGATCACCGAGACGACGAGATCGCGCGGAACGACGCGCACACCTTTGACATCGACCGGCTCGTTGTCGAGCAAGCCCAGGTCGCGAATCGCTTCCATGATCTTCGCGTGGCCAGGATAGCGCAGCGTTTTGTATTCCATCGTTGGAATCTTTCCTTCGTAACGGAACGCCATCGTGGAAAGACCACCCGCAGTGTGGAATGCCTCCAGCTCGCCGATGCCTTCCTCGAACTTGACGGGCTCGATCTCCGATAGCGCTTTCACCTGGACGCGCTTGCCGTCACGCACGACCCATGAGAGGGTCGTGTAATAATCGAGCACGCCCTCGAGCGAGTAGACGATTTGGTAATTGAGAGGCGGCTCGGGAGTTTCAGGAATACCGCCGACGAAGATTTTCACAGTCTCGACGTGATCCATCCGGCTGATTCCATGCTCCGCAAGAATGTTCACCATTCCCGGCGCGAGGCCGCAGTCGGGAATGACCGTGATGTTCTTCTTCTGCGCTTCGGCTTGAAGCTTCTTCTGCTCGAAAACGATCTGCGTGTTGCCGCCGAGGTCGGAGAAATGTGTTCCGGCCTCCACCGCGAGCTTCGCCAGGTCGAGATTGAAGTAATACGGGATGGCACTCATCGTCGCGTCCGCTTCGCGCATCAGCGCGAGGGTGGCGTTCCGGTCGCGCACATCGAGCGGAGTCGGAATGAGATTCTTGCCGGAATACGGCGCGAGGAATTCGTGCAGGTGTGCGGTGTTAAGATCGGCGAGCCTCACTTCCGTCACTTCGGGATTTTGCAGTAGGTCGTAGGCGCACGCCGACCCCTGTAGGCCGGCGCCCAGCACGAGCATTCGCATCTATGTGTTCTCTCCAAAATGTTCGCGTTTGTCTTCGAAATTTATTGCGCGGGCGTGCCTAGGGTTACCCCGGGGGACGGTGAGCGCGGCACTTGCACTCGACGAACGCATGCAAACGTTATCTGAATCGGAGAACGAGAGCGAATGGAGCGCGCGCATAATCAACGATGCGGCTGGCATCCGGCGCATTCTCGAGGAAACGCACCGCATTGCAGTCCTCGGCATCAAGATCGATGCGTCGCAGCCTGCGTACTATGTGCCCGAATACGCGAAGGAGGCAGGATACGAGATCGTGCCGGTGCCGGTTTACTATCCGGACGCCACGGTGATCCTGGGTGAGAAAGTTTTCCGTACCGTCGCTGGTGTGCCCGGCGAAGTAGATATGGTGAATGTTTTTCGCCGACCGGCGGATATCGATGCGCACGTTGACGATATCATTGCGAAAAAGCCGAGGTCGGTTTGGTTTCAGGCCGGGATAAGGAATGACGGCGCGGCGGAGAGGTTGGCGCGGGCGGGGATCGAGGTAGTGCAGGATCGATGTCTGCTGGTTGAGTTGAGAAGGATTGGGAAGTGAACTACAACTGCAACCGAACACGTTCCGCGTTCCCGGTAACTAACGTGACCGGTTGCCGGTTAGGCCGAATGGATTTCCACCGGGGTACTGGTTCTGACCGGTGACGGGCAACGTTTTCTCCGGGAAACGCGGAACGTGTTCAGTCAGTGGTCGTCGTTATCGCTACCAACTGACCCGATACACCACCACCTCAACCGGCATTTCCCCCGCTGAAACTTTCGCCCTCGGCGCGAGCGCGACAATGAATCCTCCGCCGGCGGTTGCGGCGAGCGCTGCGCCGGGACCGACGACATAAGGAGCGGCTCCGCTGTCTGCGGCGGAAGAAATCGTGATCACTCCGCGCTCGCTCGTTATTGTGAGCTGCTTTCCATCGCGCATCGCTTTGATAGGCGGCGCCTTACTCACATCGGGCCCGCTGTCGCCGTGCAGCACCGGTCCGCTCGACATCTGCGGCTCGAGAATTTTTGCAGTCGAGGGCAGCGAGCCGTGGAACTCCCCGGTTTTTGGATCTAGCGCAGTCCAGCTTTCGCTCGGCTCCGCGTCGAGCGAGCGCGTCGGCGTATTACCGAGCGCGATGAGCGCCCCGTCGGCCGTCCATCGCACGCGCCAGCCGCGCGCGATCGGAAACATTCTAGGTGCGGCGCTGTCGCCGGCGGTAACGCTGTGCGCATCAACGGGAACACGAATGATTCCCGCTTGTGCGACCGATCGCGCCGAAGACATTCCACTGCTCGCAAATGAAGCTGCACGCAGCGCCGCAGTATCGATTGACGTCCGCCGCGCGAGATCGCTGAGATAAACCGGATCGCTCGTGCCCGAACCGTCTACGACTTGGTAAGCGCGACTGAATGCGAGCGTTTTCCAGTCGGGAGACACGGCGACGTCCCACACACTGTCCATCCGAGCCTGGAACCCTGTCGCCTCGTCCCCAAAAACGAACCCGTTTGGAATCGCGTCCGCTTCAGCGCCCGAAGGATCGGCGATCACGAGCACGGATTTCTTGTCGGCGGAGAACATCCAGCTCACGCGCTCGCTCATTCCCTGCGTTCCGCGGTTTACTTGAATCGTCGTGACCACCGGCGCCGTGCTCGCGCTGTCCGAGACGGATTCCTTTCGCTTCACGTCCTTGGCGCATGCCGCGAGCGCTGCGAGTGAGATGCCAAGCGTGATTGTGCGCCGCAAAATGTCTCCGAGTTTCACTGTCGTTGGATTCGTTGGTTGGCCTACGGTCCCTTCTATACTGATTCGCGCTATCACAAAAAGAAAGAAGGCCTGAACCTTAATGGCTCAGGCCTTCTCTAAAGTTCGAAAGTGCGGTTATTCCTCTTCCGCGCCGTCGAGCAAATCGCCCTGCTCGGGACCTTCGTCAGCGCCAACTCCGGCCGCAATCCCATCATCGTCCTTGTCGTCCTCCGGAACTACGCGCGCAACCGCCATCACGCAGTCACCTTCGTCGAGATGCACAAGGTGCACACCCTGCGCGTTTCTTCCAGTCACGCGGACCTGGGAGACCGGCGACCGAATGATTACCCCGCCCTTGGTAATGAGCATGATCTCATCTTCGGGCAGAACCTCCATCAGCGCTACGACGTTGCCCGTTTTCTCGGTTCGGTTGAGAGTGAGAATGCCCTTTCCACCACGCCTCTGCACGCGATAGTTGTCGATCTCGGTGCATTTGCCGAGTCCTTTTTCCGTGACGACCAGCAGCGTAGCGGTGCGCTTTACCACCACCATGCTCACAACTTGGTCGTCCTCGCGCAGATCGACACCCTTCACGCCGCTGGTGTCACGCCCCATTGGACGTGCGTCCTGCTCGTGGAAGCGGACGGACAATCCGTGCTTCGTCGCAAGAACGATATCGTTCGTTCCGCCCGTGACCTGAACGTCGATGAGTTCATCGCCGTCGTCGATCTTGATCGCCTTGATGCCAGCGGCGCGCGGATTGGAGTACGCGGAGAGCGCGGTCTTCTTGATCGTCCCCTGCTTGGTGCAGAAGAGAAGGAATTCCGTCTCGCTGAACTCACGCACCGGCACCATCGACTTCACCTGCGTCTCGGCGCCGACGTTGATGAGGTTCACGATCGGCTTCCCCTTCGCCGCGCGACCGGCCTGAGGGATCTCGTGCACCTTTAGCCAGAAGCAGCGTCCGTCGTCGGTGAAGCACAGGATGTAATCGTGCGTGGATCCGATGAAGAGCCTCTCGACGAAATCGTCGTCTTTGAGATCCTGCCCGGTTAGCCCGCGTCCCCCGCGGCGCTGCTTGCGGTAAGTAGAGACGCTCGTGCGCTTGATGTAGCCGGAATGGGATATGGTGATGACCATGTCCTCCTCGGCGATCAAGTCTTCGATGGTGAACTCGCCTTCGTCGCTGGTGATCTCCGAGCGACGCTCGTCGCCGTAATCCTCCGCCACTCCTTCCAGCTCGGTGCGGATGAGCTTCATGCGGCGCGGCTTCGACGCCAGAATGTCCCGCTGCTCCGTGATGAACGCGCGGACTTCACCGAGCTCGGCTTCGAGCTTCTCGATCTCGAGGCCGGTGAGCTTGGCAAGGCGCATGTTGAGAATGGCCTCGGACTGACGCTCGCTGAGCTTGAACTTCTTCTGCAGTCCTTCGCTCGCCGTCGGTGTGTCCTTCGCCTTGCGGATGAGCTTGATGACCTCGTCGATATTGTCGACGGCGATCTTCAAACCTTCGAGGATGTGCTCGCGCTCGAGCGCCTTGTCCAGCTCGTACTGCGTGCGGCGGACGACAACGGTGTGCCGATGCTCGATGTAGTGCTGAAGAACTTCCCTGAGCGGCATGATCTTCGGCACGAGCTGACCCGTATGCGAGTCGGGAACCAGGGCCAGCATGATCACGCCGAAGGTGGACTGCATCGTGGTGTGCTTGAAGAGCTGGTTCAGCACCACGCGTGGAATCGCGTCACGCTTGAGCTCGATGACGAGCCGCATTCCATCCTTGTCCGACTCATCGCGGAGATCCGAGATTCCTTCCAGCTTCTTGTCGCGCACGAGCTCGGCGATATCCTGCACCAGCTTCGCCTTGTTTACCTGGTATGGCAGCTCATTGACGACGATCTGCGCCTTGTTCGAGCTCTCCTTCTCCTCGATCACGGCGCGCGCGCGCATCACGATGCGGCCGCGTCCCGTCTCCTGATAATCCTTGATTCCCGCGCGCCCGTAGATGTATCCGCCCGTCGGGAAGTCCGGACCCTTGATGAATTTCCTGATCTCGCTCACTTCGAGCTCGGGATTGTCGATGAGCGCGACGAGAGCGTCGGTGACTTCCTTGAGGTTGTGCGGCGGAATATTGGTCGCCATCCCGACGGCGATGCCAGAGGAGCCGTTGACGAGAAGATTCGGGATCGCCGACGGGAGAACGGTCGGCTCCTGAAGCCGGTCATCGAAGTTCGGGGCGTAGTTGACCGTCTCCTTGTCGATGTCGGCGAGCATCTCCATCGCCACGCGCGTGAGACGCGCTTCGGTATAACGGTAGGCGGCGGCCGGATCTCCGTCCACGCTTCCGAAGTTTCCCTGACCGTCGACGAGCGGATAACGGAGAGAGAAATCCTGCACCATTCTCACGAGGGCGTCGTAAACCGACGAGTCGCCGTGAGGATGATATTTGCCGAGCACGTCTCCAACGACAGTCGCGGATTTCTTGTAGGGCCGGCCCGGAACGAGGCCGAGCTCGTTCATCGCATACAGCACTCGGCGGTGCACCGGCTTCAGTCCGTCGCGTACATCCGGCAGCGCGCGTGAGACGATGACGCTCATCGAGTAGTTGATGAACGACTCTTTCACTTCGATGTGGATGTCGCGCGGGAGGATGCGCTCTCTGTTATTTGGAGAGGTCATTGAGGAGGGTTGGAAGGGCCTCGGATTGCCCGTTGAATAACCTTCCCAAAGCTAGCGAAAAGAGGCCGAAAACTCAAGCTTTTTGACCCCTTCTAACACTATGTGGAATAATGACTTACGGCGCGTTCAGAAAATAAATGTGATTGGGCGTCCAAAAGCCTCAAAAACACGTGATTTTTGCGCGGAAAAGCGCTGAAAGTCGGAGGAAGGCGGGCCGCTGCAGAATGAGCCAGATTATTGGCGGTCACGCGCTGAAAGCAAAGCCCAACAATTAGCGAGAGAGGCCAATGACCTGCGAGCACCTCCGCCTGCGCGACAACGCTCCGCACCCCACCATCCAATCGTTCGAGCCGGGCGAAAGCTGGAAGTGGTGCTACCTTCACGAAATCGACGGATAACAAGAGCATAAAACCGGAGACGAAGATGCCGCTCATCCTCGCGCTGCAGTCGCCCCCTCCCATCCCGGACGGAGTCGTCATCGCGGTGAATCAGTTCACCGATTTCCTTCTGCGCTACCTCGGAGCCCTAGCCGCGGTCGGCGCATTATCGATGGCGTTAATTGAAGCAGCGAAGAAGCTCCTCGATTCTCGCACGAAGTTCCAGGCACTGCGTTGGACACGCTGGGTAATGCGCACTCCTCTCGATCGCACGATCACGGGCGAGCAGGCAGCGACACACAGCAGCGCGATGGCTCAGCTTATTCAGCTCTGCACCGGAGTGACAGACGAAGAAGCGTCGCTGGCTGCAGCGAATCTCATCGCAAGTGAAGGCCATCTTGGACTCGGTCACGCATTCCATACCGTCCCTGCGCACGCGCTATTCGCGCTCGAGCTGCCGAGGATGATGGGCAGCATTCAAGACGCAGCCGACGTGGCGCTCGCGTCTCCGCCCGAATATCCGGATTTGTATCAACTGATGACTGTCGGAGCGAAGGCTGATGACGTCGAGCGCTGGTACAGAGACGGATCGTTTGCGCTCGTCAGTGTCGCTGACTTGAATCCGACTCCCGAGCAGCGGCAGGCAGTGAAGGAGCACGCGGAGCGATTTGCGCGGCTGCGGCAGATCGTGAAACGAAAGCTCGATGGTTTTCAGCTTTATACGGGCGACAGGTGGGGGTCCTGGAATCAGGCCGCGGCGAACGCGGTCGGCATGGTGGCGATGTTCATCGTTCTCACCTGGGTTCAGAGGAACGGCATCGGGGCATCGATCAGCTTTCCGACGCTCATCGTTTTTTCATTGCTGGGCGGAATTCTCTCTCCCGTTGCCAAGGATTTGGTGAGTGCCCTAAAGCGGGTGAAGGATGGGTAAGAATAAGACACGCCCGGCGGACTACCGACCGCTGCTCCAGCTCTATCTTCGAAAGAATGCGGAAGGTGGGGCTTTGCTCTCTCCCGCTGACATCCGCACAAGCGCAGACGAGCTCACTCGGCGCGAATGCGTGGTACTAGTTCACGGTTTCAACAACACCGACAGCGAAGCGAGCGAGGCGTATCTCGGTTTTCGCACTCGCGAGAAAGAGATTTTCTCGCCGGCGGATCCACAGACTTTCGAACACTTGTTCGCCGATGCTTTCTGGCCGGGCGATGCCGACTGGTGGTCGTTCTTCGACAGGGCGGATTTTCTCATTTATCCGGCGGCCGTTCACACCGCCGTGCGTGCAGCGAGGGAGCTGGCGAACGCGCTCTGGCGGATGCCGAATCTCGAGACCGTGGATTTCATCGGTCACTCCCTCGGCTCCCGCGTTGTGCTCGAGACACTGCTTTTACTGCGAGCGCGTGCAATGCCGCGCATACGCAGGGTGGCGCTGATGGCGGCAGCCGTGCCGTCGGAAATGCTGGAGCCGCGTGGAAGATTTTACGATTTACTGATTGCATTGCAGGGTGACGGATCGACGATCGACATTCTTCATTCCAAGGCAGATACCGTTCTACACTACGCGTTTCCGCCGGGTCAATCGCTTGCGGGGGGACGTGAGGCGTCTGAGAGGGCGCTGGGTAGATTCGGTCCGTCGCCCCTCATGCCGGGATATCGCGCGAACGTTTCCGAGCGTGAGATCGGTGGAGCCGCGCACGGCGACTATTGGGGCCACAGCAAGACGGCGTCGTCTCGCGTCGCGACGGAGGAGGCAGGGCGGTTCCTTCGCCTCGGGGAGTTCAAGAGAGAAATCGGGACTGTGCGTGTCACTGGCTCATCCGCCGCCGAGATTAAAGCGCGCGAGCTGGGAGTTACGCGCACTATTGGCGAGATTGGTTATTGATGACACAGCTAATTTCTCTTCTCGCCGCGATGCTCATTCTCGTGCCGTTTGCCATGACACTGCTGTCGAGAATGACGACGACGAGCGTGTCCTATCTGACGATGAACCTCATCGGTTCAGTGGCTCTCACTGCGATCGCAATCGCGGGCAGGCAATACGGCTTCATCTTGCTCGAGGGAGTTTGGGCGCTGATGAGCGCTATCGGCCTCGTCCGGACGCTCCGCCGCCCGATTCCGTATGATATGTCTTCCCCGAACAGGAAGACAAAATGAGAACCGCAATCCTCGTCGCAGTCGCCTTTGTCATCGTAATGCTCATAATGAAGCGCCGCCGCGGAGTGTAGTGATGGTGAAGGAAGCGGCCACTCCGTTAGGAAAGCTCCGTAAAGTTTGTCTCGCGTTTCCTGAAGCGCACGAGGTCGAAGCGTGGGGAGAACCGACGTTCCGTGTGAAGAACAAGATTTTCGCGATGTACGGGAGCGACAGCTCATCGCATCACAGCGGCCGGCCGGGAGTCTGGATCAAGTCGAAACACACCGTTCAGGAGATTCTTCTACAGAGCAGTCCGGCGCGATACTTCAAGCCACCGTACGTCGGTCCCGGCGGATGGACCGGAGCATACCTCGACAAGAAACCGAATTGGGAGGAGCTCGCCGAGCTCCTCGAAGACGCGTATAGGCAAACCGCGCCGAAGAAGCTGATCGCGAAGCTGACCGACTGACTTCATGACATAGCCGGCCGACGAGCGGGCGCTTGGCCATCCCAACCACGGAAAGATTACTGCGTACTAAAGCGGGGAGCTGTAAGCGACTCAAGCCGTACAGGCGTAAGCTCTTCATTTGCACGAAGAGAGACACCGAACCTTCGGCTCCGCCTCGTTGAATCCCGGCATGAAAGCTTGTAGCTAAAAAGCTTAACAGCTTAGAGCTCCCCGCTTTAGTACGAGAAATTCCCTCGGCCGTTGGGATGGCCCAGCGGCCGAGTGGATCCCCGAAGCATTACTTCACCTGCGAACCGGTATCTCCTTCAGACCGCGCTCGATCAGCAACGGCTCGACGACTGGATCGCGGCCCCGGAACGCGCGATAGAGGGCCGCTGATTCCACACTCCCGCCGCGCGAAAGAATCATTTCGCGGAAGCGCTGTCCGTTCGCTCGTGTTAACCCCCCGTTCTCCTGGAACCAGGCGAACGCGTCGTCATCGATGACTTCACTCCAAAGGTACGCGTAATACGACGCCGCGTATCCGCCGTCCCAGACGTGCGAGAAGTACGTAGTCCGATAGCGGGGCGGAATCTCCTGAATCGCCACACCAAAACGCTGAAGCGCCTGCGCTTCGAACGTATCGACGTCCGGCTGTGCCGCCCCCGGTGCCTGTGTATGCCACGCCATGTCGAGCAGCGATGCGGCTAGATACTCCGTCGTCTTGAAGCCCTGATTGAACGTGCGCGCTGTCCTGATCTTGCTCACAAGCGACTGCGGCATCCGCTCACCGGTCTGATAATTTTTCGCGTAATTCGCGAAGACCGTTGGATCGAGGGCCCAGTGTTCGTTGAACTGCGACGGGAATTCCACATAGTCCCGTGGAACGTTGGTGCCCGCGAACGTCGGATATTGGACATTCGAGAACAGCCCGTGAAGGGCATGCCCGAACTCGTGGAACATCGTCGTCACATCGTCGAAGCTCAGGAGAGCGGACTGGCCCGGTGCCGGCTTCTGAAAATTCGCGACGTTGAACACAACGGGGCGCGTGCCCATCAGGCCCGACTGATCGACGAAGCTCGACATCCACGCGCCGCCGCCCTTGTTGTCACGTTTGAAGTAATCGGTGTAGAACAGCGCCATCGATCCGCCATTGGCGTCGAATACCTCGAACACGCGCACGTCGGGGTGATAAACCGGAATGTCGTGGCGCTCCTTGAACGTCAGCCCGTACAGCTTGTTCGCAGCGAAGAACACTCCGTTCTGAAGAACGTTGTTCAGCTCGAAGTAAGGTTTGATCTGCGATTCATCTAGCGCGTACTTCTCTTTTCTCACCTGCTCCGCGTAATACTGCCAGTCCCACGGTGCGAGCTTGAACCCGCCGCCCTGCTTGTCGATGACAGCCTGCATGTCCGCGGCCTCGCGTCTGGCTTTCGCCGTCGCGGCGGGAACCATGTCCGTAAGAAGCTTGATAGCATTCTCCGGGGTCTTTGACATCTGGGTTTCAAGTCGGTACGCAGCGTATGTCGGATAACCCAGGAGCTTCGCCTTTTCTGCGCGTAGCTGTGCGAGTCGCGTTACGAATCCGCGGGTATCCGTGCTGTCGCCGTGCTCCGCGCGCCTCGTCGAAGCTTCGAACAGGCGCTTACGCGTGGCCCGGCTCTGCAGCTCCTGCTGACGCGGATGCTGCGTAGTGTTCTGAAGTGGAACCACCCACTTCCCGGTGAGCCCACGATCCTTCGCCGCCTCTGCGGCCGCCGCGGTCTCGCCTTCGGTGAGACCGGCGAGTTCCGATGCGTCGTCAACGATGAGTGCTCCAGCTTTCGTCGCGGCGAGGAGCTTGTTGTGGAACTGGCTCCCCAGCTTCGACTCTTCCTCGTTCAGCGCACGCAACTTCGTCTTGTCGGCCTCGGGCAGCAGCGCGCCGGCGCGAACGAAGTTTTTGTAATACCGCTCGGCGAGGTACTGCTGCACCGGATCGAGACCGGACGTCGCGCGACCGTCGTACACACTCTTCACACGGGCGAATAGCTTCGGGTTCAGGTAGATCGCGTCGGAATGCGCAGCTCTACGCGGCGACTCTAACTCATCGACCTTTTGCAGGGTGTCGTTCGTGTTGGCTGAATTGAGCGCGTCGAAAACGTTCACGACACGTGTGAGGAGAACGCCGGAATGCTCCATCGCTGCGATCGTATTATCGAATGTCGGCGCCTCAGCCCGGTTCGCGATCGCCTCCATGTCGGCCAGGTCCTGCCGCATTCCCTCTTCGATCGCCGGTTGGAAGTCCGTGTCTTTGATCCTATCGAAAGGCGGAGCCTGATAGAGAAGCGTGCTCGCCGAGTAGAACGGATTGGAAGGCGAGAGCGTGTTAGTCGTGTTGGGAGTCGTCGCTGGCACCGGAGTGCTGGCCGGAGGTGGGTAGGAGCAGCCGAAAGCGAGAGTGGAAACGGCTGCCAGGGACAGAAGTCGTGACTGAGACATGAACGTTTTTTCCTCTTTTGTCGCGTTCAAAGCGCGTGCTGAAAGGATGCCGGAATGGGAGCGCGCGGCGCAAGCCGCGTACGCTTTCGAACGGGTTCAAAGCACGTTTCCTGCCAATCATACCCGCTATGATAAGAGTAGTTCGACTTGGGAGCGCGCGACTGCCCCGCGAAGGGATTCGCCTGGGTACGGTGCGGCGCCCTCCACGCGGTGTTCGGAAAGAAGATTTCACAAAGCAGGATTTTTTCGACGTGTGGATGCCGGAGCTCGCGCCCAGTGCCCCCCTCGTATCGTGGGCTCTGAGGGATCCGTTCAATCCAGCACGCTGGGCGCGCTACGAAAGGGCGTACCGAACCGAGATGAAGAAGCCCTCGGCGCAGCGGCTGATAAGCCTCCTCGTCGCCATTTCCAAGGACTCGAACATCTCGGTGGGCTGTTACTGCGCCGATGAGTCAAAATGCCATCGCTTCATCCTCAAGGATCTCCTTATTAGGGCGGGCGCTGAGATACCTTAGATAGAATGCCAAGGATCTCACTCGTCATACCCGCATTCAACGAGGAGCAGTTTCTCCCCGCGCTACTCGACAGCGTGGATGTGGCGCGCGCGCGTTACTCGCGCGGGCAGACCGAAGTCGAAGTTATCGTTGCCAACAACTGTTCCACCGATCGCACTTCGGAGATCGCGCGGTCCCGCGGCTGCGTCGTTGCAGACGTGGACAAGCCGGTGATAGCTGCATCGCGCAACGGAGGCGCTCTCGCGGCGACGGGGGACATCGTCGCCTTCATCGATGCAGACTGCACCATTCACCCCGAGACTTTCAACGTCATCGAAGACACGATGTCGTCGCAAAAAGCTGTCGCGGGTGCAACCGGCGCGCGCTTCGACCGCAGCTCTTTGGGTATCGCGGCGACGACGCTGCTAGGCGAGGTCCTGTTCTTCCTCGCGAACCTCGACATCGGAGTCGTGTTCTGTCGACGGGCCGACTGGGAAGCTGTCGGCGGATACGATGAAAATCTGAAGGTAGCCGAGGACGTCGAATTTCTCGTTGCGCTGAAGCAACTCGGCAAAAAACGCGGCCAGCGATTCGTTCGCGCGAAAGGCGCCCGCGCTAAAACATCAGCGAGAAAGTTCGATACGCGCGGTGACTGGCATTACTTCACGATGGGGCCACCAACCGCCGTCTTTTATCTGCTCTTAAATCGCTCTGCGCTGCAGAAGCAGATGGGCGATTCCCTCATCAGCGAATATTGGTACGATGTTCGTAAGGCCCTCCCCTCTTCTCGAGGGTCCGAATGAACACGTTTCAAGGAATTGGATTTGTTCTGCGTGCATCCGGCATGCACCGCGACGTGCCTTCCGTTTAATCTCGAGCGACCCGGTCACCCGTACGGCCCTTCCTAAAATGGAGGAAAATCGGCGCCCCGATCGCAATAAGGACGAGGCCGGCGGCGGACTCGACGGGATTCGTGCGCAAAGTATTTATGAGAAGCCAAAGCGCCACTACCACAAACAGAGCGGGAAGTACCGGATAGCCGAGAACGCGATACGGGCGCGGGGCGTCCGGCTGCTTCCTCCGCAGAACGAAAACCGCGCCAGCCGTAAGCGCGAAGAATATCCAGACGGCAAATACGCACGCCGTCGTGATCTGATCGAAAGTGCCGGAGAGAGCGAGAATGCTGCCGAGTATTCCTTCAATCCAAATAGCCCGGGCGGGAACCTGTTCCGCGTTGAGCTCGCCGAGCTTCGGAAAGAACATTCCATCGCGCGCCATCGCGAACGGCACACGTGAGTTCATGATAATGATGCCGTTCAGCGAGCCCATTACCGAGACGAGAAACGAGATCGAAACGATCTTGCCACCAGCGCTGCCGAGGAAGCTTTGCGCCGCTTTGGCCGCGACTGGAAGCGCATTTCTGAAAGCGGTCGAGTTGGAGTTCGCCACTTCGCCGAACGGAAGCGCGTAGAAGTACGCGAAGTTCGTAAGCAGGTAAACGCCGAGCACAATCAGCATACCGTACATGAGACCGCGCGGGACGTTTCTCTGGGGATTCTCGATCTCGCCGGATACCATCGTCATGTTGCTCCAGCCTTGAAACGCCCACAACGCCGCTATCATCGCCGCACCGAAGGCCGTGAAGGTGAGCGTGGTGGCGGCTGCCCCGGGGTACGCGGTCGCGCCTGGCGATGGCGGCGTGAAGTTCCCCATCGATCGAGTGTGCGAGAAGAAGAACGCACCTAGGACGATTGCGCCGATGCCGATGAACTTCGCGAGCGTAAGCAGCGACTGTGTAGCCCCGCCCGTGGATACGCGCGCGCTGTTCATCGCGCAGAAAACGAAAATGGTAGCGACCGCGACGACCTGCTGGGCGCCGAACGTCCAATGAATGTTCTGACCGAGCAGGTGAATATCCCGCGCCGCCCAAACCGCACCGACGGGAACGAGCGCAGAAAGAAAAGAAGCAAAACCGGTGGCGATCGCGGCGAGGCCGGTCGTGGTAATTACCGCAAAGTTCGTCCAACCGAACATGAAAGCGGGAAAATCTCCGTACGCCTCGCGCAGGAATACATAATCCCCGCCGGCTCGCGGATACATCGCACCAAGCTCTGCGTAGGTCAGCGCACCCGCGAGAGAGAGGACACCGGCCGCGATCCAAGCGAGAAGGACCATCCCCGGGGATCCGAGCAGCTGGGACATCGGCGCAGCTTTGAAAAAAACGCCGGTGCCAATGACTGTGCCCACCAGAAGCGCGATCGCGTCGCGGAGACTGAGGAGACGGGCGAGATCCCTCTGTACCTTGGGAGTGCTCAACGGAAACTACAGCTGAACGGGATGCGGGATCTCAGAAGCATAGTTGCAGGTTTCTGGAAACTACCACGAGACCGTCCTGGGCACGCCAAGGACACCGACCGGTCTTGGAGTAGTTTCAAGCATCAGAGATCTGCGCCTCTGACAACCCGCATCCCGTTCTTTTGTGTTGGATTTTACGACTCTGTGATATCGGCGTTCGCCCGGGTGTTAACCTGCACCGATTGCTGCGGTGCGACCGGGGTGCGCCGCGACCGTGGATACTCATACGTGTCGGTGGAGATCCCTTCTTCCCGATCGAGCTCCTTGTTCTCCCGCTCTATCTCCTCGCGCTCACTCCGGTAATGATTGTACCACTCGCGTGTCACCTCGCCAGCGAGTGACGTGTTGCCGAGCCCGAATGCGAGCGCCACTGCCAGCGCGATCGCGCCGAAGAGAATCGCGAAGGCGGTGGTGACGATGTCGCTCGCAATTCCGAGCTCCTGCAGCGCCATGAACACCGCGAGCATGATGACCCCGCCTTTCCCAATCCGGGCGAGCGTCGGTCCACCGTGAAGGCCGCCAGCGGATGCCATGATCAATCCGCCAACGAAACCGCCGAGTACGATGCCGACGATCATGATCACGATTGCGGCGATGACACTCGGGATGTAGCTAACCAGCTCGGAGAACACATTGGCGAGCGATTGCAAACCGAGCGCATTCGCCGCGACAAGCATCACCGCGAACATGACGAACCAGAAAACGAGAGTCGCCGCAACACGGGTCGGGTTGACGTGCGATCCGCTGCGCAGCACTGCCTGCATCACTCCGCCGCGCTCGAGCAGCTCATTGAGCTTAATGCGCTGCATCAACCGGTCGGTCGCCTTTTCGAGAAGCCGGGCGAGAAGATACCCGGCGAATAGAATCACCAGAGCGCCGAAAAGCGCAGGGATGTAGCGGTAGATCTGGTCGAAGCTGTCCTGCAGTCTTTCGCCGAAGCCGGCGGTGGTCGTATCCATCTGGATCGCTCGGGGGAAGTTGGGGAACGCCCAAAAAGATACCGGCCTGAGCCCCGTTTCGCCTGCCGAGAAAGCTAGACCTGGGCCGGCCGGCGGTGCAGCTTTTCTACTTCGGCAACCGCTCCACCCGCCTTCCGCAGCAGAGGCCTCAAAAGATGTCTTCCTACGCTCCCGCCAACACTGTCAAATACTGCGACTTTTGCAGCGGCATAATGTCCGCCGAGACGACGACATGCCCGCATTGTCTGGCTCTGCAAACAGGCGCCGGCGGGCCCGGCGAAAGTGACAAGCTGCGCTTCCCTGCATTCATGCTCGCCATCATCTTCGGCGTTTTCGGCGCCCACCGCTTCTACGTCGGGAAGACGGGATCTGCGATCGTGCAGCTTTGCACCCTTGGCGGGCTTGGCATCTGGGCAATGGTTGATTGTATCATCATCGCATCCGGCGGATTCACCGATGGGAACGGGAAGCGAATTATCAGGTGGACCTGAGCTCCGTGACCCAATCCCTCCGTCTAAAACACACTCGAGGTTCTGTGCGTAACCACATCTTCCTTGCTGCCCTACTCGTTGGCGTCGCCGCACCGATTGGCGCGCAACAATTCTCAAAGACTTCCGATGGGGATCTCACAAGACAAATCGACTCGATCTCCAACGCCGTGCTCGCGGCGACCGGAGTACCCAGCGCAACGGTCGCCGTGGTGAGCCACGGGCGACTCGTGTACGCAAATGCGTACGGAAACGCCAAACTCGATCCGAGCGTCGCCGCGTCGCCGTCGATGCGCTACGCGCTAGGATCCATCAGCAAGCAGTTCACCGCCTCGGCGATCTTGCTGCTTCAGGAAGAAGGGAAACTCTCCCTTGATGATCCGGTGTCGAAATTCATTCCCGGGCTGACACACGGGGACAAGATCACCGTGCGCCAGGTTTTGTCGCACACTTCGGGTTATCAGGATTTCTGGCCGCAAGACTACCTGATGCCCCCGATGAAGAAGTCGGTGACGCCTCAGCAGATTGTCGATCGCTGGGGAAAGCAGGCCCTCGACTTCGAGCCGGGCTCACGCTGGCAGTACAGCAACACGAACTACACGATCGCAGGAATGATCGTCGAAAAAGCTGCGGGAATGCCGTATTACGATTTCATTCGCAAGCGGATTCTCGTTCCGCTCGGTATGACGAGCGCGCTCAACTTCGACGTGAATCCGCGCGCTGCCGACGCCACGGGTTACATCCGCTACGCACTCGGCCCGCTGCATTCCGCGCCGGACGCGGGCGCCGGATGGATGTGGGCCGCAGGAGAGCTGGCGATGACGGCAAGCGACCTGGCGAAGTGGGACATCGCGATGATCAACAAGAGTCTGCTCAAGCCGGCATCTTATCGCGCTCTCCAAAACGACGTGCATCTCAGTAACGGCGCGGCAACCGGATACGGACTCGGCGTCGACGTCTCTATGTCCAATGGACATTTCCTCGTCGAGCATGGCGGTGAGGTTTCCGGCTTCACCGCCGAGAATAGGGTCTATCCCAATGATAGCGCCGCGATAGTCGTGCTCACCAATCAGGATGCGGCTCCAGCGTCGGGTGCAATCGCGCAGCAGATCGCCGCGCAGCTTTTCGCAACCGAGGACGCGACAGCGAAGAGTGAAGAATCGCGCATCCGCTCAATTTTCGAGGGACTGCGCCGCGGAGAAATCGACCGTACTCAATTCACGTCAAATGCAAATGCGTACTTTGACGAGATCGCGCTCAAGGATTTTGCGTCCAGCCTCGCACCCCTCGGTGAGCTGCGGTCGTTCACACAGATTAGTCAGTCGCTGCGCGGCGGATATGTGCTTCGGAGATATCGCGCGAGCTTTGCGGCGCGTTCGCTCAGAGTCTGGATCTTCGAGCAGCCGGACGGGAAGCTGGAACAGCTTCAAGTTGCACCAATCGCCTGAGCTGAATAAACCAATAAGGAGAGTAAGTGCTTTATAGAATCCAGCGCTTCGGCATCAAGCAGACGAGCAAGCTTGCAGGCATCGTCTATTTCCTGCTCGGGATCATGCTGATTCCGTTCTTCTATCTGGCGATACTCGCTCCGCCGCCACCGGGCGCGCCGCCACGTTCGCAAAACATGAGCCCGGGGCTGCTGCTATTGCTTCCGTTTTTCTATGGAGTCGTCGGGTACGTGATGACGGCACTCATCCTCTACATTTACAACCGGGTCGCGATGAAGGCCGGCGGTGTCGAGCTCGACATTGTTTATGCGGTCGAGCCCGCGGCGGCAGCGGAGCACGGTGCGCCAATCACGCCGGTTCCCTAGTTGCGGGTCCCGCGCGCGATGTCGAACACCGCGCTGCGTTTGCACTTGCCGCAGATGAGCCAGTCGCGCTTCCGCGCATAGCCGAGCCCGAATGAGCCGCCGCCGATATCGCGGTGGCTCATTTTCACATCGCAGGTCGGGCAAACCGGCGGCTCGCCGTTCGTAAGTGACTCGCGGATGCGCGCGAGCTCTTCGTTTGAAAACTGCGCAGGCTTCGAGCTCCCTTCGGCGTTTTCGTCCGTCATTCGGAAATTTTCACGACGACTTTCCCGAACTGCTCCGCTTTCTGAAGACGCGCAAATGCATCGCGCCCCTTCTCGAGCCCGAAGACCGAATCAACCGGCGGTAGCAGATTTCCCTTTCGCAGCTCCGCGGCGATCGCGTCGAACTCCGCGTCGTTACCCATCGTAGATCCGAGTATGTCCCATTGATTCCAGAATAAGCGGCGGCCGTCAGTTTCGAGCTTGGGGCCGGAGCTCACCCCGCACGTGACGAGACGGCCTTGTTTGGCGAGTGCGCCGAGCGAAGAATTCCACGTCGCTTCGCCAACGCTGTCGATGACGGCATCGACACCGCGCTTGTTGGTGCGAACACGGATCTCTTTTGCAACGTCGGTGCTTCGATTGTTGAGCGTATGATCGGCGCCGAGCTTCTGCGCTTTCTCGAGCTTTTCGTCGCTGCTCGACGTGACCCACACATTGGCGCCGATCTGCTTGCAGATTTGCAGCGCGGCGATCGCGACGCCGCCTCCGATTCCTTGAATCAGAACATGCTCCCCTTTCTTTACACGCGCGCGCGTATGAACCATTCGCCACGCGGTTAGAGTAGCGAGACTGAATGCGGCTGCAGATTCCGGAGGTATCGATTTTGGAATGCTGCGCACGTTTTTCGCCGGCACCACTATGTACTCCGCCATCGTTCCAGACCTGTGCTCGCCCAGCAGCTGGAAGTTGACGCAGCTCGATTGTTCGCCTGCTTTACAGTATTCGCACGTCCCGTCGCTCAAGCCGGGATTCACGATTACGGTCTCACCTGCTCTCACCGAGTCGACGCCAGGGCCGAGGGTGTCGATGACCCCCGTCGCATCCGCTCCCATCACCCATTTCGGGGAAATCTTCACACCCGGGAGGCCGGCAAGCACGAAGAGATCGAGGTGGTTGAGGGCCGCAGCGGTGACTCGTATCCGCACCTCGCCCGCGCCGGGCTCGGGAATTGGCAGATCGGTGCGGTACTCGAGCTGGTCGAGTCCGCCATTGGCGGAGATGGTTAGTGCTCGCACGGGTTCGTGAGGACGTTATATTCAGGCGGTCACTACTATAAGTAGTGGCGCCGGAGGCACGCGGCTAAGTTATCGACCACATCCGCTCCTCAACAATACTGAATGATCTCGATTAAAGTCCCACCTCTCGGTGAATCCATAGTCGAAGCCACTGTCTCGCGGTGGCTCAAGAATGAAGGCGACGCAGTTGCCGCGGGCGAGACTCTCGTGGAGCTCGAGACCGACAAGATCACGGTCGAGGTTCCCGCTCTCAAAGCCGGCACGCTTACTAAGCGTTCCCACGGCGAGGGCGATGTCGTGAAGGTCGACGACATCCTGGGTGAACTCGACGAGACGAGAGTTGGAGTTAGTGCGGGGTCGTCGTCTGCAGATGGGGCTACGGCCGCTGGCCCTCGCGACGCGGGCGCCGTCGGCGGCGCACCGGTCGCTCGGGAGGCGGCCTCCGCCCCACCCGCAGCCTCCGCCGGAACCCAGAAATCGTCACCCGCGGCACGCAACATTGGCGCCGAGAAAGGTGTCGACATTTCCAGTGTCGCCGGAACCGGTCGGGGTGGTGTCGTGAGCAAGCCGGACGTAATCGGCGCGATCACGGGAGGCGCGGGCGCTCCGCCGACTCCTGCTTCCGGCGCGCCACGCTCCGCTCCGGCCGCTCCGACGAAAACCGTTCCGACGTTCACTGGAGGCGTGACGAACGCCGCCGAGCGTGAAACCCGTGAGAAGATGAGCACGCGAAGGAAACGCATCGCGGAAAATCTTCTTCAGTCGCAGCACGCTACCGCGCATCTCACCACGTTCAATGAAGTGGACATGTCTGCGCTCAATTCGCTGCGCGACAAGTTCAAGGAAAAAGTCGAGAAGCAGTACGGGGTGAAGCTCACCTTCATGCCCTTCTTCGTGAAGGCGGCGTGTGTCGCGCTTCGTGATTTCCCGACGATAAATGCGCAGGTGGATGGCGATTCCATCATCTACAAGCATTACGTCAACATGGGAATCGCCGTCGCGTCCGATCAGGGGCTCGTCGTCCCCAACATCAAGGACGCCGACCGTAAAGGAACGCTAGAGATCTCGCAGGACATTTCCAATGTCGCAAAGCGCGCACGCGATACGAAGCTGACGATGGACGATCTCACCGGCGGCACCTTCACCATCACCAACGGTGGCGTGTTCGGCTCGCTCGTCTCCACGCCGATCATCAACTTCCCCCAGGTCGGAATACTCGGCCTGCATAAAACGCAAGATCGCCCCGTCGCCATTGACGGACAGGTCGTCGTCCGGCCAATGATGTACATCGCTCTCTCATACGACCATAGAATCGTCGAAGGACAGCAGGCGGTGCAGTTCCTCGTGCGCGTGAAGGAGCTGATCGAGGATCCCGCCGCCATGCTCATCGAGTAAGCAATGCCCGATTGCGATGTCGCCATAATCGGCGGCGGACCCGGCGGCTATGTCGCCGCAATCCGCGCCGCCCAGCTTGGCCTCAATACCGTTTGCGTCGAGATGGACAAGACACTCGGCGGAACCTGCGTCAATGTCGGATGCATTCCGTCGAAAGCGCTCCTCACATCGTCAGAGCACTTTGAGTTCGCGCGGCTTCATTCCGCGCAGCACGGGGTGAAGCTCGGCAACGTCGAGCTCGATCTTGCCACGATGCTAAAACGAAAGGATGAAGTCGTTGCCCAAAACACAAAAGGAATCGAGTTCCTCTTCAAGAAGAACAAGATCACCTGGGCGAAAGGGAAAGGCACCCTCAAGCGCGGCAACGTCGTAGAAGTGTCGGACGCTGACGGCAAAAGCGAATCTTATAAGGCGAAAAACGTAATCATCGCGACGGGCTCTATTCCGGTCGAGCTTCCGTTTCTCAAGTTCGATGAAGAGAGAATTCTCTCGAATACCGGCGCGCTCAAGATCCCCGAAGTCCCGAAGCATCTCATCGTCATCGGCGGCGGCGTCATCGGCCTCGAGCTCGGCTCGGTGTGGAGAAGGCTTGGCGCGAAGGTTACCATCGTCGAGCTTTTTCCGACGATCCTTCCAGGCAACGATGAAGAGATCGTGAAGGAAGCGGACAAGATTTTCAGGAAGCAGGGCCTCGATATCCGCGCCGGAACAAAAGTCACCGGCGGCAAGCGCGACGGAAATAAAGTCGCCGTTGAAATCGAGAAGGACGGCGCGAAAGAGACGCTCGAGGCGGATTACGTGCTGGTATCCGTGGGACGCAAGCCGTCGATCAACGGAATCGACGTTACCGCCCTCGGTCTCGCACTCGGGAAGCGCGGCGAGATTGCGGTTAACGACCAGATGCGCACGAACATTCCCAACTTGTTCGCCATCGGGGATGCGGTTGGCGGAAAGCTCCTCGCGCATAAGGCGGAGGAAGAAGGAGTGATCGCCGCCGAGGTGATCGCGGGGCACAAGGTACTCATGGAGTACAAGTCCATGCCTTCAATCGTTTATACCTGGCCGGAGATCGCGACCGTCGGACTCGCCGAGCACGAAGTCAAGGCGAGTGGAAAGAAATACAAAGTCGGAAAGTTTCCCTTCAGCGCGAACGGTCGCGCACGCTCGATGGCGGAGACTCTTGGTTTCGTGAAGTTCATCGCCGGCGCGGAAACCGACGAGCTGCTCGGCTGCCACATCATCGGCGCAAACGCGAGCGACCTGATCCAGGAGATCGTGCTCGCCTTCGAGTATCGCGGGTCGTCGGAGGACATCGGGATCACGGTGCATTCACATCCGACTCTGGGTGAAGCAGTGAAGGAAGCGGCGCTTGGAGTGCTCGGCCGCTCCATTCACTTCTAGCGGACGCTACTCCCCGCTGCCAAAGCGCTCGCGGTCGGCTACGTAAAGCTCGAGGTAGCCGCACTCTTCGCAAAGGAAAGGCATCACGACGAGGCCGGCCTGGGCATCCACAGAGCCGCTTTTCGCGTCGCCCGTTACGTTCGAGAGCGCCTTGAAGTTGTCGGTACGGGACATTCTCGTCTTCGTGTGCGTGATGCAATAGCGCTTACCGTCTCTAATCGGCATTGGCTCTTCCGGGCTGGCGTGAGGAACGTGGTGGATCGCTATTATATGGAAATGACGGCTACGTGGACAGTCGGGGGATCGAATTAATGGGCAAAAGCCGCCCGATGGTTCAGAGCGACAGGGAAA
>JACDDT010000002.1:79641-85043 GCA_013816855.1 Gemmatimonadaceae bacterium
TTGGCTCTTCCGGGCTGGCGTGAGGAACGTGGTGGATCGCTATTATATGGAAATGACGGCTACGTGGACAGTCGGGGGATCGAATTAATGGGCAAAAGCCGCCCGATGGTTCAGAGCGACAGGGAAAGCGTAAAGGATATCCTGGCGGCGGTCGGCAACTTCACCGCGGATGAGATTAAAACGGCGCTCGAGCTTGTTGATGAATGGCTCGCCAGCGGCGAGGCCAGCGGTTACCTCACCTACGTTCTCGAATCGGGGAGCGACCCGTTTTCGATCGTCGGCTACATGTGCTTCGGCGAGGCTCCGCTTACTACCGGCACTTACGATCTCTACTGGATAGCGGTGGACACAAAGCACCATCGCGGCGGCTTCGGGAAGAAGCTTGTCAGATTCGCGGAAGAGGAGATCGTAAGGAGAGGCGGCCGCATGCTTCTGATCGAAACGTCATCTCTGGAGACTTACGGCGCGACGATCAAGTTCTACGAGGGCGCGGGCTACGAAATCGCAGCACGCATCAAGGATTATTACAAGCCGGGCGACGACAAGCTGATCTTCTACAAACGGTTCAGCTCCGGGTGAGCCCTGGCCTGAAACAGACATCTTGATTGCGTTCAGAACTTTTGTTTTCTAGTTTAGAAACCACCAGCTAGCCGCCGTCGGCGAAAAGCGCGAATAGACCTTCAGGGAGGTGCCGCAAATGCTAAGCGCATCACGGTTTCGAATTGCCGCTGCAGTATCCGCACTTTCGCTCCTCACCCTCGCCGCCTGCCATTCCATCACCGATGTCGGGTCGCCGACTCCGCAGGGGCTCACTCCGCGCTTAGCGACAATCCCGGCTCAAGGCACTGCGACGAGTCTCGATATAGGAAACTGGAACATCGAATGGTTCGGCGACCCTGCGAACGGTCCAACGAATGACTCACTTCAGGAAGCCAATGTAAAGGACGTGATTGCCGGCGCCGATCTTGATATCTGGGGAGTCGAAGAAGTGGTGGACACCACCAATGAGTGGAAGCTTTTGAAGTCTCAGCTTCCAGGATATACGGGCATCGTCGCCAACGAGCCCATCGTCGTAAACGGACCTCAGTATTACAGCGATTTCAGCAACACCGAGCAAAAAGTCGGCATCCTCTTCAAGAACTCCGTGGCGACGCTTCTCGGCGCGAAGATCATCCTCACCGCGAATGACTACGATTTCGCCGGTCGTCCGCCAATGGAAGTGTCGCTGCGTGTTACGCTGAACGGCGCGACGCAGGACATCGTCGTAATCGTGCTCCACAACAAGTGCTGCAGCGATGCCACGAGCTGGCAGCGTCGTCAAAACGCGTCGGTTGCGCTCAAGAACTATCTCGACACGACGTACCCGACACAGAAAGTATGGGTCATCGGCGATTGGAACGATGACACCGACACTTCGATCACGGTCGGCTCACCGACCCCGTGGGCTAATTTCGTCAGTGATGCGGCGCGCTATACGTTCCCGACGAAAGCTCTCAGCGACGCGCACATCGCGTCGACAGTGAACTATACCGACTTCATAGATCACCAGTTATTTACGAATGAGGTCGGCGCCATGTACATCGCCGGCTCCGCGAGCGTGTTACGCGCGGATAGCTACATCACTAATTACGGCACCACGACGACCGACCATTATCCCGTCTTCAGCCGTTATGACTTCGGCGTGCCCGGCGCGCCAACGACGACGGTGACGTCGCCGAACGGCGGAGAGACCTGGCTCACCTCTTCCGTTCACAATATCACGTGGACTTCAGCCAACATCGCGAACGTGAACCTGGATTACAGTCTCGATGGCGGCGGCACCTGGACTGCGATAGCTGCTGGTGTTAGTGCCTCGACTGGAAGCTACTCGTGGACGTTGCCTGCGACGACGAGCACGAACGCCAAGGTCCGTGTGACCGATGCGGCCTCATCGACGAACGATGTCAGCGACGCGGCCTTCACAATTACGAACACTCTCCCTTCGGTGGCGTCGTATACGTATACCTGCTCGGGCTTCACCTGCAGCTTCAACGCTTCGGCGTCGCAGAACGCGACGAGTTATAGCTGGAACTTCGGCGATAACACCACCGGCAGCGGCGTGACGGTTTCACACACGTTTGGCGTGAGGAAGACTTACACAGTCACGCTGACCACGACGCCGTCCGGCAGCCAGTCGTCGACTAGCAAGGCGGTCACCTGCACCCAGAAGAGATGTTCATGATCCACCGCCGGTAGCAGTCGAAAGGCCTCGGCATTTGCCGGGGCCTTTTTTTGTCGGTAGGAGGGATCGGTGGCTTCGTCCCTTCCGGATTAACGTTCGACGGTGTCGCGCGTCTACCAGGAAAGACGCCTATCCGAGAGAACATTATGGCCGTGCCAATACATTCCAAATTTGGGGTTCTCCTGTTGGCGTCCTTATTTGCCGGCCCTTCGGCGACGCTCTTGGCTCAAACCGGGTCGAGCAACGCTGTCCCGTCCATCGTACGCGAGCTCCCTGCCGACCAGCAAATAATGCAGGCGCTCAATCGTCTGACCTTCGGACCGAAACCGGGCGACATCCAGAAGGTGCGCGCGGTCGGTCTCGACAAGTGGATGGACGAGCAGCTTCATCCCGAGCGCATCAGCGACGCGGCGATGGACGCGTTCATGGCGCACTACACGGCCATCAACGAGAATCAACACGACCTCCTCAAGCAGTATGCGGAGATGCAGCGGACGAAACGCACCGCTAAAAAGGATCCGCACAGCGAGCTCGCGAACGCAAAGACTCGCGCGGACAGCATGGCCTTCCGTAAAGAGCTCATGCAGCAGTTTGGTGGAATCTTTCAACTCGGCGCCCAACTCCAATCGGAGAGAATCGCGCGCGCCGTCGGAAGCGAAAGACAGCTCGAAGAGGTGATGACCGACTTCTGGCTCAATCATTTCAACGTGTACATCAGAAAAGGCGGGCCCGAGGTGTATTATCTCGCCGACTATGAGAAAAGCGTTATCCGACCGAACTCGCTGGGGAAATTTCGCGAACTCCTCGAAGCAGTAGCGAAAAGCCCGGCGATGCTATTCTACCTCGACAACGCTCGAAGCATCGCCGACTCGAACCACAAGACGCTGGGAAGCGCGGAAGGCCGAGGACGCGCTGCGAACCTTGCGCGCTTCCGCAGGCTGGAGGCGGCGGGACGCCTCAACGATCAGCAGAAGCAGCGTCTCCAACAATTGATGACGCGGATGCCGCAGGGCCTCAACGAGAATTACGGACGTGAGCTCCTCGAGCTGCATACCCTCGGCGTTGATGGCGGCTACACTCAGCAAGATGTAATCGGCGTCGCGAGAGCATTCACCGGATGGTCCATCAATCAGCCCGCGCAAGGCGGGGGTTTCGTCTTCCGCCCTGACGTGCACGACGCCGATGAGAAGACGGTTTTCGGGCACAAGCTCCCTGCCGGACGTGGTATGGAGGACGCCGAAGATGTCCTCACCATCGTGTCGCGCTCACCGGCGACCGCGAACTTCATCGCGACCAAACTGGCGCGGCGATTCGTGAGCGACAATCCGCCGCAGTCTCTTGTCGATCGCGCAGCCGCAACCTTTATCAAGACCGATGGCGACATTCGCGAGACGCTTCGCACCATCATCACCTCGCCGGAATTCTTCTCGCAGGCTGCATTCAGAAGCAAAGTAAAATCGCCGTTTGAAGTCGTTGCGAGCGCGATGCGCGCCCTGAACGCGCCGCCTGACAGCACGTCTCGCACGGCGCTCGCCGTCGGGTATCTAGGCCAGCCCATCTATGGGCACCAGGCGCCGAATGGCTGGCCCGAGACGGGTGAATCGTGGATGAACACCGGTGCGATCTTGAATCGAATCAATTTCGGGATGGGGGTCGCTGCTGGTCGTCTTCCCGGAGTCAGTTTCAATGCGATTCCCGGTCTCGATACGCTTCGCGCCGCGTCGCGCGCAAAACAGGTGGATGCAGTAGTCGCGAGCATCTTGAGCGGCATCGCCTCGCCCGACACGCGAAAGGTTCTCGAGTCGGGTGAGAATCCCCTCCTCGCCAACGCCACGCCCGATGACATCGCGCGAGCACAGGCTGCGGCATCCAATGCCGATGGTGAAACACCCATGACCGATGGTGCGGGGGCTATGGCCGAGATGACGCCACAGCAGAGACGTGCGGCGCGACAGAATGCAAATACAAAGAACGTCGGCAACCGGAAGCAGATGCTGAGCGGCCGAGGACTCGGCGCGGTGCCTCAGTTGAATGGTATTGCACAGATCGTCGGACTGGCGCTCGGATCTCCCGAGTTCCAGCGGCGATAAGAGGATACGACAATGGAACGCAGAGCATTCGTGAAGTCGGGCGCACTCGCGCTCGTGACGATGGGTCTCAGTCCAAGCTTTCTCCGGCGCACCGCGTTCGGAATGGAGCTTATCAAGGCGCCCAAGGGAAAGGTTCTCATCTGTCTCTTTCAGCGCGGAGCTGCGGATGGACTCAACGTCATCGTTCCGCACGGTGAAAAAGCGTACTACGCGATGCGTCCTTCGATCGCTATCCCCCGCCCTTCAGCGAACGTTGCCGGCGGCGCGATAGACCTCGACGGGTTCTTCGGATTGCATCCTTCGCTCGCGCCATTCAAGTCGCTCTACGACCGCGGCCTGCTCGCGCCGGTTCACGCGGTTGGAAGTCCGAGCACCACGCGGTCGCACTTCGACGCGCAGGATTACATGGAAACCGGCACGCCCGACGTGAAAGGCACCACCGACGGGTGGCTCAATCGTTATCTCGCGGTGAAGGGGACGTGCGACGAATGCAAGCTGGTGGACACACATGCGAATCCGTTTCGTGCTGTGTCGCTAACGCCGCAGACTCCGCGCATTCTCGAAGGACCGCGGCAAACGGTGGCGATGGATTCTCTCAGCGAGTTCACCGTTCGCGCGACGGGAAGCAGTGCCGAGCGTTTGGAGGCGTTGTATCGGACGGGCTCGGCGGATCTCGTGCACGGAACAGGAACGGAGATGTTCGACGCAGTGAAAATGCTGCGCGCGGCAAACCCGCAGCAGTACTCGCCGAGGAACGGAGCGACGTATCCGCGGTCGCAGTTCGGGCAGCGATTGCTGCAGATCGCGCAGCTGGTGAAAGCGAACGTCGGGCTCGAGGTTGCCTTCGCAGATATCGGCGGTTGGGACACCCACGTGAATCAGGGCGGCGCGACGGGGCAGCTCGCTGCGCGTCTCGACGATTTCGCGCAGAGCATCGCCGCGCTCGTCACGGACTTAGGCGACAAAATGGACGACGTCGTGATTATGACGATGTCGGAGTTCGGCCGGATGGCGAAGGAAAACGGAAACCGCGGCACGGATCACGGTCACGCTGGCGCGCTGTTCGTGATCGGCGGGCACGTGAAGGGTGG
>JACDDT010000052.1 GCA_013816855.1 Gemmatimonadaceae bacterium
TTCTGCGGTTTCAGCGGGCGCTGACCCTGCCGTCCTGTCGCAGCTCGCACTTCAGCAGGCGAGCACGGCGATCAACGCCGCGCAGCAGACGAAGGTTCGCGCGGATTATCAGCGCGCACTGACGTTCGCCCAGCTTTCCGACCGTTTGGCGGCTAGCGTCGACGCGAAGTACATCGCCGGATTGTCGGCGTATTTCATCGCTGAAGGCGCGATAGGGGAAGCGGTGAAGTCGAAGAGCTGCCCGCTTGCCCGTTTGGCACAGGACAACTTCGCTATTGTCCAGGCAACGCTTCCCTCGGCCGGCAAGGCGCATCCGAATGAAGCCGGCCAGATCATGGGCGCGGTCGGGCAGTATGCGCCGTCCGTCTCGCAGGCGGTAAAGCAGTATTGCAAGTAAGGTAGAAATCACGGACGGGGGCAGGTGGGATTCGTCCTACCATGCCCCCGTTCTCGTAGACGAGGTACTCGGCGCGCTCTCCGGCGCAGATGAAGTTTTGGACTGCACCCTCGGCGGCGGCGGACACAGCGAAGCGCTCCTCGCCGCTGGGAAAAAAGTGACCGGAATCGACCGCGATGAAACGGCGATAGAGACTGCAACGAAGCGGCTGGCGCCCTATGTGGCGAGCGGCCGCTTCGTCGCGTTACGGGGGAGCTTTGCCGAGGTCGGTTTGATGCCGGAGCTGGCGGGCGCGTCGTTCGGCGGAATTCTGGCAGACCTGGGCGTCTCTTCACACCAGTTTGACGACGAAGCGCGCGGATTCTCTTTCCGTCCCGGCGCGCATCTCGACATGCGCATGGATTCTTCATTTGGAGAAACCGCCGCCGAGCTGCTGAATACTCTGGAAGAAGCTGAGCTTGCCCGTATCTTTCGCGAGTATGGAGACGAGCCCCGCGCATACCGGCTTGCGCGCGAAACGGTGAGACGGCGAGAGCACCGTCCGTTCAAGACTTCCGACGACTTTGTCGGCGCGATCCGCGGCGTGTTCGGCGCGCGGAGTGGCCCGTCGGAATTCGCCCGTCTCTTCCAAGCCCTCCGCATCCGCGTGAACGACGAGCTGCAGTCCCTCCAGCGGGCGCTGCCCGCGCTGCGTGACAAACTTGTTCCCGGAGGAACACTCGCGGTGATCTCCTATCACTCGGGCGAAGACCGGATAGTGAAGCACGCCATTCGCGAATGGGGCAGCGACTGTGTGTGTCCGCCGAAGCAGCCGCACTGCACATGCAGAGGAAAGGCGCTCGGAGATGTGATCACAAGAAAAGCGATTACCGCCGCTCCGGAAGAGATCGTCCGAAACCCGCGGGCACGCAGCGCGAGGCTACGCGTTTGGCGAAGCGCGACGTAGGCATCCGCGGCCGAAGCATCTTCGGGATGCTGCTCGGCGCGTTCATAGTCGTCACGCTCACAGTGGTGTGGAGGCGGAGCCTCGGATTTTCCGAAGCGCGCGACATCCAGCAGATGACGCGGACGAAATCCGTTCTCGAAGGAGAGCGCGCGCGGCTGGAGAGCGAGCTCCGCGATCTCACTTCGCGCCAGCGGCTTGGGCCTGTGGTGGAGCAGCGACTTGGCATGCACGTGCCAATCGGACGGCAGGTTGTAATTCTTTCTCGACAATCGAAGCGTGCCGCGCCCTAACCGCCTAACGGTCATCCACGGCGTCCTCGTCCTTTTCGCGGCGGCGCTGATAGCGCAGAGCGCGAAAGTGCAGATCGTTCACGGCAAGGAGTGGACGGAGCGCGGACGAAAGCAGCACTTCTTTTCTTCGTCGCTGCCAGCAGCGCGAGGGGACATTCTCGATGCGAGCGGAGAAATGCTCGTGGAAAGCCGGGAGCTCGTGCGCATCGCCATCGCGCCGCCTGAAGTTCGCGATACGGCGAAGCTCCTCCGCTCCATGCGTCAGGTCGGAATGTCGGACGCCATCCTGAAGTCGGTAATCGATTCGCGGCATAAGTGGATCGATGTCCCGGGAGTGTTCGTCCCGCCGGACGTAGCGACACTGGTTTCGATGCGCGGCGTGCATGCCACGGCGGTTATGCAAAGGGTGTATTCAACCTCGCCCGGGATCCGCCGCATCGTCGGGCGGCTGGATCCCGCGGGAAACGCGCTCGATGGAATCGAGGCCGCTCTAGACAGCACTCTTCGCGGCGACAGCGCACGTGCGAGCGTGGCGCGGGACAAGCGTGGTAACGCGCTCGGATCTCCACTCGATGCTGCCGGGCTGTCGCACGATGGCGCGACGATTGTACTCACCATCAATCACGCGCTTCAGGACATTTGCGAGAGGGCGCTCGCCGAAGCGATCGACAGCCTCCATGCGAGCGGCGGTGACATAGTGGTGATGAATCCGCATACCGGCGACGTGCTCGCCCTCGTGAGCCAGCGCACCGACGCCGCCGCGGTCGCGAACACATCGGTCACCGAGCCATTCGAGCCCGGCTCGACTCTGAAGCCATTCGTCGCTGCTGCGCTTCTCACCAAGAAGCGCGCGCGCCCCGACGAGGTGATCAGCACCTATGGAGGGAAGCTCGAGTTGGAGGGCCGCACTATCACCGACACGCACCCCGCCGCGTCGCTTTCGCTGTTCGATGTCATCAAGTTCTCGAGCAACATCGGCATCGTCATGTTCGGCCAGCGGCTGACGCCGAGGGAGAAGTACGAGAATTTTCGCGATTTCGGATTCGGCTCGCCGACCGGGATCACGCTGCCGGCCGAATCACCGGGAACTTTGCGCGAGCCGAGGACGTGGTCGAAGCAGACGCCTGCATCGGTGCTGATGGGCTACGAGATCGCGGTGACGCCGCTGCAGCTCGTCACAGCCTACTCCTCGATTGCGAACGGTGGCGACCTCCTCGAGCCGCACATCGTGAAAGAGATTCGCGCCGCGAATGGTGACGTTCTTTACAAAGCCGATAAACGCGTCGTGCGTCGCGTTCTCTCTCGCGACGTCGCGCACACCGTCCAACAGATGTTGCTAGGCGTCGTGCAGGGCGGAACAGCGACGAAGGCGGACCTGCAAACCTTCGAGGTAGCGGGGAAGAGCGGCACCGCCAGGCGCGTGGTGAACGGGCAGGGGTACAGTGCAGGGAATTACACCGCGTCGTTCGTTGGACTCTTTCCGGGCGACGATCCGCAGTATGTCGTGCTCGTGAAGCTCGACAGTCCCCAAGGTACCCACTACGCCGGGGGAGAGATCGCGGCGCCGGTGACGAATGTCGTCTTGCGTGCGGCGCTTGCCGCGCGTGACGCCGCGCTCAACCGCCAATCGCTTGCCGCGTCGGAGAAGCGCGATACGGTGCAAAAACCACTCGTCGCATCGAACGATGTCCATCCGGACACCGTCGCTCTCGTATCTCCGTCGGATTCCGACGCCGGAAGCATCTCCTACGTGGTACATCTTCCGTCCCCGAATCACACCGCGCCCGTTACGCTGACCCCGAGGGTGATTCCCGATGTTCGCGGAATGACACTTCGCGCCGCGGTCCACGCGCTGCACGCGGCAGGGTTTCGCGTTCAGCTCGTCGGCTCTCCTGCGATTGCGACGAATCCGGCCGCGGGCTCAGTCGCGCTCGCCGGAACGACTGTTCAGCTCGGACATCCAAGTCAGTGAACGTCAATTCTGCGGATATCGTGAACGCTCTCCGCGACGCGCGCCTGCTGCGCGAGGTTGTGGGAACGCTGCCGCAATCCTTCGCCGGACTCTGCAGCGACACGCGCGGCACCACGCCGGGCTGTCTCTTCGTGGCGGTGAAAGGTGCCGTGCGTGACGGACACGAGTTTTTAAATCAAGCGTTCGAGCGCGGCGCTGCTGCGGCGATCGTCTCGGAACACGAGGAAGCGCATACCCCTGCGATCGTAGTTAACAACTCGCGGAAGGCAGCGGCTGTGGCTGCCGGTGCCGCCTACGGCTGGCCTGCCACGCGCCTACGCTTCATCGGTGTCACCGGCACAAACGGAAAGACGACCACGGTTTCCATCGTACGTCATCTTCTCAACTCCGCTGGGAATTCGGCCGCTTCGGTGGGTACGCTTGGCGTGTTCGTCGGCGAGGGGCATCCTTTGCCAGGCGGTGATGGGCTCACTACCCCGGGGCCCGTCGAGCTACAGCGCCTCCTCCGCCAGCTCGTTGACATCGGCGTGAAGACGGTCGCGATGGAAGTGTCATCGCACAGTCTCGATCAACACCGGGTCGAGGGCGTTACCTTCGACACCGCTGTGTACACGAATCTCACACGCGACCACCTCGACTATCACCGCACTATGGAAGCGTACTTCGCCGCGAAGGCGAAGCTGGTGACACTGCTCAAGAAGGACGGCATTGTCGTCGTCAACTCCGACGCGCGGGAATGGGCGGCGCTCCCCGCGGCTTCCAACCGCATCAGTTACGGAGTGACAAACGAAGCGGACGTCACCGCCCGCGAAATCAAGATTGATTCGGCCGGCTCGACGTGGATGCTGGACTCTCACGGAGAGAGCGCTCGCGTAGCGCTTCCGCTGACCGGCGCAGTGAATGTCTACAATGCGCTCGCAGCGGCGGCCGTCGCGATTTCATCCGGAATGAGCGTCGCTGACACCGCGCAGAAGTTGTCCTCTCTTCCGCAGGTACCGGGAAGGCTCGAGCTCATATCGAAGGATCCCGCGGTGCTTCGCGATTACGCGCATACGCCCGATGCACTGGAGCGTACGCTGATGTCTGCGCGCGAGCTCACCGCCGGAAAGCTCATTGTCGTCTTCGGCTGTGGTGGCGAGCGTGATCGCGGAAAGCGTCCATTGATGGGCGGCGTCGCCGAGAAGCTTGCGGATGTTGCCATTGTGACGAGCGACAATCCACGAAGGGAGGATCCTGACGAGATTATCGATGAGATCGAGGCGGGGATGACGAAGAACAACTACGAGCGCGTCACCGATCGCAGGGCTGCAATCGAGCGCGCACTCTCGATGGCCAAGCAGGGCGATCTCGTCGTGCTCGCCGGCAAAGGTCACGAGATATATCAGATACGTGGCACCGACTCGTTTCCCTTCGACGAGCGGGAAATCGTAAAGGAAATCCAAGAGGCGAAAGTTGGCTGAACATTTCTGGACACTCGATTGCATAGCGGAAGCGCTGGCGCCGCACTCTCCCGTGAAGCTGCCGCGCGGCCGCGAATCGGTTAATCGCATAACCACCGATACGCGCGGCATTCAAAAGGGCGACCTATTTCTCGCGCTCAAGGGCGAGCGCTTCGACGGTCATGAGTTTCTTGGGGCGGCGGTGGACGCGGGAGCTAGTGCACTCATCGTCTCCTCCCCTCCGAAGGTCGGCTCCGTCGGAGTTCCCGTCTTCGAGGTGGAAGACACTCTCGTCGCCCTTGGCGAGCTGGGACGCTTCTGGCGTCGTACTTGGGGCAAAACGATCGTCGGCGTCGCCGGCAGTAACGGCAAGACGAGCACGAAGGATCTCATTCGCGCGGCTCTGTCGGAGATGTATGATGTGAGCGCCACGACGGGGAATCTCAACAATCGCATCGGCGTTCCTTTGAGCCTGCTCGCCATTCCGCGCGAGAGCGACATCGCCGTCATCGAGCTCGGCACCAGCCTTCCGGGAGAAGTAGAGATCCTCCGCAAGATTGTCGAGCCGGACATCGTCGTCGTTACGTCGATCGCAGAGGAGCATCTCGAAGGACTCGGCGATCTCTCGGGTGTTTTGCGTGAGGAAGCAGCGGCGTTCGAGGGAGTGGCCATCGGCATTGCACCGGCGCAGCAACCGGAGATCGGGGAAGCGGCGAAGGGGAAGGTGAAGAAGGTCATCGTCGCGGGGTTGGACGCCGGATTCGATGTCTCGCCTCAGAAGTGGGACATCGGCACCGACGGATTGGGCAGCATCGAGATGGAAGGCGTCACCATCCGCCCGCCACTCCGCGGAATTCACAATCTTCGCAATGCGATGCTGGCCCTCGCCGTCGCGCGCGAATGTGGCGTCTCGTATGAGGATGCGAAGAGCGGTATCGAGAAGATGCCGCAGCCGAAGATGAGAATGGCCTGGACGCAGATCGCCGGCATCACCCTCATCAATGACGCGTACAACGCCAACCCGGGGTCGAGCCGGGCTGCGATCGAGCTCATTGCCGGCGCGGACTCGAAGCGTACCCGGGTTATCGTCCTCGGCACGATGCGCGAGCTTGGCCCAACGTCTGCCCAATTGCACGAAGAAATCGCCTCTTTGGCGCTCGCATCAGGAGCTGAGACCGTCGCAGGTATAGGTGAGTTCGCGCCCGCTCTGGAAAAAGTCGGGAAGGGCAGACCGGAGGTCGTCACAGCCGACGACGTCGACGACCTGTGGCCGAAGCTGGAGAGCCGCCTCAAGCCCGATTCTATTATTCTTCTCAAGGCATCGCGCGGAGTTCAGCTCGAGCGCCTCGTACCGCATCTCACTACCTGGGCCCAAGCATAGTGCTGAACTTTCTGCTAACTCCGTTCGCCGACGTTCCGCACTTCGGATGGATGAGGCTTTTCGGGTTCATCAGCTTTCGCGCTGCCGGCGCCGCCCTCACCGCACTCATTATCACTTTCGTCCTCGCTCCCAGCATTATCGCGCGCCTCAAGCGGATGAAGCTGCACCAGATCATCCGTGAGGGAACTCCAGACTCACACCAGGGCAAGAACACCACGCCGACGATGGGCGGTCTCATCATCCTCGGCGCGACTCTGTTCAGCACGCTCCTCTGGGCGCGCCTCGACAATCGTTACGTGCTGCTCGCGATGTTCTCGATGCTCTGGATGGGAGTGATCGGATTCTGGGACGACTTTCTCAAGCTCAAGCAGAAGCAGCAGGGACGGAAGAACACCGGCCTCGTCGAGCGCCACAAGCTCATCGGCCAAGTCATCCTCGGGCTCGCTCTTGGCTGGTTCATCTGGAAGCATCCGCTCTCGACGCTGCCCGGCGCTTCCACCACTCTGCCGTTCTACAAGTACATCCTCATCATTCCGCTCACCGTGTCGCTCGGCTGGCTCTACGTTCTCTTTGTCACCGTGGTCATGGTCGGCACGACGAACGCCGTGAACATGACTGATGGTGTCGACGGTCTCGCCGCCGGGCTCACTGCCATCGCGGCGCTGACGTTCGCGTTCTTCACCTATGTCATCGGCCGCGTGGATGCGAGCACGTATCTCCACATCTACTATTTGAGAGGCTCGGGAGAGCTCACCGTCTTCTGCGCTTCGATAATGGGTGCGTGCATCGGCTTCCTCTGGTACAACGCCCACCCGGCGCAGGTGTTCATGGGCGACACCGGGTCGCTCGCTCTTGGCGGGGCGCTGGCGTCCATCGCCATTCTGCTGAAGTCCGAATTTCTCCTTGTTCTCATTGGCGGAATGTTCGTCGCCGAAATGATGTCTGTGATCCTTCAGCGTTACATGTTCAAGTATCGCCGGGCACGGCACGGTCTCGAGTACGCGAGAGAGCATCGCGTCTTTCGACGAGCGCCTCTCCACCACCACTTCGAGGTGAAGGGCTGGGATGAATCGCAGGTCGTAGTGCGATTCTGGATTCTTGGAATCCTGTTCAGCTTCCTCGCACTGAGCACTCTCAAGATCCGATGAGCTTTCGGGCGCGGTTGCCGCGGCCCGGTATGGAAGTGAGGGGGCAGGGCGAGATCGCAGTACTCGGCATGGCGCGCAGCGGACGGGCTGTCGCGGAGCTGCTTCTTAACGAAGGCTACGCCGTGTACGCGTCTGACGCGTCGTCATCGACCGATGTGCAGGAAATCGGGGCGCTCCTTCATGAGCGCGGCGCGTACGTCACAACCGGCGGTCACGAGCTGGATCGAATCAAGAAAGCCGCCCTCGTCGTTCTGAGTCCTGGAATCCCGCCGGAGGCTCCGCCAGTGAGAGCCGCCCGCGATGCGAAGATTCCTGTTGTCAGCGAGCTTGAGATAGCGCTCGATTTCCTCGCTGGCTCGAAGGTGATCGCTGTCACCGGAACGAACGGCAAGACAACTACGACGGCGTTGATCGCTCACATATTGCGGGCACTCGGCAAGCAAAGCGTTCCTGCGGGAAATATCGGAATGCCTCTTTCCACCATCGCTGCGAAGCCGGAGAAGCCCGAGTGGATCGCGCTGGAGATGTCGTCGTTTCAGCTGCACGACACGCCGAGCGTAAAGCCACTCGTTGGCGTGCTCACGAATCTCAGCCCGGATCATCTCGACCGATACGGGAGTCTCGAGGAGTATTACGCCGACAAGGCGAAGCTTTTCGCAAACGCCGACGCCGGCTCCCGCTGGATCCTCAACGCGGATGACCCGTCTTCCCTGGCGATGACAAAGAATGTGAAAGGGAAGAAGAGCTTTTTATCGCTGACGTCCCCCGCGGACGCTTGCTACGACACCGGCTCTCTGACCCTGAAAGTCCTTGGCCGAGATATGATCGCGCGAAGCGATCTCAGCCTCATCGGATCTCACAATGTGGCGAACGCGCTCGCGGCGTCGCTCGCGGTGATGATTGCCGACCCCGCCTTCACGGAACCGGATGCGCGCGAACGGATTGCCGAGGCGCTCCGGACTTTCCCGCCGCTTCACCACAGGCTCGAGCGAGTCGCCGAGGTGAACGGAGTGCGGTGGATCAACGACTCGAAGGCGACCAACGTGAGCTCCACGAAAGTGGCGGTCGAGGGAATGGAGCGGCCGACGATTTTACTTATTGGCGGACGTCACAAGGGAGAGCCGTACCTCCCGCTCGCCGACGCGATACGAAGGAACGTGAAGTGCGTCGTTGCATATGGGGAGGCGGCGCCAATCATCGCTAGCGATCTTTCTTCAATCGTGAGAGTTCAAACGTTGGGATCCGACTTTGAGGAAGTCGTCGCCGCTGCACGCGCTGCCGCGTCCCCGGGGGAGAACATTCTCCTCTCTCCCGCGTGCTCCAGCTTCGACATGTTCAAAAATTACGAGGAGCGCGGAGACCGTTTCCGCGAGCTCGCCAATGGCTGAAGCCGTCCGGCATAGATGGAAGATGGGGGTCGAAGCCAAAGCGCTCACCCTTCTCACCGCCGTCCTGCTCGGCTGGGGGCTGGCTACCGTGTACAGCGCGAGCGCCATCGTCGAGATCGAAGCGGGGCAGAGTCCCTCGCATCTGCTCCTCCGTCAGGCGGTGGGGATGCTCGTCGGCGGATTAATCTTCGCGCTTGCCGCCAAGTGGGACGCCGGGCGCTGGGAGAAGTGGGCGTGGCCGCTGATGATCTTGACCATCGTGCTGCTCATCGTGGTTGTGCTTCCCTTCACGGTACGCTTTGCTCCGAGGATCCACGGGGCGCGAAGGTATCTCCTCGGGGCCGCGTTTCAGCCGTCGGAGCTCGGCAAGCTTGCGGTGATCGTGTGGTCGTCGATGCTGGTGGTGAAGAAAGGGGAGGCACTCCGGCATCTCAGAAAAGGACTCATTCCATTTGTCGCCGTCGTCGGTTTGCTCGATCTGTTGGTGATGGCCGAGCCCGACCTGTCGCAGGCGATGATGTACACACTTACGCTTGGGATCATCCTCTTCGCCGGCGGCGTCAGGGTCGGACATTTTGTCGCGCTCGGTGCGGTGCTCATTCCGTACCTGTTCACGAAGGCGCAGAAGCTGAACTACGTGCTGCTGCGAATGGCGGCGTTTCTCGATCCGGGCTCGGCGTCGTCGGTGACGACATATCAGCTCAAGCAATCGCTCATCGCGGTAGGGTCGGGCGGAATCGCCGGAGTCGGTTTCGGACAGGGAAGACAGCAGTACGGTTTTCTTCCGTTCGGCTACGATGACTTCATCGGCGCGCACATCGGTGAGGAGTGGGGGTTCGTCGGTATGTTCGTCCTGGTTTTGATCTTCGCCCTTTACGGCGCTCTCGGATTTCGCATCGCGAGGAACGCACGCTCGCAGTTCCTGACGCTGGTCGCAGTGGGAATCACCATCACGATCATCCTCACGGCATATCTCCATATTGGTGTGGTGACTGGCCTCCTTCCGACGACAGGACTTACCCTGCCGTTCATCTCTTACGGCCGGTCGAATCTGGTGCTTTCCCTTCTCATGACCGGAATACTCGTCAACATTGGAAGCGCTCACGAGAAAGTGATCGGCACGCACGCGACCAATCCTGTCGCCCTTCGGCCGATTCCTCTCGGATGACAATCATTTTCGCCGGAGGGGGAACGGGTGGCCATTTGTACCCGGGCCTCGCCATCGCGCGTGCAATGGTGCGAATAGATCCGCAGACGGATCCCTTTTTCATCGGCGCGCAGCGTGGGATCGAGAAAGACGTTTTGCCAGGCGCCGGGTTCGAGCACGAGCTGCTCGATCTCCATCCGCTCTATCGCGCGCGTCCGTGGGAGAATTGGAAGACCCTCCGGGGCGCGATCAGCGCGTGGCGGCGGATTGGTGAGCGGGTGAAAGCGTACAAGCCGGCCGCCGTCGTCGGCACAGGTGGATATGCGTCGGGTTTGACGCTCGCCTACGCAGCGGTGAAAAAAATTCCCTTCGCCATCCAGGAGCAGAACACTTTTCCGGGGCTCACGACGCGGTTCTTCAGCAGGTACGCCTCGCAGATCCACCTGGGCTTTCCGGAGGCGCGCGCGCATCTCAAACCGTCTGCGCGAACGAAGGTGTTCAATTCCGGCAATCCGATCGAGCCGCCGCCTGCGGATGCGCGTGACAAGCGGGCGGGGAGAGCGGCGTGGGAATTTCCTCCCGATCGCGGGACAGTGCTCCTCGTCTACGGGGGCAGCCAGGGTTCCCAGGCTATGAACGAGGCGGTGGCGGGCTGGGTTCGGAGCGGGACTCCCGACGACCTTTTCATCATCTGGGCGACCGGCCGCGGCAACCACGAGCAGTACTCGGCGCTCGAATCGGAGAGGGTAAAAGTGCGGCCGTATCTGTCGCCGGTTTCTGACGCGTATCGCGCCGCCGACCTCGCTCTGTCTCGTGCCGGCGCGATGGCGACCGCCGAGCTCTGCGCCTGGGGACTTCCGATGATTTTGGTGCCGCTGCCCACCGCAGCGGCCGACCATCAAACGGCCAATGCCCGTGCGCTCGAGGCAGCCGGGGCAGCGCAGGTGATTCTCCAATCGGCGATGTCTCCGGCTGCGCTTTCGGCGGCGGTATCGTCCCTCCTCTCCGACCCGCCCCGGCTCGCCGCGCTCTCCGCATACGCCTTGGAGCGTGCTCGACCCTTAGCCGCGGAACATATTGCCCAAGCGATACTTGAGCTTGCAGACGTCAAGTAGTTTCGAGGTAGAGGAGTGACACAGTCCGCCCACTTCGTCGGCGTCGCCGGTGCCGGAATGCGTGCGCTGGCCGAGCTCTACGCGCGGCGCGGAATCACCGTGAACGGCTGCGACTCGCACCCCGAAAGCGCGGCCGATCTCGCACCGCTTGGCATCACGATTTTGACCGGACATTCGCCGTCACACCTCGAGGGCGTCCATGAGGTGGTGGTTACTTCGGCGATGCCGAAGGACCACCCCGAGCTCGCTCGCGCGAGAGAGCTGGGCATTCCTGTAACCAGACGTGCGGAAGCGTTGGGGAAGGCGATCTCCGGCGGCAAGGTAGTCGCTATCGCGGGCACTCACGGAAAAACGACGACGACCGTTCTCACCACGTCCGCGCTTTCTTCGGCCGGGCTCCAGCCCACAGGTATCGCGGGCGGACGGGTAGAGAGCTGGGGCGGGAATCTCAGCTATCAGGGCGACTCGCTCTTCGTCGTCGAAGCTGATGAGTACGACCGGTCGTTTCTAGCGCTCGCTCCGGACGTCGCGGTGATCACGAACGTCGAGGCGGATCACCTCGACATCTATCGCGATCTCGCCGACATCGAAGCCACCTTCGCGACGTTCGCCCGTCCGGCGTCGACGATTGTGCTTTGCGCGGACGATGCCGGCGCGAATCGGATTCCCTGTCCGCCAACGGCGGAGATCATTCGCTACGGAGTGGAATCCAGTGATGCACGACTGAGGGCGACGGACGTTAGACTCGCCCCCTCGGGGGCGGGGGCACTCGCAACTTCATTTCAAATCATCTACGACGACAAACCCCTCGGCGAAGTGATCCTCGCCGTCCCGGGGATGCACAACGTCCTAAACTCTCTCGCTGCTATCGCCGCCGGAATCGCACTCGGCGTATCTCTCGACGCGATGCGCCCGGGCCTTGCCGCCTTCGCCGGAGTCTCCCGCCGCTTCGAGCGCATCGGTGACTTCAATGGAATCACCATCATCGACGATTACGCTCACCATCCCACCGAGATCACCGCCACTCTCGCCGCGGCGAGGGTAGCATTTCCGGGCAGGCGCATCATCGCCGCGTTTCAACCGCACCTTTTCTCCCGCACGCGCGATTTCGCATCCGAATTTGCCGGCTCACTCTGCGCGGCAGATGCAATTTTCCTCGCCGACATCTACCCAGCCCGTGAGCAGCCCATCGAAGGTGTGACTTCCGCGCTCATCGTCGATCATCTCCGGAAATCGGGCCGTTCCCCAGAATGGACGGGCGCGCGCACCAAGCTCGCGGAAGCTCTGCGCGACAACCTTCGGTCCGGGGACGTTCTCCTCACCATCGGAGCCGGCGACATCACTCTTACCGCGGGCGAGCTCCGTGACCGCCTTCATCACGACGCGGGCGCAGGTGGGTGACCGACTTCGACGACGAGATGGCGCGCGCCGATCGCAACCTTGGCGCTGAAAACACCCGCGAGGAGCACGACGACGATGCGCCGCGGGAGAGGGAGCCAAAAAAAAAGAGCAGGTTCAGCAAACCCGGCTGGAAAATCCTCGGCGCGCTTTTTCTCATCGGAATTATTCTCGCCGCGGGCCACTACACTCTCATAGGCGCCCGGTCGATGGCATTTTTCCGCGTGCGCACCATCGAGATTCGCGGCACGCACTATCTCCAGCCGACGGAAATTGTGGAGCGAATGCACGTGGACACGCTCCGCTCCCTCTGGGATGATGTCGGTCCGCTCGAGGCGCGGGTTCGCCCCCATCCGCAAGTGAGCGACGTGCGCATCACCCGGCGGATGCCCGGAACTCTCATCGTCACGCTCAGAGAGAACCTTCCGGTCGCACTCATCCCCACTGCGACAGGTCTTCAGCCCTACGATTCGCTCGGACGCGAGCTTCCCATCGACCCGGTTCGCACCGATCTGGATCTTCCGGTAGTTGCATCATCCGATCCTGCTCTCCTCCGGCTACTTGCCCGGCTTCGGCGAGGGGAACCTCGGATGTATCAGCGCGTGAGCGAGCTTCGGCGCACGGGACGGGATGACCTGCTCTTTCTCTTCGCCCCTGCATTTTCGCGCCCTGCATCTCCGCTCGACTCCGGCGTTGTCCAGGCCGGATTGCTTCGCGTTCGTGCGCCTCTGGGGGTGACCGTGGATAGGTTGACCGATATCTTTCCCGTGGAGAGTGACCTCGTGGCGCGGCAGGCCCGCATCGGGGAGCTCGATTTACGCTACCGCGACCAGGTAATCGCCCGCATTCAATGAACCCTGAACGCATCGTTGGTGCGCTGGACATCGGCTCCGCCAAGACGACGGCTCTCATCGCCGAAGTCATGGGCGATCGTCAGCGCAACGCAACGATAAAAATTCTCGGCGTCGGCCAAGCGAAGACAACCGGCCTCCGCCGCGGAATCGTCTCCGACATCGAGGAGACGACGCGCTCGATCAAAAAGGCGATCCAGGACGCGGAGCGAATGGCTGGCGCGCCGGTGCAGAGCATTTACGCTGGTATTGCCGGAGAGCACGTCCGCGCCATGATCTCTACCGGCGTCGTGGCCGTTAACGGAGACGAGATCACCAAGGCGGACGTCGATCGTGCCAACGATGTCGCCCGCGCGCAGCCGATTCCACAGGACCGCGAGCTGCTGCACGCGATTCCGCAGGAGTACACGGTCGACCGCAATTCCGGCGTTCGCGATCCGATCGGAATGATCGGCACGCGTCTCGAGACGGAGATGTATCTCGTCACCATCGGCAGCTCGCCGGCGATGAATCTCCGGAAGTCCGTCGAGCGAGCCGGATACTCTGTCCGCGATCTGGTCCTCGAGCCGCTCGCGAGTGCGCTCAGCGTTCTCACTGAAGACGAGAAGGAGCTCGGCGTCGCTCTCGTTGAGATGGGCGCCGGCACCACCGACATCGCCGTCTTCCACGAGGGAAAGATTCGCCACCTCGGCACCATCAACTTCGGCGGCAACAACGTCACCAGCGACATCGTCCACGGCATCGGCGTTACGCAGGCCGACGCAGAGAGATTGAAGGAGCGGTACGGCTGCGCTTACGAGCAGCTTGTCGACGCGGAAGAAGTCATTCAACTGCCGAGTACCGTCGCGCAAGGCGAGCGGGCAATTCCGCGCGAAGTTCTGGCGCACATCATCCATCAGAGAATGGATGAGATCTTCGATCTGGTGCAGAAGGAGATCGAGCGCGCCGGATTCGGACAGCGTCTCTCTGGTGGCGTCGTCGTCACTGGTGGCGCGGCGGCGATGCAGGGAGTGGGCGAGCTCGCCGCCGACGTGTTCGGAACGGGAGTGCGCATCGGGCTTCCCGGCGAGAACATCGGAGGGTTGATCGATGCTGTCGAAGCGCCGCGCTTCTCGACGGTCGTCGGTCTCGCGATTTATGGCGCCAACAGAATTCTCGTTGGCGG
>JACDDT010000138.1 GCA_013816855.1 Gemmatimonadaceae bacterium
AAATGGACGACGTCGTGATTATGACGATGTCGGAGTTCGGCCGGATGGCGAAGGAAAACGGAAACCGCGGCACGGATCACGGTCACGCTGGCGCGCTGTTCGTGATCGGCGGGCACGTGAAGGGTGGAAAGGTTTACGGGAAGTGGCCCGGCCTCGAGCAGGAACAACTATATGAAGGACGGGACCTCGCGCTGACGACCGATTTCAGATCGGTGTTCGCGGAGGTCGCGTCGGATCATCTAGGCGCGAGTAAACTGGATACGATTTTTCCCGGGTTCGCGGCGGCAAAGAGGGATTGGCTGGGGATTGTCTAGAGAGTCTCCGGCCCGCGTGTCGTTCCCGTGATTTACGCACCCGGTGAAAACTTGTCCCCGAGCTTCTTCAGATAGCCTTTCCATCCGCCGTCGTGCGCGCGCCCGTAATCGTCGTCCGGAAGATTCGCGTGTGTGAGTGAGACCAGCGTATCCTCTCCCTTCGTGGTGAAGGTGACAGTGACCAACGACTCCAGTCCGCGCGTGTAAGGCGACATCCACGTGTACTGCACCTTCGTCGGCCGCTCGATGACGTCGAACCTCCCGTAGTGCGCGAGATCCTTTCCGTCGTGATGGTGCACGAAGTTGAACAGCGCGTCCTTCTTCAAATCGAAAATCAGCTTCTTCGCGCCGCTGAACGGATTCACCGGCGTGTTCGGGTCCAGCCACGCATCGAACACCTCCGCCGCGGGCGCGGGAATTGTCCGCTCTAGCTTGATGTCCATCGTCTTCGTCGTCGTCATCTTGTTCTCCTCTTTTTCTTTGTGGTGAAGTGATCTTCCAACCGGTTGAGCTGCCGGCTCCAGTATCTCTCATATGGATGCAGCCACTGTGTCACTTGGCGAAGCGGCTCCGCACGCAGCTCCATCACGTGGTCCCTCCCCTGCCGGTCGCGATGCACCAGTCCCGCGGCCTCCAGCACCTTGAGATGCTTCGAGACCGCGTTCAGCGACATTGTGAACGGCGCGGCAATTTCGGTCACCCGCGCCGGTCCCTTCGACAAACGGGCAAGAATCGCCCGCCGGGAGGGGTGCGAGATTGCGTCTAAAACAGGGCTCAGTTGATCCATGGAAAATAATCAACCATTTGGTTGAATATTATGCAAGCCCTCATTTGCAGATGTTTCGAAATGAGAATCGCGGCGCGAACGGCCGGGCGTTTTCTGGCGCGGTTCGGCGCGCTAGCTATTGACCCGCGCACCAGTCCGGTGACTATGTTCTCCGGTGAGCGATCGCAGATATAACCGTGAAGAGGTGGCAGTGGGTGCGGTGCGCATCCGCGGATGGGCGCGGCTCCGATCTGCTCAGTTCGAAGAAGTCATCGCGCGGCTAACCTCGCGGCCGCAGTAAACTATGAAACGCGTCTCATCGCTGTTGGTCCTGGTATCGCTCCTGCCTCTTGTCACTGCGAGCGCCCAAGCTCCGCTAGCCTGGTCCTGGTTTCGCGCGGCTAGCGCGGCAAGCGACTGGTCGATCAACAAAGGGCACGCAGACGTGAGCATGAACGGCGGCGCTTTCACCGCAACTCTTTGGGACGACAGCACCACGAACTTTGCCCGCCTCTCACTGAAGGGGACGGTCCGTCAGGGGAGAGTAACGGTGAGAGTCATTATCAATAACACCGACGTTGATCCATTTCGCGTTTCGGGCCAGCTGAAGCGCGTTTGTTGGGAGGGCGGAGGGCGTGAAATATTATTTCTCTCCGACGGAGTGGGGGTGGTCGGACTTTTCCGCGAGATCCCTTCCGGTCGCTGCGTTCCTGGCAAATAGCGTGGCCCAGAAGCTCGTAGCTGTCACGCTCCCCGTCCGCGATTACGACGAAGGCCTTTCCACAACCACCTCGACCCGGAATTACTAATGGTAATGCCCCTCCGCGACGACGACGCCGATCGACGAATAGTCCCCGTCGTCACCTACGCTCTCATCGCCATCAACATCATCGTGTGGCTGATAGAGCTCTCACTTGGCGAGAAATTCATCAACGGATGGAGTGAGGTTCCGTTCGAGATCACACACAACACCGATCTCGTCGGCCTCCAGTCCATACACGCCGGCGGCCAGAGCATTCCGATTCATCTCTACGCCGGACCGGAGCCGATCTACCTGACGCTCCTCTCGGCGATGTTCATGCACGCGTCGTGGATGCACCTCGGCGGTAACATGCTGTACCTGTGGATATTCGGCGACAACATCGAAGACCGCATCGGGCACGCCAAGTTTCTCGTTTTCTATCTGCTCTGCGGGCTGGCCGCCAGTCTGGCGCAAACGATGTTTCAGACGAATTCGATAATACCGAACCTAGGCGCATCCGGTGCGATCGCCGGCGTGCTCGGCGCATATCTCGTCCTCTTTCCGAAACGAAAAGTGCAGGTTCTCGTGGCGCGCCAGGTTGTCGCTTGGCCGGCGATCGCAGTTCTCGGTCTCTGGATAGCTCTCCAGATCTTCAGCCAGGTCAGCGTCGTCGGTGGACAGGGGGGCGGGGTCGCGTACATGGCCCACATCGGCGGCTTCGTCGCCGGCCTGGCTCTCATCTTTTTATTCGGCGGACGCCGTACCCCACCGCCTGCGGAGGTTCTCCCCGGCGGGAGCTCCTAAAGGGAACCGTGAATCAGAAGCTCGTAGCCGTCGTGCTCCTCGTCCGCGATTACGGCGAAGCGATCGCGTTCTTCACAAAGCGCCTCGGCTTTCGTCTTCTCCAGGACGAGTCGCGAGGGCCGCAGAAGCGTTGGGTGCGCATTGCTCCGCCGGGCGATGAGGAAACCGGTCTGTTACTCGCGCGCGCTGCGACCCCCAACCAGATAAAAGCTGTCGGCAATCAGAGCG
>JACDDT010000053.1 GCA_013816855.1 Gemmatimonadaceae bacterium
ATTCCGATCGCGAACAACCGGGCGTCACTCGACCAGATCGCGCCCGCCGCAGCGGCCGCATAGACACTCCCATTGGCAGCGACTTGCCAGGCATCGCGCTCACCGCCTTTCTCGACAATAGGATTCAGCAGTGTTGCCTTTCTCGCTTCACCGATCTTGGAGAGAACGGTCGCCGTCACAAAGAGGCCGAGGAGGAGGATTCCCCAGCTCCAGCCGGCGGCGACGCAAAGCGCTCCCATTGCGAAGCCCGCGAGCGCACCGCTTCGCGTCAGACTACGAGTCTTGTATCCCGCGAAGGCCACGGCAAAAGCCGTTATCGCGCCAAGTGTCACTCTATCGAGCGGGTATTGTGAGAGCACAGTTTAGGCAGGATTCAAAACGAAACGTTTTTTGATGGGCCTACGGGCTTCGCCTTGAATGGGCTTTCTGCCTCCGTTAGCTTGCGCCTTCCTTCCGATCCTCGATGCCAGACACCGTTCACGTACTGCTACCTCTGAGTCTCCTCGAGGCAATTCGGAGTGTCGACACCCCGGAAGGCGACGACATCGAATATGTACAGGAGCTGCGCAACAAGCGACTCGGCTTGAGTGATACCGTGCACGCGCAGATCCGGCGCTATGGCGATGCGCTTCGCCGCAGCCAGCCAATTGCTTCGATGGAAGCGACCTCGCTGGCAACGCTCATCGGCAGGCGCTCCGACGCTGAAGAGATTTTCAAGAGCGCGGGCAGGGGAGTTGCCAAACGCATCTACGAGAGGATTCCACGCGCTACTCGGCGGATGACGCATGTCTTTCCCGCGTTCCTCGCGCGGCCGGTTGCGTTCCGCAGACTCCGCTCTGCGTTCTCCAAGTACCTAGATGCGAATCTCCGGCGCGCAGAAGGAAGTCTCATCCTCGAGGTCAAGAAGTCCGCAACCGCCGACGGTGCGGAGGGCTCGGCAGGCTGTGCCTTCTACGGCGCCGCACTCGGGGAGCTGCTTGGATTGCTGCTCCCGGGCACGCAGGCGGTCGAGCACGTGCGCTGCATTAAGAGCGGGTCGCAGAAATGTGAATGGCGCGCCGATTGGCGGAAACCGCAGAAGGGAGCGAAGAGTGCTTGACGCGAAGAAGCTGAAGCTCATTCAGACCGCGCTCGTCGCTGCGCGCCTCGACGGGTGGCTGCTGTACGATTTTCACGGCATCAATCCCATCTCAGGTGGATTGGTAGAGCTGCCCGGACTCGTTTCGCGGAGATATTTCGTTTTCATTCCCGCAACGGGAAAGCCGTCCGCGCTCACGCATGCCATAGAGCAGGGTCCGTGGCGCGAATGGCCTGCCGATTGGAAGAAAACGACCTACAGCAGCTGGCAGCAGCTCGAAAAGGGTGTCGCTGATCTCGTGAATGGAAAGAAGGTCGCCATGGAATATTCGCCCGGCGACGCGATTCCGTACGTGGATCGCATTCCCGCAGGTGTGATCGAGCTCGTCCGAAAAGCCGGCGCGCAAGTCGAGACATCCGCCAATCTCGTATCGCTGTTTTACTCGGTATGGTCGGATGCACAGCGCGAATCGCACGAGCGCGCCGCCGAGACGATCGCCCAGATTGCACGCGATGCCTTCGGCTTAGCGGGCGGCCGGTCGCAATCAGCCAACCCGATGGACGAATTCGAGCTTCGCACTTGGATCCTCGATCGCTTCGAAAAGGCCGGCCTCGAAGCCGATCACGGGCCCATCGTGGCCATTGGTCCGAATGCGTCGAACCCGCACTATGAGCCTCAGGTAAGTGGATCCGCGAAAATCGAGCGCGGCTGCATCCTACTTATCGACCTCTTCGCCCGCGAGAAAAACGGCGGGCTCTACGCCGATCAAACGTGGATGGGGTCGCTCGGTCAAGTCAGCGAGCGCGACAAGAAAGTTTGGGAAGCAGTGCGCGATGCCCGCGACGCCGCGATCGAGCTTCTCCGCGACAAAATGAAAAAAGCGGAAATGGTAAGCGGCGCCGAAGTGGATGACGCCGCGCGCGAAGTTCTCATGGCCCGTGGATTCGCGGAGTTCATCCTTCATCGCACCGGCCACTCGATCGACTCGATCTCCTTGCACGGATCGGGTCCGAACATCGACAACCTTGAAACGCGCGAGGAGCGGCTGCTCGTTCCCGGAGTAGGCTTCTCGATCGAGCCCGGGATCTATCTGGCCGGCGACGTCGGCATGCGCAGCGAGGTGAACGGCTTCATCGGTAAGGGTGAGGTGATCATCACACCCGCCGAATATCAGCGGGAGCTGATCATCGTCTGACCGGCGCTGTCTTCCGCGACCAGATCGCGGGATCTTCCAAGCCAAGCCGCCAGAGAGCGAAGTTGCGGACACCGATCCGGCGCGAGCGCATCACGAGAGTGTCAAGCAGCGCAGCATCACTCACCCACATGTCCCAACCCTGGGGCGAGATCGCGTGCAATGTTCCCGTTGCGGGGTCGCGCGATAGCGGAGTGTTTGTCGTTTCCGCAAGCCGAGCGGCGTCGGAGTAGCTGACAATTTCGGTGGGTGCGCTCGTGCGCCAGCGATATCCATAGATCGGAAATGCGGCGACGATCTTCGTCGCGCCGACTTCGGCGACGCGGGCACGAAGATATCTGAGCGCCCAGTCAGGATCCGCAATCGGGCCGGGCGCGGAGCCGCTCCAGTGCTCGTCGTACAGCATCGGCATGAGAAAGCTGACCGAGGAGAGAAGGAGAGCGCTCGGGTACGCGGCCGTGTCCGCGGCCGGCACCGCCGCGACGACCGTCGAAGCTCCGTGCGCGCGGGCGGAATCTGCAAATGCTTTTGTAGCCGCGAGAAGGACGTTGAGATCGCGGGAAGTCAGGCCTTCGAAGTCGAGCACGACCCCGCTGTACTTTCCGCTCTCGACCAGTGCGCCCACTGCGCTCGCTGCAGAACCGAGAATGCGCGGATCGCTCGCGAGGCCACGCAGAATGTCGGGGTGAAAGCGGTCGCCTTGATACGTCGTGACTAGCGCAAACCGCGACGCCGCATCGGACATCGTCGTATCCGGATACAGTGAGATCGGCCGGAACGTAACGGTGTCGAAGGCGATCCAACCGGAGACGAGCACCGCGAGTTGGTCGGAGTGCGCTGCGATTGTTGTGGCGCTTCTCGAATCCCACGGGACGGCGAAGCCCCAATAGCTGACTGCCGCACGTGGAGCGGCGGGGAAGCGAAAGCAATCCACCGTGCCGGCAAGCATCAAACACAGCACGGCCGCCGGGCTCACCGCTGCCAGCCTTGTGCGCGCTCGCGCGCGGGAGCAGAATCCTCTCATATGAGACATCTCTTGAGAACCTACTTGGTCGCCGCTGCTATCGCACCGGCTATCGCTTCCGCGCAGTCAGCTGACCTGATCCTTCACCACGGCCGCATCTACACCGTCGACGATGCGAAGCCGTTTGGGACCGCGCTCGTCGTGCGCGGAGATCGCGTCGTATTCGTCGGCTCGGACGCCGAAGCCGCGACGTTCGGCGGCAAAGCGACGAAGATCATAGACCTCGCTGGATTCACGGTGCTTCCGGGATTCGCGGATGCGCACATCCACGTGCTCGGCGTCGGCCAGGCACTTCGCCGAGTCGATTTGGTGGGCGTGAAGACGTACGAGGAAGTGGTAGCCCGTGTGGTAGCGCGCTCTAAGGAGATGAAACCCGGCGAATGGATTCTGGGGCGGGGATGGGATCAGAATCTTTTCCCGTCACGCGAATTTCCGACTCACGACGCGCTTTCGCGCGCGCTTCCAAACAATCCAGTCGTGCTGACGCGGATTGACGGACATGCACTGCTCGCGAACGAGAAGGCGATGTCGCTCGCCGGAGTTACCGCGAAAACCAAGGATCCCGTTGGCGGCCGCATCGTGCGCGACGCGTCTGGCAATCCCACCGGCGTTTTCGTCGACAACGCCAAGGACCTCGTCGACCGTGCAGTTCCTCCGTCTTCACACGAGGAGCTGAAGAAAGCGCTGGTTGCGGCAGTCGCAAATCTCAACAGCTGGGGCCTCACCAGCGCGCATGATGCGGGCGAAGGCCAAAAGGTGACTGGCATATATGAAGAGCTCGCACGGGCCAACGAGCTCACCATCCGCAGCTACGTGATGCTCAGCGATCCTGATGTAAGCGACGCAGCGAGCTGGGCGAAGAGCACGAATCCGTTTATTCGCCGAGGTCCGCAGAGCGCACTGTACAACGGACACTTGTGGGTTCGCGCGATCAAGCTCTACGCCGATGGAGCAATGGGCTCGCGCGGAGCGGCGCTGCTCGCTCCTTACTCCGACGATCAGGGCAACACCGGACTTCTCGTCTCGACGCCGGAGCACATCGAGGGCACCGCCGGGATGGCGCTAAAGAACGGATTTCAGGTGAATGTCCACGCCATCGGAGATCGCGGAAACCGGATCGTTCTCGACGCGTTCGATGCCGCGCTCCGAAAATTCCCGCGCGCTGATCATCGCTTCAGAATTGAGCACGCGCAGACGTTGAGCCCTTCGGACATTCCGCGCTTCGCGAAGCTTGGCGCCATTCCCTCGATGCAGTCGAGCCACCAAACGAGTGATATGGGGTGGGTCGAGCGTCGCCTCGGGCCGGAGCGCGTGAAGGGCGCGTACGCCTGGAGATCATTGCTGGAAACGGGAGTGATTATCCCGAACGGAACAGATGCGCCGGTCGAGCGCGTGAATCCGTTCATCACGTTCCATTCAGCGATCACCCGCCAGAGTCCTGACAATTCGCCTGCCGGCGGATGGTATGCCGATCAGAAAATGACGCGTGGAGAAGCACTCAAGTCGATGACTATCTGGCCCGCATACGCAGCCTTTCAGGAGAAGACGATGGGCTCTCTGGCAGCGGGAAAATACGCGGATTTCGTGATTTTAAGTCAGGACATCATGCGGGTTCCCGAAACGGACATCATGAAGACGACCGTAGTCGGCACGTACATAGGGGGCAAAGCCGTCTATGCAAACGTGTCCTGGGGCGACAAGGTTCCGGGTGTCGCTTTGACAAAAACCGCGCGTTAATTAGGCACGAACATACACGCAGGGATTCGGACAAGAAGTCCTCGTTTACCTATGACGGGCTGCGAAATATCCCGTGCTCCGATCTCCGATGGTGTCTGCATCCAACTGACACCTAGTGCCGCCAACGCCTCCAAATCGCAGTTGCGATCCCACAGCCCGTGGAGCGGCCTCGATCCGAGGGGATAGGGGTTAACCTCGTAGGGGAGTTTGCCCTGCAGGTTCGTTAGAGAACGGGAGGAGCGACAACCGAACTTCGAATCCCACCACGGTCATGACCGCGTAAGGTGCAATCACGGCGAAAGCCTACGAATTCGCGGAGGAGTGGAGGATGTCCCGCCGAGGAAGTACGCCGAAAGAATTAGTTATCGGGTGAGAATCTGGTTAGAAATTTTATTTCGAGTTTCTAACGAATTGGTGACAAAATCGTAACTAGGGTTTCTACCTCACAGTTGTTTGTGTTCGTGAGACGCGCGACGAGTCACGGCTGACACGTCGGTTGACGTCAAGACAGTTCACATGCATCAGGTGAGGAAGAGTTATGAGCAGCTTCATGAGTGGCCGGATCGTTCAAGCGCTGTCCCCGCGCGCGAGAGGGATACGAAACCGCCCCGCGTACTTCGCCGCTCTCCTTTTCGGGATGCTCTTCGCAGTCTCCTGCAACGACGCCACCGGCCCGACTGGTGATGTCTTCTCCGTCCGGTTCAGTCTCGAGACGCAACCAAATCTCGTCGTCGGTCAAACGGTCCAGCTTTTCGCGGTTCCACTCAACGCCGCTGGAACTCCGATGACGATCGTCTGCAGGCAGAGCTTCAGTTCCAATAGCCCCTCGATAGCCACGGTAGACCAGAAAGGAATGGTCACCGCTGTATCGCCCGGCACGGCGATCATTACCGCAACCCTGAACAACGTTCCGAAGACCATCCCTGTTGTCGTGGTTTCAGGCAAAACGCTTACCTTGTCCCCACAGAACGCGGGAGTGGCCGTTGGAGCGACGGTGCCCTATACCGCAACTCTCCGCGATGCTACCGGGAAGGTTGTCAGCGGTACGATCACCTTCAGCTCAGGCAATCCCGCGATAGCAACGATCAATCCGAGCACGGGCGTGGCAACGGGCGTGGCACCGGGAATCGTCACGATCCAGGCAGCCAGTGCCGACGGCCTGACGGCGACGGCAACATTGACCGTTTCATCCCTACCGGCGGCGACGATCGTTGTCACCCCGCCGGCATCGACCATCGGTGTAGGTGTCATCGAAACGCTGACCGCTACAATAAGAGACGCAGCGGGTACCATTCTACCGAATCGGTTCGTCGTCTGGCAGTCGAGCAACAACGCCATAGCGACCGTGACCAACAATGGCGGCAACACCACTCAGGTTCAGGGCGTATCCGCCGGTACAGTCACCATTACCGCGACCAGTGAAGGGAAAAGCGGCACGGCTTCCGTCACCGTGACAGGCTCGGGAAGCGGGTCGATCTCGGTCAGCCCGACCGGGGTCACGGTCGGAGTTGGAGCCACCGTTCAACTGACCCCGGCGGTTCGCGACGCGGCGGGCAATCCCATCGCCGGAGCAGCCGTAACGTTCACATCGAGTGATCCGACTATCGCCAGCGTTTCGGCGACGGGAGTAGTGACGGGCAACGCTTCCGGCACTGCGACGATCACGATCGCGGGCGGAGGTATGAGCATAACCATACCCGCTACGATAACGGTCGCGGGGACCCCCGTTTCCACGGTTACGCTCACACTGCCAAACCCGGCGGTCTGCGTTGGAAAATCGACCCAGCTTTCGGCCGTTGTTAAGGATGCATCGGGGAACATTCTCACTGGACGGAATGTGACGTTCACGTCCAACAACAATCTGGTAGCGACCGTTACCGCAGGCGGGCTTCTCACCGGCATTGCTGCGGGCGTAGTCGATATCACCGCCACCTCGGAAGGCAAAAGCACCACCGCCACCGCCACGATCTGTCTGGCTGCATCGGCTTCGCTCATCCTTGCACCTGCTAGCGCCACGCTGGGTGTCGGAGTCAGTACGCAGCTCGTTGCGACGCTGCGGGACGATGCCGGCAACATCATCGCCGGCAGGCCGGTTACTTTCACATCGAGCAACACCTCGGTAGCAACAGTTGACGCAGCCGGGAACGTGACGGGCGTCGCCGCCGGCACGGCAACGATAACCGCCGTCAGCGACGGAAAAACGTCGACGAGCGCGATCACGGTGGTAACGACGCCCGTCGCTTCCATCGGCCTCACTCCGTCGTCGGTCACCCCGTGCGTCGGGCAATCACAGCAGCTGACAGCAGTGGTTCGCGACGCCTCCGGGAATATCCTGACCGGCCGCAACGTGACCTTCACATCAAGCGCGCCGGCTGTCGCGACAGTGAATGCGAGTGGACTTGTAACCGGAGTGACGGCAGGTCTGGCGACGATTACGGCGACTTCGGAAGGCAAAACCACCACTGCGCAGGCGAACATCTGCCTCGCGGTCGTCGCTACAGTTGCGCTCGCTCCGGCAACCGCGACGGTTGGTGTCGGAGCCAACGTCCAGCTCGTCGCGACGTTGATCGACAATGCGGGCAACATCATCACCGGCAGGCCGGTTACTTTCACATCGAGCAACACCTCGGTCGCAACAGTTGACGCAGCCGGAAAGGTGACGGGCGTCGCCGCGGGCACGGCAACCATCACCGCCGTCAGCGACGGAAAAACTTCGACAAGCGCGATCACGGTAGTGCCGGCTCCGGTCGCTTCCATCTCTCTGACTCCTTCCACCGTGACCCCGTGCGTCGGGCAATCACAGCAGCTGACAGCCGTCGTTCGCGACGCCTCCGGGAATATCCTGACGGGCCGCAACGTGACCTTCACATCGAGCGCGCCGGCTATCGCGAAAGTGAATGCGAGTGGACTTGTAACCGGAGTGGTCGCCGGGCTGGCGACGATTACGGCTACTTCGGAAGGTCAGACCACCACTGCGCAGGCGAACATCTGCCTGGCGGCCGTCGCTACAGTTGCGCTCTCTCCGGCAACCGCGACGGTGAAGGCCGGGGCGACGACGACACTCGTCGCAACCGTAACCGATCAGGCAGGGAACATCCTCACTGGCCGGACGGTCACGTTCACGTCTAGCAATCTCCTCGTCGCAACGGTCGCGGCCGATGGGACGGTAGTCGGCCTTCTTCCCGGCACTGCGACGATAACGGCTACAATCGATGGCAAGACGTCGACCTCGCTCATAACCGTCATTCCATAAGTGGCAGCGGACAACCGAACTTCAAGGACACAAAAAATGCTTAAGAAGATTCTTGCCGCCGCCACAATCGCAATCTCGATCACAGCTGCAGCCGGCTCGGCTCAGGAGAAATTGCCCCCGGAGCGGCAGGGTGCAGCTGAGATTGGAGTGTTTGCTCAGTACACCCACTTTGACAAGAACGCCGGGTGCCCTTGCGACAGGCCGACGGACGTCTGGGGCGCAGGCGCCAGGGTAGGGTACTTTGTGACTGACCGCTGGGAGCCGGAAGTCGACGCGCAGTTTTCACGTCCGACGCGCGCTGTCATCGGAGGCACGATGCGGTACACAACCGCAAGCGTGCGCCTGAACTACAACTTCGTGCCACAGCAATCCCGGGTTTCGGCACTGCTTGGAGTCGGCCCGGTCTACACGCAGTACTCGGACGAGAACGCTTGGGGCGCAAGCGGACTGGCTGGTGTGCGATTCAAAATGAGCGATGCCGTCGCTTTGAGGGGAGACGGAATCGCCGATTACACGCCGTCTACCAAGAATCTCAACCTGATCGGTCGGATCGGGGTGAGCCTATTCGTTGGAGGCAGACGTCGAGCAGTCCCGGCTATGCCTGCGCCTCCGCCTCCGCCACCAGTATTTGTAGAGGCGCCGGTACCGTCGCCAGTGACGCCGCCGCCCCCAACGCCCATTGCCGTAACGCCGCCGCCGAGCATCGATACTGCCGCGATCACCGCACCGATCTACTTCGACTTCGATCAGGCCGCCATCCGACCCGACGCGCAGGCAATTCTCGAAAGAAAAGTCCCGTGGCTCCGCGGCAATCCATCAATGCAGATCCGCATCGAGGGCAACACCGACGAGCGAGGCTCAGATGAATACAACCTTGCGCTCGGACAAAGACGCGCCGCTTCTGCAAAGGCGTGGCTGGTCGCAAAGGGTGTTTCCGCGCTACATCTCGCTATCGTGAGTCATGGAGAGGAGCATCCTATCTGCACCGGTCATGACGAAGCGTGCTGGCAGCAGAACCGCCGCGACGACTTTGTCATTCTGAGTGTCGGGCCTGGGGGGATTTTGCTCCCTCAACGCTGATCGGGGGAATGGGGCCAGTGCAGGGATCGTGAGGAGCGTCCCGAAAACTTGAACACGTTCCCGGGAGGGGCTTCCATTCGGCCCGCCGGAAGTTGGCGTCGAACTAAGAGCACCAAGCTCCGCGATCTCGTTTACCTGGATGGTTGGAAAAATCCGCAAACGGTTCTGTTGGTCTATCACCAACCGGAAATCGCTGTTCAGCGGGAGGCGGTGGCGTCACGCAAAGACTTGAGAGTCGGTTAACGCCCCCACCGAAGCGACACCTGGCAGCGATACAGAAATCCCGCCAACAAGCTAAGTGCAAACGGGATTAGTAGTTGAATCAGTGGGCCATCGAGGAGTTGAATTTCGGACCTCACGTGCATCAGGCGTGGGCGGCACATCGCTTGCCCTTGAGAGCGCTGTACATTTACCCGGAATTTGATGCGCAGGATATTCGTCAAGTCTTCGATCGCGGCCCTGGTTGCGATTTCATTTTTCTCCGCCTGCAGCAGAGGCGACAGCGCGCCATCGCAGGTGAACGACACAGTTGCCGCGGACCCCCCGCGTCCCGCGCTGATCATCGCGCCCTCTCAACCGTACAAAACCATCGCCGTCGACGCGCCCGCCACGATTAGCGGAACGGTCGATTTTGCGGGAGCAATTCCCGCCTCGTTTGAATCTCAGAACACCGACCCCTCGTGCGGAAACTCGCTGGTGAGCGCGGTCGCTCACACCGGATCCAAAATGGGTGGCGTGCTCGTTTGGCTCACCGACATCCGGAGCGGGAAGCCGTTGCCGGGTGTCCGCCGGTTCGAGCTCAGCAACGTTCACTGCATGCTCGACCCCCAACTGCAGGTCATTCTCACCAATAGCACTCTCAACGTCACCACTGAAGACCGGGTTGTGCACTTGGATCGTTTCATTGATGTCGCGAGCGGCAAGACGCTCGCGCTCGCTCCATTCAACGACGACGGCGAAGTCATTCCTTTCGACCGCACGTTCACCACACCGGCCGAGATCGAGGTCATTTGCGATTTACACCCCTCGTCGCATGCGTGGCTCGCTGTGCTCGACCATCCGTATTTTGCGATGACAAGCCCGGCAGGTGCCTTCACGCTCGACGGCGTTCCGCCAGGTAAGTATCACGTGCGCGCGTGGCATCCCATGTTAGGAATTGCAAACGATAGTGTCACCGTCGTCGCGGGGCAGGTTGCGTCTCTCGCCCTTAACCTCATTCCGGAAAGCGCGGATAGGAGCTCGCCGCGGCGCTCCGCGCGTCCCATTCCTGGTTCAGGCTTCTCCGCGCCTCAGCCCTCGGCGGGTGCTGACTCCGCGCCAACCGATTCTACGGCGCCGGATTCCGCGGGACAGCACCCGACGCCACCCACGAACTAATTCTTGAGCTCGGCTAGCAGCTGACAGCTTGTGTGCTGTCGGCTGGAGGCTTGTAGTCCTAGGTCCGCAGTTCAGGAAGTTGCAGTCCTACGGTCGCAGTTCTGAATTGGCCCCTGTACAGCCTCGCGTACACTCCATCTGCGCGAACCAAGTCATCATGGCGACCTTCCTCCACGATTCGCCCGCGATCGATCACTACGATGCGGTCCGCACGCAGGACAGTTCCAAGTCGGTGCGCGATGATGAGCGTCGAACGTCCTCGAAGAAGCTCCCCCATCGCTTCCTCGATCAGCCTCTCGCTCTCGTTGTCGAGACTCGACGTCGCCTCGTCCAGCAGCACGAGCGCAGGATTTTTTAGAAATACGCGAGCGATGGCGAGCCGCTGCCGCTGTCCGCCCGAGAGCTTGATCCCCCTCTCGCCAACCGGTGTATCGTACCCCTGTGGCAGCCGCGAAATGAATTCCTCGGCGTGCGCCGCCGAAGCGGCAGCGCGAATCGCGTCCTCCGACGGACGCGAGCCATCGGAAGCGATTCCTGCGTAAGCAATGTTTTCGCGGATAGATCCGCTGAACAGCGTCGGCTCCTGCGGCACGATACCGATCGCGCGCCGCAGGTCCGAAAGCGCTAGGTCACGCACATCGATGCCGTCGAACGTCACGCGTCCGCCCAACACATCCCAGAATCTCGGCAGCAGTGATGCGACCGTCGTCTTGCCCGCGCCGCTTGGCCCTACCAGCGCGACCACTTCCCCCGGCGCAATGCGCAGCGAAACCTCGTGCAGCACTTCAGGCAGCTGCTCGCCGTAGGAGAACGAAACATTCTCAAGAGCGACGTCGCCCCGCGGCCGCGGAGCCAGCGCCTTGGGCTGATCGGGGTCTGCAACTGTCGGCATCGTGCCGAGGAGGTCGAAGACGCGAGACGCCGCGCCGACTGCTTCTTGATATGCGCCAAAGAGTGACGCCAACGAGCCGACGGCCCCCGCAACGAACAGCGCATACAATAGAAAGGACACGAGTGCGCCCGCGGTAAGCGCGCCCTCGAGTACCAGTCTTCCACCTTGCCACAGCACCGCGACCACGCCCCCAAAGCCGCAGAAAGTGATTACGCCGAAGAATGTTGCGCGAACGCGTGCGCGCTCGATCGCCGCGGTGACGACGGTGCTTAGGTGCGAGTGGTAGCGCCTTGTCTCCTCCGCTTCGCCGTTGAAGCTCTGCACGGTGCGTATCTGCGCGAACGCCTCCTCGGCGGTTCCCGTCGCCTCCGCAATGCGGTCCTGCACGCCCGTGCTCGCCCGGCGTAATGCACGCCCGAACACGAACGCAGCGCCAACGACTATCGGAACGACAGCGAGCGTCGTGGCGGTCAGGCGCGGATGTGTGAGGGTGAGAAGTACCACTCCGCCGATCAGAAAAAGTGTCTGCCGTGCAAACTCCGAGAGGTTGTAGCTGAGCACCGCTTGCAGCACCGTGGTGTCATTCGACAGCCGGCTCGTCAGCTCTCCGGTTCTTCGTTCCGTAAAAAACCCCGGAGAGAGATGAACGAGGTGTGAGAACAGATCTTCCCGTATTCGCGCGATGACTCGCTCGGCAGTTGCAGTGAGGAGATAGACCTGGACGAAGTTGAGAAAACCCTGCACCGCGAACAGGAGAAGCAACGACACTGCAATGCGATTTAGCAGTGAGGAATCTCCACCGATGAATGCAGCGTCGAGCAGGTGGCGAACGATCTGGGGGAATGCGAGCGCGATCGCCGCGCTCGCGAGCAGGCAGATGAGCGCAAGCGCCAGCGAGCGAGCGTGCGGACGAACGCGGGGAACGAGATCCCGGAGCGGACCCGGCGAAGCGAGACCGCGCCGCGGCGCTTCAGCCACTATCGGTTCCGGTCAGCCGAGTGTGTTGACTGCGAGGTACAGCTGCCGGTCAACAACCATCGCCGCGAAGAGCAGAGCAAGGTAGAGGAGGGAGAACTTGTAAACGCGCCAGGCAGGCGCGGTCCATTCCTTCGCGTTTCTCACCCGCAAGACTCCTGCGAGCAGGAGGAGGTCGAGCACGCCAGCGCTCACTGCATAAACGCCCCCGAGCGCGCGAAACGCGACGGGCAGCAAAGTGAGCGCGATAAGAACGATGGTGTACCACACCATCTGGTTCATTGTCTCGCGCTCTCCCCAAACGAGCGGCGCCATCGGGATGTGCGCCTTCTCGTAATCGCGCTGCTTGAGAAGCGCGAGCGCCCAGAAGTGTGGCGGAGTCCAGAAGAAAATGATGAGGAAGAGATACACAGCGAGGAGATCGATCCGGCCCGTCACAGCAGTGTATCCGACGAGCGGCGGAAAGGCGCCAGCCGCTCCGCCGATGACAATGTTCTGCGGAGTGGTGCGCTTCAGCCAGCGCGTATAGATGAATACGTAGAAATAAAATCCTGCCAGCGCGAGTGTGGCAGCGAGAACGTTCGCGGCCCACGCAAAAAGAAAGGTTGCCGCCGTCGCGAGGGCAATGCCGAATGCGAGAACGGCTTTCGGGCTCATCCTCCCGCTCGGAATCGGGCGCAGGCGCGTGCGTGCCATCACCGTGTCGATGTCGCTGTCGAGATACATGTTCACGGCGTTCGCACCGCCGGCGATCATATATCCGCCGATCAGCATGATCATTGCGAGCGCGAAGCTAGGCCTGCCAGCCACGTACATCGGCGCGATGGTGGTGACGAGAAGCAGCGAAATGATGCGCGGCTTCGTCAGGGTGATAAAGTCGGCGAGAAGCGACGGCGTTTTCACGTCGACTGCTTGCGATGTCATGCCGTGACCGATGCCTCTTGCCTGCGCGCTTCAGCGATGAGCGACACACGCGGGCCGCGCGGCCGGGCGAGGGCATGTGTGGTGGCGATCGCAATCCATACAATGGTGCCCATCGCCTGGTGAAACGAGCGAAGTCCCATCGGGAGGCGCATCTCAACGAGGGCCGCGCCTACTAGCAGCTGAGTAGTTACGAGAGCGAACGCGATTGTCGCCATGCGTGCGACATCGGATCCGGGCTCACGCTTCTTAGCTGCGATCATCATCCCCAGCAGATGTCCGAACAGAAGAAATGCGAGAATGCGGTGCGTCACCT
>JACDDT010000139.1 GCA_013816855.1 Gemmatimonadaceae bacterium
CCAGCTTCGGACCCTGAACGTCGGGGCTCCAGAAGCGGAAGCCGGAAGGCTTTGCGGCGAGAGGGAACGCGAACAGGAGAGAGACAAGCGCGGCGGCGGAACGCGAAGCGATTTTCATGATGCACCTCGGCAGATTCGGCATCGGACGCCAATGCGGCGTTCGTACTCAAGAAGTAGCTTAGTGCAAGCGCAGCAAGTCTTCAATCCGTGACCATGGCTCTGTCGAGCGATCCACAATCCGTACTGGCGGCGATGATTACCCCCGCCGTCCTCATCTCGGCGTGCGGATCGCTGATTCTCGCGACTTCAGAGAGACTCAACCGTGCAGTGAGCCGCGCGAGGGAGATCGCTGTGGAGCTCGCGGAGATCGCCAAGCTTTCCGAGGTAACAGAGGAGCGGGAATCCGAGCGACGGATGCTCTTTACCCAGCTCGACTTCGTGACGACCCGCTCGCGCCTGCTTCAACGCGCCCTCTCAAGACTCTATGGAGCGCTCGGAGTTTTCATCGGGACGAGCGTGGCGATTGGAATCGTCGCGGTCACGGGGGCGATCTTCGCCGTCGTCCCGATCGTGCTCGGCTTGCTCGGCGGAGCGCTGCTGTTGTACGCGAGCAGCGTTCTGATTCGCGAATCGCGGTTCGCGCTCGCTGCGCTCAACGCGGAAATGGATTTCGTGTGGACGCGGGGAAAAGAGCTCGGTCCGGAAGATCTCGTAAAAAAAGGTCCGGCGAGAAGCCGGATCTTTGGCAGACCCCGTTAGCCGAGGTCTGCCGGCGGCGCGTACCTACGCGCTCGCTTTTTCCTTCACGGCAGGAGCCGCGGCGGGAGCAGCACCCGCAGGCGCACCGGCAACCTCTACGGGCTTCGGCTTTCCGTTCCAACGCGGAGTGGGCGGCGCTGCGCGCGCGGCGAGCATGTTGTCATAGTAGGCGACGATCCGCTTTTTGACGTTCGTCTCGTTGTCCTTGGCTTCGGCGCGAAACGGAGCGTAGCGGGTGCGCGAGTCGGTGGAAACAGTAAACCACCACCACTTTTCGCTCGGGGTCTTTTCCTGGGCTTCCAGCGAGCACTTGAACGTGCGGCCGGCATCAACGAACTCGAAACTTTTGGTCACTCGGGGGTCCGGATTGGGAGGTCTGCTCTGAATCTAACCGGTGGAGCACCTAAAATGGGGGCTAATACGCCCCGATTGTACGGCACCGGGTTGACTCACCAAGATTTTTTGATATGTTGTGGTCATGACTCCGACCCACGCTTCAGTGGCCACGCGTACCGCCGAGATCTTCCACGCACTCTCGGACGAGACGCGCATCGAGCTGATTCACATTTTGCGGAGGGGTGAGAAGTGCGTGTGTGATCTCACTAGCGCCCTCGACGCTGCACAGTCACGCCTCTCCTTCCATCTCAAGGTGTTGAAGGACGCCGGCCTGGTAACGGATCGGAAGCAAGGCCGCTGGGTGCACTACGAGCTGAACGATCACGCTTTCGCAGAAGCGCACCGCCTGCTCACGGGGTTGGAGCCGCAGGTAGTCCCGCATCTGAAAAAGGCCGAAGGCTGCTGCTGATCTCTTTTTTTTAATCGATACATCAACTTTTTTTGTTGGGGGATAACATGAAAGGACCTGTTGATGAAATGCTGACGGACCTCCGCTCCAATGTCTCGAAGAAGTACGGAGAGGCAGCGACGCGTGTGATGGGCGGCAACACCGCGTCGTGCTCAACAGGGTCGAGCGCGTGCTGCGGCGCAACGACCGAAGCGTGGGATCCGATCACTTCCGATCTTTATGACGAAAAACAGGCGGCAGGGATTCCAGCCGAAGCACTGCTCGCCTCGCTCGGATGCGGGAATCCGACGGCACTGGCGGAGCTGAACGCAGGGGAAACCGTGCTCGATCTCGGATCGGGCGGCGGCATCGACGTGTTGCTCTCGGCGAAGCGCGTTGGCCCATCGGGAACAGTTTTTGGCCTCGACATGACGGACGAGATGCTCGCACTCGCCAATGCAAACAAGGAACGCGCAGGCGCCTCGAACGTCGAATTCCTGAAAGGAGAGATCGAGAAGATTCCCCTCCCCGACAATTCGATTGACGTGATCATTTCCAACTGTGTCATCAACCTCTCCGGAGACAAGCGCACCGTGTTGAGCGAAGCGTTCCGTGTACTCAAGCCCGGAGGGAGATTCGCCGTTTCGGACGTGGTCGTTCGCGGCGACGTGCCGGAAGCCGTAAAGAAAAACGTGGAGCTGTGGATCGGCTGCGTTGCGGGCGCGCTCGAAGAGCGGGATTTTCTATCGATGCTTAAGGAAGTGGGCTTCCGAAACCCGAGCATCGAGCCGACGCGCGTTTACCGCGCCGAGGATGCGGCGGCGTTCCTCGCCGGCAGCGGACTCGACGGGAAAGAATTCGCGTCACAGATCGATGGAAAGTTCATGGGCGCGTTCGTGAGGGCGACGAAGCCGGCAGCGACATGTTGCGGGCAGGATTGTTGCGCTTCATGACGTGATGACAGCAACCGCGATCTCCGGAGCAATAATCGGGTGAATCCGATCCTGCGCACCACGCTTCTCTACTCCCTCGTTCCGGTTGTATTCACGATCGTCGGGGCTGCGGCTGGGGCATTTCTGCCGAGTATCAGGCGAATCCGAGGACACGTCCTCCACCTCGCCGCCGGAGTCGTTTTTTCGGTCGTTGCGGTCGAGCTCCTGCCCGAGATTCAACGGCGCGCTCTCGTAAAGGATGTGGTGATCGGATTTACACTCGGCATCGCCACGATGCTGATCCTGGACAGGGTGTTGGACCGGATTCGAGGAGGGGATGACGATGCTGCGCCGGCGAGCGGCG
>JACDDT010000054.1 GCA_013816855.1 Gemmatimonadaceae bacterium
TTGCCGCTGAGCGCGGGATACGCGAGCGAAAGTGTGCAGAGCGCATAAACCGCCGACGCCCACGCGAAAGCAAATCGCGGCGCCGGAAGCGCCGCGTTCGATGTCTGATTCGGTTCGTTGTGCACTTTCTTGTTGCGCGCCATTATCCCTCATTAGACGTAGAGCGCCGCTGAAGTGTTGCCGCGAGCACGAAACCCGCACTCGGGATCAGCTCGAGCAGAGTGAGCCAGAGCCGCGCTCCGATCGCTACGAGTGCAGCATCCCCCTTAGTGGCCAACCCGAACTGCGTCATCCCCGCTGCCAAAGCGACTTCCCGCACGCCCAATCCGGCGGGCGCGATTGGCGAAATGAAGCCAAGAATGTACGCGGCTGTGTAAACTGCGATGTACGACATTGTAGCGCCAGACGCTGCACCGAGCAGCCCGGTGGTGAAAAGCTGGAATGCAACGCCATATAGAATCCACGTGACTCCCCCGGCAAGCGTCGCGCCCCACACGATCTTCGCGGGTATCGCAGGCTCCGGAATCGTCCACCCGGTAAAGGAGCCGATGACACGCGTTACGGCCGGCAGAATCCTCGGAGCGGCGGCGATGAGCGCGAGAAGAACGACAAGCAGAATGCCGAGGGCGACCGGATTCCCGACGAGCTTCGCGCCCGTCACGAGAACTACTCCGAGTCCTATGGCAAGCGTGAGCAGCTGCATGATGATTGATGAGCCTGTCGCCGCGACCGCCGACATGCCGCGCTCTCTCGACATGACTCCCATCGCGGTCAGAGACCATACGTTGCCCGGCACGTACTTGCCGAGATTCGATAGGCACCAGATACGCGCGGCTTCCAAGCGAGTGAGCCTGCCACCCCACGCTCGCAGAATTTGGCGCCACGCTTCTATCAGGATTGCGTAGGTGACCATGATGAGCACCGACGCGAGAGCGATGCGACCCCAATCGATTCGCACGTGAACGAGGCGCGCGGAGGCCAATCCCCACTGCTTGAGGAGAGTGCGGCTGGCGAAGATGATTACGAGAGCGGCGAAAACCCACTGCGCCGCCCTGAAAACGCTACGCCGGCTTACCCTTGGCAAGCTGACGGTAGATGTCGGCGTATTTACGCGCCGCCGATTCGGGCGCGAAGGTCGCGAGCGCGTAAAGGCGGCCTGCTTTTCCAAGGTCGCGCGCACGCGCCTCATTCGCGAAGACTCCATCCACCGCGGAGGCCAACGCTTTCCGATCACCCGGAGGCACCATTACTCCGGTTCTGTCGTGCTGCACGATGTCGCGCAGTCCGCCCGAATCGAACGCGACGACAGGCGTTTCACAGAGGAGCGCTTCTATCGCCACCATCCCGAGACCCTCCTTGGCAGAGGGAACGACAAGCGCAGAGGCTTTCTGATAAAACGCGGCGAGCTCGGTTTGCTTGAGCTGGCCATGCCACCGAATGCGGCCGCTTACCCCCAGCTCGGCGGCGAGCGCCTGAAGGGTATCGCGCGCAGGACCGTCACCGACGACGTCGAGGGCCGAAGCGTTCTTCATGTCGGCGAACGCGTGGATTAAATGCTCGAGCCCTTTCTGATTGTTGAGCCGCCCGACGAAGAGCAATCTCCCCTTCTCTCTCTCGCCTTTCGGCGCAAACAGATTTGTCGCCACCGGCATTGGCGCGACGATGGGGTGGGCAGAGCTGTTCAGCTTCTGCACTTCCTCGCCGAGCCACTTCGACACCGTGGTTACCGCCGCCGAGTGCTGAATGACGTGACGGAAAAGCGGCCTGGCAACCCCTACCGTGCGCGCGAGTCGGACATCGGTGCCGTGCATCGTAGTGAGGAGCGGAACGTGTGATAAGCCTCCAAGCCAAGTGCCGACAACTCCGCTCGGAAACCACCAGTGCGCGTGGATGACGTCGGGCTCGACTGTCCGCCGCGCTCTCACCGCCTGCAGGAAATCGGCTCCGAGAAATCCTACGAGCGCGAGCCGCGCGCTCCACGATGATGCGACGTCGGTTGCCATTGTGCCGGTATAAGCGAGCTTCTCGAAGCGGCGCGGCGCGTAGCGAAATCTCTCGACGGGAATGCCTTCGATCTCGTCCTGCTGCGGCAGTCCAGCGGCGGCCGGCGCAACGACGTGAACGTGAACGTCCTCAGCACGCAGCGCGAGAGCGAGGCGAAGAACGAACGAGCCGGCCGCGTCGCCTGACGAGCGCGGAAAATTGTGAGTGAGAAATAGTACGTTCATTCGCCGGGCCTGAGAGTCTCGCGGTTTTGTGAAAGATCCTCGACCCGCCGCCGCAGCTCACTGAGCTCCGCACGCTGCGCCGCGATGAGCTCGCCGGTGAGCCCGGTGGCGAAGAAGATGCTGCCGACGGTGAGGCAGGTCTCAATGAGGTTGAGCAGCGGCCGGAAGCCAACGCCGCCGATGACGCGCCAAAGAATGGCGACAATTCCTACGACGATACCGATGAGGAATAGCGTCGCGCCCATCATTCCAAAAAGAAGAAGCGGCTTACGCGCGAATCGCAGCTCGAACCACACCGCAAGCATATCGAGCACACCGACAGGAATCCGCCCGATGCCGAACTTTGACGTTCCCGCATTTCGCGGATATAGCGGAACTGGAACTTCTGAAACGGTGAAGCCCTGGGCCGCTGCCATAACAACGAGGTAACGGTGCCAATCGGGTCGCATGGGGAGCGATTCCATTACTTCACGGCGGTATGCCTTGACGGAATTTAGATCGCGAACTGGAACCTTGAACAGCGAGCGGCTGAGGCTGTTGTAGATGCCGGAAACGAACGCCTTCTCGTATTTCCCCTGCTTGTAACCAGTGACAATATCGGATTCACCCGAAAGGACCGGAGCGACAAGGCGCGGGATGTCTTCCGGCTTGTACTGGAGATCGGCAGGATAAAAAACGAGCACCGACCCGCTCGCGTTGAGAAAGCCGGTGCGAAGTGAGTCCGCGATGCCTCGTCGTGCCGGATGGCGCACAGCGCGCAGAAACGGATACCGCCGAGCGAGATCGCCGAGGACAGCCCACGTTTCATCCACCGAGCCGTCGTCGACTACGACGACTTCGTAGCCTCCGCCTGCAGCGCGGAACGCGGCATCCGCCTGCTCCATAAAGAGCGGAAGGTTTTCGGCTTCGTCTTTAGCGGGGACGAGCACGCTCACACTGACGCGTGCCGCGGACGCCCCGGCGTTGTCTGCAAGAGTCAAACGGGAATCGCTAAGAGCCGGACTCAAACGCGTTTTCTCATGCGAGCGGACAGCACGCCCAGCTGATCGCGATACTTGGCGACAGTTCGGCGGGCGATCTGTACGCCACTTTCGCGCAGAATGTTGACGATCGCCTGGTCGGTGAGCGGGTGCTTGGGATCTTCGTCCTGGACGAGCTTCTCCAGCTGCGCCTTGATGCCTCGTGCGGACACGTCCTCGCCGTCCGCCGTGGCGAGACCGGAAGAAAAAAAGAATTTGAGCGGGAGCACACCGCGGGGCGTCTGAACGAATTTCTCGTTCGTGACGCGGCTCACGGTGGACTCGTGCATGTTGATGACTTCGGCGACTTCACGGAGGGTAAGAGGCTTCAGATACTGAATGCCTTTTTCGAAGAACTCGCGCTGCCGCTCCACGATGTAGTTCATCACCTTCAGCATCGTCTGGCGACGCTGCTCGATCGCCTGAATCATCCAGTTCGCTGAATTCAGCTTGTTGGAGATGAACTCCTTGTTTTCTCCGTCAAACTTTTTCTTGTCGCGTGCGATCTCCTGATACGCGCGGCTCAGCTTGAGGCGCGGCAAGTTCGCGTCGTTGAGAAAGATGTGGTACTTCTCGGAGATTTTTTCAACGACGAGATCCGGGATGATGTAATTCTCATCTCCGCTCGTAAACTGGAGGCCGGGCTTCGGATCAAGCTTGGCGATCTCGTCGGCGGCCTTCTGGACGTCGGTCGCGCTGATTCCAAAACGTTTCGAGATTTCGCTCCAACGGTGATTGATCAGCTCCTCGAAACAGTCGCGCACGAGACGGAATGGAATGGAGTCTTCGAGACCCGCCTCCTTGAGCTGCAGAAGCAGGCATTCCCTAAGATCGCGCGCGCCGACGCCAGCGGGATCGAGACCCTGAACGACGGTGAGCATGCGCACCCCTTCTTCAACCGTATAGAGGGGGAGCTTTCCGGTGCGGCCTGCGTCTTCCGCGGCTTTCTCGACGACGTCGTTGATGGCGGCGAGAATCTCGTCCATAGTGGAGGCGAGATAACCGTCTTCGTTGACGTTGCCGATGAATTCATCCGCCAGCACCATCTCGCGCGGTGTTAGTTCGAGCAGACTAACCTGGTCTCGAAGGTGGTCGCCGAGGTCCCGCGACGCGACGGTGACGGGCTCGAAGTACTCGCGCTCCTCGTGCTCTTCGCGGTGGCCGCCGGCGGTGTCGAAGCCGTCGAGAAGAATCTCTTCCCAGTCAATCTCGCCGCGCGTGTCATCGGCTTCGGTCTTCGCTTCGGGCTCGGCTTCTGTCTCCTGCTCCTGCTCCTGCTCCTCCTCTTCTTCGTCCTCTACGAGGTCGAGGAACGGATTATTGAGAAGCTCCTGCTTGAGATGCTGCTGCAAATCGAGCAGCGGCATATAAAGCAGATCCATCGCCTGGTAGAGGCGCGGATTTATCTTCAGCTCCTGACGGAGCTGGGTTGACTGGTTGAGGCCCGGCTTCACTGCGCTGCTGCTCCTTCTGGCTCGCGGGAGAATCTCTCGCGAAGTCTCGACGTAAGCGTTGGGCCGAGATAAATGTCGGCGACGACGTCATCAAAGACGAGATCGCGGACAGTACCGCCAACCTTCACCTGTCCGTCAAACATGATGTACGCGCGGTCAACGATGTCGAGCGTCTGCTCCACGTTGTGATCGCTGATGAGAACGCCGATGCCGCGATGACGCAGTCCGGCGACGATGGTTTGAATGTCATGCACCGCGATCGGATCTACTCCCGCAAACGGCTCGTCGAGCATCATGAACTTGGGGTCCGTGACCAGCGCCCGCGTGATCTCCAGCCGGCGGCGCTCGCCGCCCGAGAGTGAATACGCTTTATTTTTTCTGAGACGCTTGATGTTGAGCTCATCCAGTAAACGCTCGAGTCGCTCCTGTCGCTCCTCCGCGGTGAGCGGAAGTGTCTCGAGGATGGCCAGAATGTTGTCCTCCACCGAAAGCTTGCGGAAGATTGACGGTTCCTGCGAAAGATAGCCGATTCCGCGGCGCGCCCGCTTGAACATCGGCATATTCGTAATGTCTTCGCCGTCGAGGAGAATGCGGCCCGTCATCGGGGGAATTAGTCCCACGATCATGTAAAAAGTCGTCGTCTTCCCCGCTCCGTTCGGGCCGAGCAAACCGACGATCTCACCCTGCTGAAGGCGGAGCGCAACGTCATTCACGACTCGGCGGCGGCGATACATCTTCGTGAGTCCCTCAGCCTCGAGCACACTGCCGCCAATGCGATGCTCCCCTGACGGTCTCGTCAACTGCTGCCGGGAATACTCTCCGGTTTTGTATGCTTCCTCCGCCACCTGTTCGCGGAGAGGTGCGATATCCGCCCACACGTCCGGTTGTACCTGGACGGCGGTCTCATCCAACTCCGGTTTACGCTTGAGAGGGAGCAGAAGCTTTTCTTCGACGAGGCGGGGTAAAACCGACGAGAGGAGGTAGCCGCTCACTTCATCGAGACCGAGGCGGCCGGCCTCTCTCTCTGCGTCCCGCCCCTCGGACCGCAGGGCGCGCAGATAGTCGTCTCGATAGGCGACGGCGACATCGTGTGCGCTGGTGCACCCCTGGTCGTCGGCAGCGCGAATGATCGCGTGAAACGCGAGGGCATCGACGCGATCGCTTTTCGCCAGCCCGCCTAGAACTGCAGCCACCCGAGGCGGCAGCACCGGCAAGGGTCGCTCGCCGGTGGGCGCGACTTCGTCCGTCACCTCTTCACCGGAAGACTGATGGAGGGAGCTCGATTCGGCTTTGCGGGTGCAGTCACCGGCTTAGGTTTGGCGCTTTCAGACACGGGCTCAATGTACACACCGGCCGCCTGATCAGTCACCACAACTGTGTTCACTTTACCGGCGTCAAAAAATGCGGTTATCTCGCGGCCGCGAACGTAATTCACTCCGGGCCTGTTCTTTGGCGCATTCGAGCTGTGCATTTGGTAAAACGACCGCGCGGAGCCAGTGGCCAGGATACGCCGCACCTGCGATTTGGTGGTGGTATCGCCAGCGGGGATGGAATCGAAGAGTGCGACGATCGTATCGCCCATCATCCAATCGCGCTCTTCAGAAATAATGGTAGCGGTGTCGGGAACGCTGTTGGCGTAGGCCTTCCCCACCGCGTGCACTTCGCGAACTCTTTGCCCGGGAAGAATCGCATCTATCGAGTCGGCGATCATCTCGCGATCGGGCGAGATGGCGTGTGCGCGCCCGGCGCCGAACGCAACCGCGCGCTGGATCTGGTTGGCAGCGATGCGAAGGTCGATGCTGTCGCTCACGAGCTCCAGCTCTTTGGACAGCACATGCCCCTTTGGCGTCGCGACGACGCGCTCGAGCTGCCGCTGCTTCGAGTACAAATCGATGACGCCACCGGTCAGCGTGAATGGCCTCTCTCCTTTTCCTTCGACAGACGGCTCGCGCATCAATCGCGCGAACTCGCGGCCATTGTCGAGGAAGGCGGAGTCTCCCTTGGCCAAAAGATCAGGCCGCGTGATCAGAACGTTGCCGGACGCATACACGAGACTGTCGCCTTCCATCACGATCTGATTGGCGTCGACTTGTGCTTTTGTCGGTGGGCGACCGCGCCCCGTCGTGTCCGGCTGCACGAGGTCGAGCTTCGGCCGATTGGGAGCGCTGAGACGGGCGAGCGGCCGCTGTGGCGTGCTCCGGTAGTAGTCGGCGACGGGCCCGTGCATGGTGCTGCCGTTGCTAAATACACCGACGACGTTTCCCTCTGCGTGAAGATGATCATCCGCCTGGAAGTACGTCATCGTGTTCGCGTCCACCTTCGCGCGCGGCTCGGTGTAGTGGACGTTGCCGACGAGATAGAGGAGTCCTTCGTCTTCGTTGTACTCGGCACTGTCCGACGTGAGCAGATTATTCTGACCGGCGCAGTTCGCGGTAACGCCGCCACCAAGGTAGGTGTTGTATCTCCCGCTGGGCAGCTTGACGAGGTTCGCCCGTGTCGAGCCGTTGGGGGGGAATACCAAGTCGCAATTCCTCGGCAGGTCCTGGGCGCCGAGGGACGAGGCAGCCAGCGCCACGGCCAAAAGAATAGTTCTCACCGGATCATCTTCAGTGAACGGGCGGAGCGGACGCGGCCTTCTCGGTCTTCACTTGATTCGCGAAGCCGCTCGCCCCTTTCAGCACGCGTACGTTGTTGAGATTCGGATCGGAGACGAATCCAATTCCCTCGAGCTGGCGATTCGGCTCGGTCAACACGAACGCGCTGTCGCTCGAGATCTCGTTTCTCGTCTGATCGTAAGTGAGCTGCTGGGTAGTGAGGCGGCGTCCGTCCTCGGAAACGATCACGACATCCTTGCGTGCAACCATGCCGCCGGTGCGGCTGGTATATGTGCCGAATTTTGAAGTGAGCACGGCGTTCTTCGCACCCGCCGTCGTATAGAAAGTCGTGTGGACGTGTTCCAGCTCCACACGAGTGTTGTCGTTGAAAAAGAAAGCGGTATCGGCGAAGAGCTCGGCGCGCTGAAGCCCCCTATCCGTGAGATTGAAGCGGGCGCCCCACATAATCTGATCGGCGGAATCGGCAAGAACCGAATGCGCGCCTACCGGCGGCTGCTTTTTGGTGGTGCACGCCCAGAGAGCCAATGTGAAAACAAGACAGGCAGCGCGCATTGAAATCACGCGACTCCCGCGCGCATCAGATCGTGGAGGTGGACGACACCGACAGCCCGGCCCGACTCATCTACTACCGGCATGGCGATGACCCCGTGCTGTTCCATCCGGTAGACGACGGCACTGCCGAGCTCATCGTGCTTCGCGACCTTCGGTGTCCGATTCATCACCTTGGTGACAGGCACCGGAAAAACGTTTTCTTCGTGCTCCATCAGCCGGGAAAGGTCACCGGTTGTAACCACTCCAAGTATCACTCTGCTGGCATCGACGACGATCGCAATGCCTCTTCGCTCGGCAAGCTGCACTATTGCCTCACGCATAGTCGCCGTGTCCGGCAAGAGCGGCAGCTTCTCGGCAACCATCACGTCGGTCACGCGTGTAAGCAGCTTTCGACCGATTGCGCCGCCGGGGTGAAGCCGCGCGAAATCGGAAGCCTTGAATCCCTTTTCCTCGAGGAGCGCAACCGCGAGCGCATCTCCGAGAGCGAGCGCAACAGTGGTGCTCGTCGTTGGAGCGAGATCGTGCGGGCACGCCTCTTCACTCACCCACGCGTCAAGTCGGATGTCAGCGTGGCGAGAGATGGATGACTTGTCGTTGCCCGTGATCACGATGGTGCATACACCGAGGCGCTTCAAATGGTCGAGAAGCGAGAGCAGCTCGTCGGATTCCCCGCTCTTGGAGATGAGTAGCGCGATGTCGGCGCTGCCGACGATCCCCAGATCGCCGTGAAGGCTGTCTGTAGGATGTAAAAACGTCGCCGGCGTTCCCGTCGACGTAAGCGTCGCGGCGATCTTTCGAGCGATGAGTCCCGACTTCCCCGCTCCCGATACGATGACGCGTCCACTCGACTTTGCGATCGTCTCGACGGCTTTCGTAAATTCGGAACCGAGACGCTTCGCTGCTTCCCCAATCGAATCGCGCTCCAGCTCGAGCACCTTGCGGCCCCGCTCGACAATGGCGTCACTTTTTCTCACGCGCGCACCTTTTGCCATATCTCGACCGCGGTCTTGAGGAGGCGCTCGAGGTCGGTGAGCGGAAGCATGTTCGGACCGTCGCTAGGTGCGTTCGCCGGATCAGGATGCGTTTCGAGGAATAGGCCGTTCGCACCGGCGGCGATCGCAGCGAGTGTGAGCGGCGGAATGAACTCGCGCGATCCCCCGCTCGAGCCGGCCGCGCCCTGCCCCGGCCGCTGCACGCTATGCGTCGCGTCAAAGATCACCGCGGTGCCGCACGCGTCGCGCATTCTAATGAATGAGCGCATGTCCACCACGAGGTCGCCATAGCCGAAGAAAGTGCCACGCTCGGTGACCGCGAGGTCGGTGCTGCGATTACCCCCACTGCCGCGAACCTTGTCCACCGCGCCGCGCATTCCCTCAGGCTGAAGCCACTGGCCCTTCTTGACATTCACTGCCTTCCCGGTCGCACCGGCTGCCTCGAGCAAATCGGTTTGCCGGCAGAGAAAAGCCGGAATCTGAAGAGCATCGACGACCCCGGCTGCAGCGGCGCATTGTTCCGGTGAGTGCACGTCGGTGAGAATGCGGAGACCGCTGCGCGAGCGTACGCGCTCCAGCGCGGACAAACCTTCGTCGATTCCCGGACCGCGAGCAGCTCCGCGATTCGCGCGGTTCGCCTTGTCGAAGCTCGCCTTGTAGATGATTCCGCCGGGCAGCAACTCCTGCAGTGAGGCGAGATGATCGGCGACCCGGAAATTGAGATCGTCGGACTCCAGAACGCAGGGTCCTGCGATCAGAAAAAACTTGTCGGCCGCAAAAAGCTCGGCCATCCTACTCGCTGCTTTCGACTGGCGCTCGCTTTCGAGCTGATTTTGCGGGCGACTTCGAGTGAACCGCGGCGCCGATGAAGCTCGCGAACAGTGGGTGCGGCCGCGTTGGACGTGACTGCAGCTCCGGGTGAAACTGACAGCCGAGGTACCAAGGGTGCGTTTGCAGCTCGACTATTTCGACGAGCGAGCCGTCGGGAGAAAGGCCGCTCAGGTTCAGACCGTGCTCCACGAACTGATCCCGATACGCGTTCGAGACCTCGTAACGATGGCGATGACGCTCGCTCACCTGCTGCGTACCATAAATGGCTGCGGCGTGCGTTCCATCGCCAAGCCGGCACGGGTACGCGCCGAGCCGCATGGTGCCTCCCATGTCCGTCACGTGCTGCTGAGATTCCATCAGTGAGATGACCGGATTGCCGCATTCGGGCGAGAATTCGCTCGAATGGCTGTCATCCAGACCGATGACGTTGCGCGCAAACTCGATGATGGCAGTCTGCATTCCGAGGCATATCCCAAAGAACGGCATTCCGGATTCGCGCGCGAAGCGAATGGCCTCGACCATTCCATCCACACCACGGACGCCGAAGCCTCCGGGAATGAGAAGCCCGTTGTACTCGGAAAGGAGCTCGCGCGTTTTTTCGCGGCTGCTGAAATTGTCGCTTCCGATCCAGTTGATGTCGACGCCGACATCGTTGGCGATGCCGCCGTGGATGAGCGCTTCCTGCACGCTCTTGTAGCTGTCGACGAGATCAGTGTATTTGCCGACAACGGCGATCTTCACTCGGCCGTGCGGATGGAGAACTTTCTCGACCATCACGCGCCACTTGGAGAGATCAGGCGAGCGCCGTCCGAGAAGGCCAAGACGGTGCATCACCCGCTCATCGAGTCCCTGCTCGTGGAATAGAAGGGGAATCTGATAAATGGTCGGCACGTCCCTGCTCTCGATAACCGCGCCGAACTCGACGTTGCAGAAGAGCGCAATCTTTCTCTTCACATCTTCGGAGAGCGCACGCTCGCTGCGGCAGATGAGAATGTCCGGCTGAATTCCGATTTCCATAAGCTCGCGCACAGAGTGCTGCGTCGGCTTGGTTTTCACTTCGCCCGCCGCGCTGATAAACGGAACGAGCGTGAGATGGATGAAAATCGCGTTGTCGCGGCCTATCTCGTGGCGGAATTGGCGGATCGCTTCCAGAAACGGCAGCGACTCGATGTCACCGACCGTTCCGCCGATCTCGACGATGACGACGTCGCTCTCCGGAGCGAGCCGCTTCATCGCGGATTTGATCTCGTCGGTGATGTGTGGAATCACTTGCACCGTGGAGCCGAGGTATTCGCCTCGACGCTCCTTCGTGATCACACTGAGGTAAATGCGTCCGGTGGTGACGTTGTTCGCCTGCGCGAGCGGGCGATCGATGAAGCGCTCATAGTGGCCGAGGTCCAGATCAGTCTCTGCGCCGTCGTCGGTGACGAATACTTCGCCATGCTGGAACGGGGACATCGTTCCAGGATCGACGTTGATGTACGGATCGAACTTCATGATGGTGACCCGCATACCGCGCTCGACAAGCAATCGTCCGAGTGATGCGGCGGCGATTCCCTTCCCGAGCGAAGAAACCACTCCGCCCGTAACGAAGATGTATCGCGTTTGCTGCGGTGCGGCCGTCTGCGTCATGCGGACACGCCTGCGAACTGCGTCTGCCAAAGCTCGTTGGCGCGCGTCAGATCTTCTTCCGTATCGATTCCGGTGGCGGCGGGCTCATTCGTGATTGCCACGCCTATGGGAATTCCCGCGGCAAGCGGACGGAGCTGCTCGAGGCGCTCAACTTCTTCCAGGGGATTCACGGGGAGCGCAGCCCACTGCGCGAGTGCGTCGCGGCGGTAGGAATAAACGCCGATGTGCTGCAATGTGAGCGGAATCCGTTTCGGTGAATCCGCCTCGTCGCGCAGGAACGGAATTGGCCCGCGCGAGAAATAGAGCGCCCGGCCCGCGTTGTCGGTAACGACTTTCACGATCGCGGGCGATTCGAAAATGTTTGCATCCGCACGGGCGGCCGACGTGCCCAATGGGAAAGCGCCGCTGGTGACCATTCGGGCGGCGCCGCGCACCGATTCCTCGCCGATGTAAGGCTCATCGCCCTGGACGTTTACAATCGCATCGAAAGCGCGAAACTCCGGCTTCGCCGCGACTTCAGCGACCCGCTCGGTGCCAGTCGAATGCGAGGAGCTTGTCATGACGCAATCTCCACCCGCTTCGCGCACAATGGAAGCGACTTTCTCGTCGTCAGTAGCGACGACGCACCGCTCGCCGAGGTTCATTTTGGAGATCTTCTGCCAGACGCGGATTATCAACGGCTGGCCGCCCAGGAGGCGTAATGGCTTTTGAGGGAGACGCGTCGCGCCGAGACGGGCTGGAATCACCACCAGCGTCCTCATCCCTCACCCGCGATCGCGCGGCGCGTCGATAAAGGCACGCTCGGGAATATACCCATCGCTAAAAGCAGCCGCAAACGAACCCAAGCTGTCATCGCGTGAGCGAAATTCCGATTGAAAACTCGGAGCGTCGCGAGCCCGGGAACCGATTGCTGGCGGGGTCAATCGTGTAGTCGGCACGTAGATAACTAATCCCTACGCCAACCCCGACGTTCTGAATAAGAGAAGGCATGACACCGACTCCCGCATTGCCTGCGGCGTAGCGCAGATCTACGTAAGGGCTCCCCAGAAACGGAAGGGTGATCAGCTTGATCGGGATGTAGTAATCGCCCTGTGCGAAGAAGAGACGGTCGCCGCCAAGCGCCAGGAGGTCTACAGTTGCCAGCGTGCCGGCGCCACCGAGATACCCATATCGCTGCTGGGGCAGCAGGCCGGACGAAAGGAGCGCGTGGGCGCGCGCTGTGAATGTCTGCTCGGCGAAGGTCGGAAAGGTGATGTTCGCGTCGAGAGTGGTTTGCGTAAAGTTGGAGGCACTCCGCCGCGTGCAGAAACCCGGTGAGGCAGTGTAGACCTTTGAGCAAATGGCTCCGACGGGCGCTTTGAACGCATGCTCTACAGTGACAGCCATCTTCCCGGCGAGGGAAGTTTGGTCGATCGAGAATCCTACGCCCGCCAATGCGGAGGAGATATGCCCCTTCGTGATCGGCGGATTCGGGCGTCTCATCTTCAACGAATCGGTGCGCCCGAAAACGCTCCATGGCGTGCTCACCGGATGGAGAGAGCTAGTCGTCCAAGCGTTTTCGAAAAGCGCGCCAACCATCGGAGAAGCAGCGAACGCTCCTACGCGAAGCGATGGCTTTAGCTTGGCCTCCGCACGGTCACCGCGGAAATAATTTCTTGCGTCGCTTCCTACGGCGAATGATGCAACGGTGTTCGCGAGATTTCCGCGAATCCATTCGTCGTTACTGTACGTTCCGCGAGACGCGAAGAGCGTGAGCTCGTGGCCTTGCTTCGTGTAGAAGCGAAAGTCCAATGTCGGGTCGAAATTGCCCAGGTGCGACCGATATGTTGCGAGCGCATCGGCGCGGAGCCATTCACCCAGCTCGAGGCGCGGACCCCACGGCAACGACAGTCCATCCACACGGTCGTACGCGGGCATCCGAAAGCCGATTCCAAGCGGGAGCGTCAGCGGCGAATCGTGATAATCGACGTAGCCGGTATCGACTGCCGGTGGAGGCGGGGCCTGGGCCGCGAGGGGAGCTGCGGCGAAAGCGAGCGCGGCCATTCCAATGAGAATTCGTTTCATCGCGTCAATGTCAGAAAGTTTTTAAGGAGCTCTCGCCCGCCCTGCGTGAGAACTGATTCGGGGTGGAACTGAACTCCCCAAACGGGATGCGTTTTGTGCTTGACCGCCTGGATCTCCGTAGGGTCCGCTTCCGATGTGGCGATTACTTCCAG
>JACDDT010000055.1 GCA_013816855.1 Gemmatimonadaceae bacterium
ATAGCTTGTAAGGCTATACGCCCGCCATTGGCGCGCCGATTTACCCTGTGCTGACCAAGGAGTAGCTCCTCTTGCTGCAAGCGATGCGGGCTTCCGCAAAATACATCTGGATCATCATCGTCATTCTATTTGTCGGTGGTTTCCTTCTCGCGCAAACTTCCGGCCTGCTCGGAACCGCGCCTGTTACCAACACCACGGCGGTCGCAACAGTCAATGGCGAGGAAATCCTCGCTACGACCTGGTACCAGGCGACGCAGAACCTCGAACAACAGCAGACCCAGCAAAGCGGACGAAGCGTCAGCCTAGATGAGCGCGATCGAATCGCCGACCAGGCATTCGAGCAGCTCGTGAACGAAGTACTGCTTCGCCAGGAGTATAAGCATCGCGGAATCATCGTCACCGACGATGAGATCAAATCCGCGGCCCTGAACAATCCTCCGCCGCAGCTGATGCAGAGTCCGGATCTCCAGACGAACGGACAGTTCGATCCCGACAAGTACCGCCGCTTTTTGAGCAGCTCGGTCGCACGCCAGGAAGGTCTCCTCGTCCAGCTCGAGCAGTACTACCGGAGCGAGATTCCGCGCGAGAAGCTTTACGACCAGGTCGCCGTCGACGTTTACATCCCTGACACCCACCTCTGGCAGCGGTACAAGGACAGCCACGACAGCGCACAGATTTCTTTCGTCGCGTTCACACCCGACAGAATTCCCGATTCGCAGGTCAAGGTTTCAGATGACGAAATCCGCGCCTACTACGATTCCCACAAGAAAGAGTTCGACCGCCCGGGCCGCGCGCAGCTTTCCTTCGTGACGATCCCCCGCTCTGTCACAGCGGCGGACAGCGCTGCTCTACGCGCGCACGCGCAGACAGTTCGCGCAAAGATTCTCGCCGGTGAAAAATTCGAGGATGTGGCGAAGGCCGAGTCCGCCGATTCAGTGTCCGGTGCGAACGGCGGCTCACTGGGAAGTGGCGGCCGCGGGCGTTTCGTGAAGCCCTTCGAGGACGCGGCGTACGCGCTCAAGCCGGGTGAAATCTCCGAGCCAGTCCTCACGCAGTTCGGCTACCACGTCATCAAGCTCAATGAGCGAAAGGGTGACATTCTCACGCTTAGCCATATTCTGCTCAAGATCGAGCAGACGGATGCGGAAGCGACAGCGACGGATCGCAAAGCGGATTCCCTTTCGCGCCTCGCGTCTTCGCAAGATCAGTCCCGGAAGCTCGATGAAGCAGCGCGTGCGTTGAAGCTCCCGGTCTTGCACGCCACGGCGACCGAAGGGAATCCCGTAACCTTCAACGGCCGGCTGGTCCCGAGCGTAGGACCGTGGGCGTTCAAGGGCGTGAAGGCTGGTGAGACGAGCGAGCTCTTCGATGCGGAAGACGGATACTATCTGGCGCGCCTCGACTCGCTCGAGCCCGCAGGAACGCGCTCACTTGACCAGATGAAGGACGAGATTCGCCAGATTCTGATAAAGGACAAGAAGGTGGGCCAGCTTGGACTCCAGGCGCGGAATTTCGCGAAGCTCGCGGGTGCGGGATCGCTGGAAGACGCGTCGAAACTCACCAACGTTCCCGTCAATACCACCGGCACATTCACACGGATCACGGGCGACCCGACACTCGGCGGGCTGCCCGAGGCGATCGGCGCGGCATTCGCCCTGCCGGTCGGCGCGGTGAGCGAGCCGATCAAATCGACCGGCGTCGTGCTTGTCGAGAGAGTGAACAGGCGCATCCCCGCCGACAGTGCGGCGTGGGAAGCGCAGAAATCAGATCAGCGTGCGAGCGAGACTAACGGAATGCGGCAGCAGCGAGTTCGCATTTTCCTCGACAACCTTCGGCAGACGGCGAAGATCACCGACCGCCGGAAGAAGATCGAAGCCGCGTCGCGGCGTACGGATCAGTAGAGCCGCTTCGGCTCCACGCGGTCGCGCTCTTCCTGGGCGCGGCGCGCTTCGAGCTCGCTCGCGGTAAGCCGCGGCTGCTCGGCGGGAGGCATCGTCTCCGAAGTCACTTCACGCGTGGCCTCATTGATATTCTTCTTGAACTCCTTGATTCCCTTCCCCATCGAGCCGGCGATCTCAGGGATCCGCTTCGCTCCGAAAAGGAGCAGAATCACGATCATGATGATCAACAGCTCGCCGACACCAAGATTTCCGAACATGTCTTATCTCCTAAAAGAGCGAACGTGCAATAAGGTAGGCGAGCAGTACCCCAAGAAGGCTGAGGAGCGAAACGTCGAGAGCGATCGGTCCGAGCGCGAACTTTAAGATAACGAGATCGAGCGGAAGCGGTCCGATGGAAGGTGTTACACCGGTGGTGAAGAATTCCTTCGCAGAGCCCGGAGGAAGGAACTTACGAGCAACCTGCGTGAGCACGCCCCCGGCAATGAAGCCGCTGGCGAGCGTGAGCGAGTGAAACATTGCGCCGTGGCGGGACGCGCCGCGCGGTGGCACTAAGAGTGTCTCTCCATAACGTAGGAAATTGACGACTCAAGCGCGGTTCGCGCTACACTATCAGGCAATCCGGTGAGGGCATCCCGCGCCTTCGAAGCATAGGCCTCGCCCTTTTCGCGTGCGTACTCGAACCCGCCGCTCTCTCGTACGATGGCAACGACGCGCGCGATTTCCGGCTCGGACGGGTCGTCTGTGGCGAACACTTTTTTGATTTCAGCTCGATTCTTCGCCGACGCGTTTCGAAGGGCGAAGATGAGCGGCAGCGTCACCTTGTGCTCGTGCAGGTCGAGCCCGGATGGCTTGCCTGTAGTCTCTTTCGCTTCGGTGTAATCGATGAGATCATCGGTGATCTGGAACGCCATCCCGAGATTCTCGCCGAAGGTACCAAGCTGCTCGAGATATTCCTTCGCGCCAACGAGCGCGCCAATCTCGCACGCGGCCCGAACGAGCGAAGCAGTCTTCGAGCGGATGAGCTGGAAATACTCTTCTTCGGTAAACGCGAGCGGCTCGGTCACAGCCAGCTGACGCATCTCGCCGAGGGTCATTTCCGTGGACGCGCGCGTCAGAGCGTGGAGCGCATCCATGCTTCCGAGCGAAACGAGGCGCGTGAGAGCGGTCGAATAGAGAAAGTCTCCCATGATCACGGAGATCTGGTGAGTGAAGAGACTGTTGACAGTCGGCATCCCGCGGCGCAGCGCGGAGTGGTCGACTGCATCGTCGTGAACCAGTGTCGCGAGATGAATGAGCTCGAGACACGCCGCGATTGGAACCGCCAGCTCGCTCTCTTCGCCCGCCGTTGCGCTTGAAAGAATGAGCAGCGTCGGACGGAAAAGCTTTCCGCGCATCGCTAGCAGATGACTGGCCACTTGGCCAACGAGAGGCAGGTCGCTCGATACGGTTCGCGCCATCTCGACGGACACCTGATCGAGGTGCGCGCGAATCGGCGCCTGAATTTCAGAAAGGGACGCTTTCGCGCTCGGCGCAACAGGGGTTGCCATCATCTGTCTGTACGTCCGACGGCAGCAATCCGCTGAGCGACGTCGCGAAAATCGATGTCCACAGCGACGACGCGCTGATAATAGGCCGATGCTTCAGCCCACTTCTTTTGATTTTCCGAGGCCAGCCCTAGCAGGTAAAGCACACCGACAAGCTGATCATCCTCCGTGTCGGGCTCGTTCAGCGCGCGTGAGAGAACGTTGAGTGCCACGTCGAAATCCTGCTTGTCTATGAAACATTGGCCGAGCGACTCGTACGCACGTACGCGATTCGCAGTCCCGCGCAGCGATGTCTGAAATTCGGAGATCGCTTCGTCGACCAATCCCATCTCTCGGTAGGCGACTCCGAGGTCGTAGTGGCTTTCCGCGTCCTCGTCGTCGACGTTGGCGGCGACTCCCTGCTTGAACTTCTCGAGCATCTGCTCGAAGTCAGCCTGCCCCTCAACCGCTCGTCGCTCGTCGGAAGCGACCATGCGCGTCGAGCGGCCCGTGTCATCTTCGGCGAGCCAGTCAGCGAGATTGATGTAGGAGTCGTCGGTGCGAGTGGTTGCCTGGTCCGGCTCGGAAGCCGCGGCCACTATCGGGCGCGCAGGCGTAGCTGGGGTTTTTCTCGCGGGCCTTCGCGGAGGGGCTTCGTCTTCGACGAGCGGCAAGCCGGCAAGCGGATTCACGGGCGGTTCTTCCTGAGCATCGGGTGCGACCGTGTCTGAATCCGCCAACGTTGACTGCAACCCGGCGACAACCTCTTCGACAGACGGTGTTGCGACCGAATCATCGAGCGCCGTTGGCTCGAGGCCGACAACCTCCATCTCCGTAACGGTCGCCGCAGCAGCGGAGGTATCCGGATCGTCGATCGCGGTAGTCTCGAGCCCGGCGACGGGCGCAGCCTTGAGACGCGGCGTCTCATCGAGATCGAGAAATACGAGTCCGCCCGTTTTCCCCGAGCGCGGCGCGCTCGAGCGACGCGGCTCCAGCGACGGATCGATCGCCTTCATTCGCTCGAGAGTCGCCGCTGCCTCGCTCGTCCGCCCCTCGGCGTCGAGCGCTTCGTGAAGAATCTGAAGCTGCTCTACCGCCTCGTCTTTTCTTCCCGCTCGGGAAAGCTGCTCGGCGAGGAGAAGCCGGATGTCATCCTGCCCCGGACAGAGATCTGCAAATTCTTCGAGCGCGCGGAAGGCCTCGTCCATCTTGCCGAGCTTCTGCATCCGGTCGGCGTACTCGAGAAAGTTTTGCTTTGCGTCGCTGTTAAAACCTTTCTTCGCGCTAATCTTTCCGAGCTTGTAGTAGATCGAATTCCGGCCGGGGGTGTGGCGTAGAATTTTATTGCATAGCGCGATCGCGTTGTTCAGGTAGCCGCTGTCAGAGTAGAGGTCGACAGCCTTCTCGTAGTACGTGACCGCTTTCTCGGTGTTGCCGAGGCGGAGGTGCAGATCACCCACGCGGTTATAGAGCGGCACGTCGCGGTCTTCGGAGTTGCCGTCTTCCTTTTCGAGGACCTGGACGTAAAGCTCGAGTGCGCGATCGTACTGCTTCTTCTGTTCGAACTCGGCGGCTTTGCGCTTAAGCTTGTCTGCGTTGGACATCAAGACACTGCCGGGCGAGGAAGATTTCGGCCCGCGCGCGCCGTGGTAACGCGGGAAGATTCAACTTAGTCCCGCCTCCATAGGGTGACAAGGCTCGCCGCGGCACCACGAACCGACGCAGCGCCGGTCGCCATACCAATACGCGAGCTCACGCCAATCCGCGATGTCGAAGAGCGAGAGGTCCGCGGAAAATCCGGGCGCTATCTGGCCGGTTTCGGTAGCGAGATTGAGCGCGGCAGCACCATTGGCAGTGACAGCGATCATTGCCTCCGCGGCGGTCATGTGCAGAACGCTGATGCCGAGCGTCATCATCAGCGGAAGGTTAGGAGTAGGCGATGTGCCCGGGTTGTAATCGGTGGCGAGAGCAATCGCGGCACCCGCATCGATCATCTCGCGTGCGGGCGCATTTTTGTTCTTGCCAAGGAACAGCATTGTGCCTGGAAGAAGCGTCGCGACTGTGTTCGAGCCGGCAAGCGCGCGGATGCCCTCGGCGGAAATTGCTGCGAGGTGATCCGCCGAAGCGGCACCGAGCTCTACCGCGAGCTCGGCTCCGCCGGATGGCTCGAGCTCATCAGCGTGGAGCTTGATTGCCAGCCCCGCTTCTTTCGCGGCGGCGAGTATCTCGCGGGATTCTTCGATGCTGAACACTCCCGGCTCGCAGAAGACGTCCGCAAATCGCGCGATGCCCTGCTTGGCGACGGCGGCGGTGTCTGCTTTGAGCTTGGCGATGCACTCGGCGCGACCACCGGGACGGTCCCGCTGCTCGAGAGGAATCTCGTGGCCGCCGAGCCAGGTGGCGACGATGCGAATGGGCAGGAGCTTCGACAATCTCCCGATGACGGCGAGCGTCTTCAGCTCCGACTCAGCGTCGAGGCCGTAGCCGCTCTTTATCTCGACGGTCGTCGCGCCGTAGCTCAGGAGACGACGAAGTCGTGGCAGCGCAAGCTTGATCAAGTCCGCTTCGCTAAGCGCGCGCAGGTCGCGAACGGAGGAATGAATTCCGCCCCCGCGCTTTGCGATTTCCATGTAGCCCACTCCGGAAGCGCGCAGCTCCTGCTCCTCCGCGCGTGATTTGCCGAAGACAGCGTGTGTGTGTGAATCGACGAGCCCCGGAGTAAGGACACCGCCACGGCAGTCAATCTCCGTCGCGCCGGCGAAGCGGGGTCGAAGATCTTTCACATCGCCTACCGCGGCGATGCGGCCGGATTCAATAGCGACACCCGCATTCTTAAGAACGCCCGCGTCGGACATCTCCATTCCGCGCCGTCCGCGCTGAGGCCCGGCGCAGGTAACGATGGCGGATGCGTTCGCGAAGATTTTGGCAACGCTCACGCGACGATGTCCCTCAAACGATTCACTCTTAGCGGCGCTTCCGCTTCGCCGCGGCACGCGTAGTAGCAAGCGTTGCAGTCGATCGGCTTGTACTTCCTGAAATCGCGCCAATGAAAGTCTGCTGGAAAATCGGGGCAGCGTTTAACATTGCCGGACGGATCGAGGTGAATGGTTCTGATCCCCGAGCGACACGGATCGGTCAGCTCCCCTCTGAGATACCGCGGCATCCGCTCGAGGTAATAGTCCGAATTGGTGATCACCCCGCGACGAGCGCGCTTATATGCCAGGAGCTCGGCGATTACGTCATCGAATTCATCGAGCTGAGAGTCGTCGAGGAGACCGGCTTCATTTCCATTCTTGGAATCAGTGTAGCAGCTGAAGTTGACGCCGCAGCCGAGCGATTCCGCGCGCCGCACGATCGGCATAAGCTCACGAATGTTGTCACGCTTCACCACAGTGTTGAACCGGATGCCGCTGATCCCGAGGCGTTGCATCTCCGGAATGGTGCGCATGATGCGCGCAGTGAGTCCGGGAATGCCGCGCGCGGTGTCGTGGCGCTCATCGAGATAGTCGAGCGAGAAATTGAATTGATTGACGCCCGCGTCGTGCAGCCGTTTTGCGCGCTCCGGCGTGAGCATGCCGCCGTGCGTGAGCAGCGTGATGTACTTCACCTTCACAGCCTTGTTAACCCCGGAGATGATCTCTTCCAGATCCCGCCGCAGTGTTGGCTCTCCTCCGGTGAAGGTGATCACCATCGGATTAAAGAAACGCGCCGCATCGGCGAAGCCGTTGAGCTCATTGTCTTTCGCGGATGCAGGCGTCTTCCAGTAATCGCAGAAGCCACAGCGTGCGTTACAGCGCTCGGTGACTTCGAAATGAACGAGGATCGGGCGCTTCGTCACGCTCAGCCACGCATACTTCACCGCGAAAAGCGGCACGTGCCAAAGGCGGAATTCGTTAGTAAGCATCAGCCCGCCATCGGCAAACGGATCCCATTCTTGCGAGCGGTTTCGTACGCCGTGTCGTAGCCGGCGTCTGCATGCCTCGCGACACCGGTCCCCGGGTCGTTCGTAAGAACACGCTCGAGCCGCTCGCGCATCTCCGGGGTTCCGTCCGCAACGATTACCTGTCCCGCGTGAAGCGAATTCCCGATTCCGACACCGCCGCCGTGATGAAAGGAGACCCAGCTCGCGCCGCTGGCGACGTTGAGCAGGGCGTTGAGAATCGGCCAGTCCGCGACTGCATCCGTGCCGTCTTTCATTCCTTCCGTCTCGCGGAACGGCGATGCGACGCTTCCAGTATCAAGATGGTCGCGGCCGATGACGATCGGCGCGGAAATTTCGCCCGACGCCACTAGATCATTGATCGCCACCCCGAATTTCGCGCGGTCGCCTTGACCGAGCCAACAGATGCGCGCTGGCAAACCCTGGTAGCTGATTCTTTTTGAAGCGAGCTCGATCCAAGTGCGAAGATGCGCATCGTCGGGAAAGAGCTCGAGCGCCAGACGGTCAGTGCGCGCAATGTCCGCAGGATCTCCCGATAGCGCGACCCAGCGAAAAGGGCCTTTCCCCTCGCAGAAAAGCGGTCGCACGTACTCGGGCACGAAACCGGGGATGTCGAACGCGTTCATCAGTCCCGCGTCGCGCGCGACAGTGCGGATGTTGTTGCCGTAATCGAATGCGATGGCGCCGCGCTTCTGCATTTCGAGCATCGCTTCAACCTGTTTCACCGCCGAAGCCGTGGAGCGCCGCACGTACTCATCCGGATCAGACTCACGCAGCGCGAGCGCGTCAGCGAGAGAAATTCCGGCAGGCACGTATCCATTGAGCATGTCGTGCGCGCTGGTCTGATCGGTGACGACGTCGGGGATGGCGTATCCGTTTACAAGCATCGAAAAGACGTCCGCCGCGTTCGCGATGAGACCTACGCTAAGCGGGGCCTTCGATTTCTTCGCTTCATTGATCCAAGACAATGCTTCCGCGGCATCAGACGTCTTGCGGTCGAGATACTTCGTCTCGAGCCTCTTGTCCGCGCGCTTCTCGTCCACCTCTACCACAAGCGTCGCGGCGCCGAGCATCGTCGCCGCGAGCGGCTGCGCGCCGCCCATCCCGCCGAGACCGGCGGTAAGCACGAACCTTCCCGCGAGGGTTCCGTCAAAATGTTTTCGCGCGAGCGCGCCGAGTGTCTCGTACGTGCCCTGCACTATTCCCTGCGAACCGATGTATATCCAGGAGCCGGCTGTCATTTGGCCGAACATCATTAGCCCTCGGCGCTCCAGCTCACGGAAGTGCTCCCACGTCGCCCATCGTCCGACGAGATTGCTATTCGCTATGAGAACGCGCGGCCCGCTCTTGTGAGTGCGGAACACTCCGACGGGTTTTCCGCTTTGGATCAAGAGGGTTTCATCATCCCCGAGGCGTTTCAGCTCGGCGACGATCGCATCGAAGCAGTCCCAATTACGAGCCGCCTTCCCCGTTCCTCCGTACACCACCAGCTCGGCGGGATTCTCCGCGACGGCCGGATCGAGGTTGTTCATCAGCATTCGCAGCGCCGCTTCCTGATGCCAGCCTTTGCACGACAGCGTCGTTCCGCGCGGAGAGTGCACTTCGCGCGCCGACGCCGGAGTCAAGCGTCGCCTACGATATCGGAAAACTCGCGCGCCGCGATGGCGTAGCTCAGCGCCTCGATGTCACCGGAGAGCACGCGATCGTCGCCAAGAGTGGGAATGACGGAGCGGACTTTGTCGTGGCCGAGCCGCACACCCTTGCCGGGTTTTAGGGGGAGTCGCGCGTCGAGCCCCTGCGCTGCGCACATCAGCTCGATGGCGAGAATGCGCTGAAGGTTGGCGACAACTCGCCGCGCTTTCAGCGCCGCGCCCATCGCCATCGGGACCACATCTTCCTTGTTGCCGTCCGTGGGGATGCTGTCCACGCTCGCCGGGTGCGAGAGAAGCTTGCATTCGCTTGCGAGGGCGGCCGCAGTCACCTGCGCCATCATAAAACCGGAATCGAGTCCCGGCTCGCCGGTAAGGAACGGGGGGAGTCCTTCGTTCAGATCCGGATTCACGAGCCGGTCAATGCGCCGCTCGGAAATCGTCGCGAGATGCGTGAGTGAAATTGCGAGGAAATCGAGAGCGGCGGCGACTGGAAGACCGTGGAAGTTGCCGCCGCTGAGGATGTCACCGTCATCGAAGACGAGAGGATTGTCCGTCGCTGCGTTGAGCTCGTCAGTTACTACGCGGTCGATCCACTCGAGCGCGTCGAGAACAGGGCCGTGTACCTGCGGAATGCATCGCAGGCAGTAGGCATCCTGAATGCGCGAATCTCCAAAGCGATGTGACTCGCGGAGCTCGCTGTCTTCCAGAAGCTCCCGAAGCACTGCGGCTGCGGCGATCTGACCGCGCTGGCCGCGAGCTTTGTGAATTCTCTCGTCGAAGGCGACGGGAGTTCCTAACAGCGCTTCGAGCGACATCGCACCCGCGAGCTGAGCGGTTTTCCAAAGCGTCCGGGCGCGTGCTACGGCGAGAACGCCCACGGCCGTGTGTGCCTGCGTTCCATTGATGAGCGAAATCCCTTCTTTGGGACCGAGCGTAATCGGCTTGAGCCCGACCAAGCGCAGCACTTCGGGCGCCGACCGGCATACCGAGTTGACAAGAATGTCGCCCTCGCCTATGAGAGCGAGCGCGAGGTGTGCGAGTGGAGCGAGATCTCCGCTCGCTCCCACGCTCCCCTGCTCAGGGATCGGCGGATATAGATCGTTGTTAAGCAAACCGAGGAGGAGCTCGACTATATCGGGGCGCGCGCCGGAGAATCCTTTGGCGAGGACATTGGCGCGGAGCAGAATCATCGCGCGCACTTCAGGCTCGGGCAGCAAATCGCCGACGCCGGCGGCGTGGCTGCGCACCAGGTTCACCTGGAGCTGATTGAGCTTGTCGAGAGGGATGGCAACGTCGGAAAGCTTTCCGAACCCGGTAGTGACGCCGTACACCACGTCATTGCGCGAAACGATTCCATCCACGACTTCTCGCGTTTTCAACATTCCCTTTCGCGCACGGGGCGAAAGCTGAACACGCCGTCTCGCGAGCGCGACGGACTGCACGTCTTCGATCGTCAGCGAGCTGCCATCGATTGTGAGATCGTCGCGCATCACGTCAGTCAGCGATCAGCGGCTTGCCGGGCGATACGTCTGCTTGTCATAGGGGAATCTTAGGTCAGGCTGGGCGTTTAGGGCAATCGAGAAGTTGAAAGCGAAGTTCCCGTTCGGGGCCTGTGTGAAAGCGAAGATCGCGCGCCAATCGTGCAGCTCGCGCTGCAGCGACACTTGCTGGCTGGCAAACTGCCGTGCGTTGAAATCGTAAGTGGTGCCCCACTGGGCCGCCCATTTCGGTGAGATATGGAAGCTCATCTGTGATTGGAGCGCTTCGCGGCTGGGAATGCGAATGAACGGCGAGCCGGACGTGGTCCGGGTAAGCGGCGTCGCTCCCGAGTTCAGCAGCGTCGCGTCGACCACGCACTGCTGATAGTTGAGTGCATTGGCGATGAACGGCGCGCAGACATTCCCCGGATCCTGATTGAGAATAATTCCACTTCCCGTGGGCGGACGCTGCCGGCTCGAAGTAAAAGTGAACTGCGCCTGCCAGGATTCGGTCGTCGGCATCGAGTACTGCCTATTACGAAGTGCGCTGCCCGCGATCGGGACCGCGCTCGCCCTGTTGGCCAACGCGTCATCCGCGTTTTGCTCGAGGCGCTCGATCTGCGGAGTCGGATTCGGCACCGCTCTTCCGAAGACGCGATTGAACGCGCCGATCAGTCCCGACTGGCCGTTGAGCGAAAATGACGCGTTGATTCCTTCCCGGTATGGCTTGAACTTCGCCGTGTCGCTAAGCACGCTGCCTTCATATAGCGAGTAATCGACGCTTGCGTGAAATCCTGGAAGCAGATCGGTGGTGACGTCGTAGCTGAAGCGGTCGGTTGTAAAACCGGAGTGGTGAGTCGACCGCGCGCGCTCAAAGTCATAGGACAACGGACTGAAGTTCACCGCAAGAAGCTTTATCTTGCTGTCGTTCGTCGCGGTCTTAGCTGTGTCGCTGCTTCTCAGCTTCGCCTCCAGAACCTGCGACACGTTCAGCGTCACCTGGTTCTGCGGGAGATTGCCGAGATAGCTGGCCGAGGAGATGTTGAGCGCCTTGAGATAGTCGCGCGGAACCGTCGCACGCGGCGCAATACTCCACGAAAGCGATGGCGTCACGGAGTGGCGCATACGCGACACCGGCCCGATACCGGGAAGAAGCGCGAAGAAAGTCGGCGTTATTCCAGCTCCGCCTGAAATGCGCTTGGTCTGGTGCACGTACCTGCCACCGCTCTGCTCTGTACGGAGCCAGAAGCCGTGACCATCGACGTTATTGAACGAAATATAGGGAGAAAGGTTAAACGTTCCCTGGAACAGGCTCGGCAGGCGGAACCCTGTCTGCCAATCGAGCTCCGTGCTGAACGTGCGCGCGAATACGCGCGTGGACTTCTTGGTGGTATCGTCCTGATCGACGATGACGATCGATGCAGGCGCCCGATAATCCTGGTCGCGGAACGTGAAAGTGTTACTCCAATCCCACCCGGCGATCTTGATCGGGCTTTGAAGATTCCACGATGTGTTGCGAACATTACGCTTGAGACGAACGCTATCGGTTATTCCGTTTCCTTTGTTCACGAAACGGTAGGCGAACTCGCCCGCCTGATCGATGTTGAAGTGCTCCTGATTAGCGAAGCTGAAGGAGGGAGTCCAATCCAGCCACTTCGTCGGGGAGAACGTCAGCTGCTGGATATTGATGTTTGGAAAGTTCTGCGAGACTTCGCTGCGCCCTGAGTACTGCGTCCGGTCGCCGCCAACGGAGATCGGAAGCTTGAAGAGCACCGTGTTGTACGCCGCCTGCGAAACGATTGACGCGAGCACCTGCCGCGGGTCGAACGTTGTGCGGCGCTGCACCGAGGTATTGGTCATGTAATTCACGGACGTCGTCAGGTGGCTGGCCTGCGAGAAATCCTGCTGATGCGCCCACGAAAGAGCGGTGTTCGATGTGCCGTCGCGCTGCCCGAGGTGTGAAAGCGCGAGGCGCCCTGTCAAAAACCGGTTAAGCCAGCGATATCTCCATTCCCCATTTACACGGACCCAGCCCGGATCGCCCGCGCTCGGCCGCGAGCCGCTCCGCCAATCCATCCACGCCTGCGCATCCATGTACTCGTTGATCGCGAAATAATATCCGATGTTTTCAGCGTGCCGCCGATAGGTGGGACTATTGCGGAAAAGCTCGCTTACCCCGAACCGCGGAGTGAGAAGTCCGCTTCTTCTCCCCGACCGCATGTCCTGGAACATGAAGGGCAGCCAGAGAATGGGAACGTCGGAGATGTAAAGCACGGCCGGGCGCGCAACGAGGATGTTCTTCGAGACCATTTTGATCTCGCTCGCCTTGAAATAGTAGTCGGGCACCGAGTCGTCACAGCTCGTAATGATTCCGTTCTTCGCGTAAAATGCAGTCGCCTTTGCCTTCGAAGTGTCGCCGACGAACGTCGCTTCCGCGCCGCGCACGTACCACTTCTCCCCGCTTTCCACCGCAGTGCTGATATTCGTCACCGACCCGCGACGGGATTCGACGTTGTACGCGATTCGCCCGCGCGACGTCACATCATCGGCGCCCTGATTCGGATCGCGCAGCACGAGGCTGTCTCCGAGAGCGACGACGATCTTCGTGGAATCGTTGTAGGTGATTGTGTCGCCAACGATGAGCGCGCCGCCCCGTGAAATTCCCGCGCGCCTCCCGACGATGGTGATTGCTTTCGTCGCCGCATTGAAGGTGACTTTATCTCCCTGATACTTGGTCCCCTCGTAATTCTGGCGCTGTAGGAGTGCTTTCATCACCGAATCTTCATCCGCCCACTTGATGAGCTCCTTAACCTTCGTAGAGTCTCGGCGCACAGAATCTCG
>JACDDT010000140.1 GCA_013816855.1 Gemmatimonadaceae bacterium
GGAAAAAGGGACCAGTGCCGCAGGAAGCCATCATCGGCATCACCTTCGTCGTCGCCGCCGCGGGAGTGATTCTGCTGCTAAGCAGAGTTGCCGGAGGAAAGGAGGAGCTCGAGCATCTCCTCACCGGTGACATTCTTAACGTTACGAAGGGCGAGATCGGGCAGCGGACTCTTCTCTTCGCCGCGCTCGCTGGTTTCTACGGTGCCTACCACAAGAAGTTCGTTCTGATTTCTTCGGATCCGGAAGCGGCGTTCGATAGCGGAATGCGCGTCAGACTATGGGACTTTCTGTTCTACGCAGCGTTCGCGCTGGTAGTGGTAAGCTTCGTTCGCATCGCTGGTGTGCTGCTCACCTTTGCTTATCTCATCGTGCCGGCGGTTTGCGGAACGATGCTGGCTGGAGCGTGGATCAGACGGCTGGTGATTGGCTGGATCGTAGCAGTAGTAGCGAGCCTGCTCGGTCTATGGGCGTCGTACAAGATGGATCTGCCCACCGGTGCGGCGATCGTCTGCGCCACCGGACTGCTGTTAGTGATCGTAAGCATTGTGGCGTCGATGCGGGCGAGGGCAGCGTAGCTGCAACGAATACTACAAGCGTATAGCGCAGCGCTTTAAGCGAACAGCTTTTCGCGGATTGCGGTGAGCTATGTGCGTGCGACGAGCTTTTTTATTCGATGTAGCTCTTTAGCAGATTCAGCATCCGCGTGTCCGTCGCGGTGTGGTCATCGAGCTTCGGGGTCTCGATCACCTTTGGCACACTGGCGAGACGCGGATCGTTCATGATCTTTCTGAACGGAGCTTCGCCGATGAATCCTTCGGCGATCAGTTGGTGCCGGTCGCGCTTCGAGCCGAGCGGCACCTTGGAATCGTTGAGATGCATGAAACCGAGGCGGTCGAGCCCAATGATGTCCTCGAAGCGCGCCATCACTCCCTCGTAATCGCCGGTGATGTCATAGCCCGAGGCGAAGATGTGCGCCGTATCGATGCAGACGCCGACTTGCTTCCGCCATTTCTTCGGAATGAGGTCTAGCAGCTGCGCCATCTCCTCGAACGTTGAGCCGATCGCCGTGCCGCTCCCGGCGGTCATCTCCATAAGCAGGATCACCTTTGGCTTCGCTCTCTCCAGCGCGGCGACGATGGAGTCCGCGTTCCGCGCGATCCCCGATGCGCGATCGTCCATATAGTTGCCGGGATGTGAGACGAGGTACCTCAATCCGAGAGCATCACAACGCTTCAGCTCGGCAACGAACGACTCCTGCGATCGCGTGCGGAGAACTTTATCGGGGGACGCCAGGTTGATCAGATAGCTGTCGTGCGCGCAGATGATCGAGACGTCGGTGTCGCCGACCGCGGCGACTAATTCGGTGCACTCGTCGTCCTCGCACGCACGCTCGGCCCACCGGTTCGCCATCTTCGTGAAGATTTGCATCGCGGTCGCGCCAATTGCCTTCGCGCGCGGCGGAGCGAGATGCGTACCGCCGGCGATCGAGGTGTGCGCGCCGAGCGGTGCCGCAGATTTCTTTTTTACTGTTACCTCTCTCGGTGATGGTTTGGGCACTATGCCGTAGAAAAGAAGAAGACCGCCTTTAAGGGGCGGCCACCGTCGTTGCTCAAAATTACTTTCACTTCGGTTTGTCTTTAATCGTTAGTACTTTGCTTTCTCTTATCAAATCATCCCACGAGTTGGGCGGCTTGCCCTTATTAAGCATCGAACGAAAAACGTTATACACATCTGTTTTGGCTCCCGCCTTTCTCTGCGTTTTATCGTCGTTCAGCCATACATAGACCAAGGTTTTAGTCTGCAAATCGAAACGAAAAAATAAGCGGAAGCGCCCCGCAAATTTAACCCTGCGCCAATGCTTGTTTTCAGACCCGAGCGTAAGCCCTTGGCGATATACTGGGTGGGGTGGGTCGCGAGGGACCTCTTCAAGTATGATGCGAAAGACCCGCAAAATAAACTTGGCGCTCTTTTTCTCTTCCCAGCCACTCGGATTTTTCTGACGGATTTTTGATAGGATTTCCTCAAATTCAGTGAGCTGGACCCTGAATCCCTGCCAAAAATAAATATTCCAATCGTTTACTAGAAGCGGTTTATCGTTCGGATATACCTCATCCGGCTCGCTCTGCTTCGAAGGACTTTTGTCATCCGTTTTCATCTTCAGCCAAACCAGGAATATCGAATTCGTCGCCGAATTCTTCGTTCTCGTCGATCTCCACACCCTTTAAAGCGTCTACCATGAAGGCGTGTTCGTCCCTGGAGAGAGAAGTAATCTTGTTAGGATTTTTTTCCATTTCCCGATCCATGAATTGCAAGAAAGTAGATAAGACCGGGTCATCATCTCCTACTTCCTTAACCGGAGTATTTCTGTGGATAAGGAGGGTCCCTGGAACGAGAACATTCACCGAAAAATCTCCACTTGCGAACTCGGGATAGGCATCTAGCATCGCCTTTTCCAAGCGGAGTGCCATCGAATTACCGTTTTTGGTGGGTTTTGCAGTCCAAGTTCGCATAGATCCTCCCGGTGTTATAACAATTGTACTTACCTTGAGGTCCTAAATGCAACCCCTGGAAGCCATTAAGAGGGTGGCCTCCTGTACGATACTGCTCAGTTGTGCGTTTAAACCAAGCCTTACGGAGTTCAGAGCCTCCTTTTTTACTACCTTGCGGCGCGCAGCCACTCTGTGGGATCTACCGCCGGTCCGCCGCGCCGAATCTCGAAGTGAAGATGCGGTCCGAGCTGCGGGTCGCTCGTTCCCACGGTGCCGAGTATTTGAC
>JACDDT010000056.1:0-9779 GCA_013816855.1 Gemmatimonadaceae bacterium
TGGGATTCGCTCCCCAAAGCCGATTCGCGCTGGACCATTTAAGTTCTTTCATTCACTAAAACCAAAACCGGCTAGAGCTTTCGATGATACAGCACCCGTTCGGTAACGCGATTACGGTTGGCGAAGACCGCGTTGAAGTTCGCGATGCGGCCGCAATCGCCTCCGTCGCCATGGACAAGCTCGCGTACTCAGCCGTTTTCGGGAGTGACGAGGAGCGCGACCACGCGCGCTGGCTCATCTGGGAAATTGCGCAGTCCCTCGGCGTTCGACCGTCTTCGATTCACGATCTTTATTTGGCGCGCGGACAAGGGAAAACGGGCGGATATACCGTTCCCGCGATCAATGTTCGCGGTATGGCGTACGACACCGCCCGTTCGATTTTTCGGGTGGCTAACAAGCTGAAGGCGGGCGCTTTCCTCTGCGAGATTGCCCGCTCCGAGATCGCCTACACCGACCAGCGTCCCGGCGAGTATGTCGCTGTCATTCTTGCTGCTGCGCTTCGCGAAGGCTTTCGCGGGCCGGTGTTCATTCAAGGCGACCACTTCCAGGTTAGCGCGAAGAAATTCGCGACCGACCCGGAGACCGAAGTGAATGCGGTGAAGCAGCTCGCGCGTGAGGCGGTGGACGCGGGCTTCTACAACATCGACATCGACACTTCTACCCTCGTCGATCTCTCCAAGCCGAATCTCGAGGAGCAGCAGCGCGTGAATTACGAGCGCGCTGTCGAGCTCGCGCTTGTCGTGCGGGAGATTCAACCACCGGGAGTTCAGATATCCATCGGCGGCGAGATCGGAGAGGTTGGAACGAAGAACAGCACCGTCGAAGAGCTGCGCGCGTATATGGATGGCTTCAATTCCACGCTTGCCAAGCGCGGCGGCGGTCTCGAAGGCCTTTCCAAGATAAGCGTTCAATCCGGGACGACTCACGGCGGAGTGGTATTGCCCGACGGCAGCATCGCCGATGTCAGCATCGATTTCAAAACACTGGAAACGCTCTCGAAGATTTCGCGCGACGAGTACGGCTTGTCCGGCGCCGTTCAGCACGGAGCATCCACGCTGCCGGACAGTGCGTTCAACCATTTCCCAAAGACGGAAACGGCGGAGATTCACCTCGCCACGAATTTCCAAACGATGCTGTACGACAATATTCCCGACGACTTGCGGGAGGAGATCTATACGTGGCTCGGCGGGAACGCGAAGGACGAGCGCAAAGCTAGCGACACCGACGAGCAATTTTTTTACAAGACACGCAAGAAGGCGCTTGGTCCGTTCAAGCGGCGCTTCTGGGATCTTCCGGATGAGATCAAGTCGAAGCTCGCGAAAGCTTATGACGAAAAGTTTTCCTTTCTCTTCACACAGCTTGCGATCGCGGACACGGCAAAGCTGGTCGCGCAATTTGTGAAGCCGGTCGAGATTCACCGTCCGAAGCCGCACCCGGACCTCCGGTCGGTCGAAGCTGCGCCCGATGACGCGGATTTGAGTGACTGACCGCGAACCCGCAATGGCGGAGACCGGCTCCGAGGGAATGCGCAGGCTCCTAAAGCGTGCCGGCCACGAGCTTCGCAACGCGCAAAACGCCGTAGCGGTCAATCTTGAAGTTGTGCGCTCGCGAATAGCCGCTGGAAAAACCGAAAAGGCGGCATTTGAATCGTTCGCAGACAACGCCGCTCAGGGAGCCGAAGAAAGCGCCCGTCTGGGAGACGCTTTAGTTGCGCTTTGTGGCGCAGCGTCCGATGCCATGACTGCCGGAGTGTTTAAGGAAGGGCAGGAAACCTCGGGAGCGATCACCCTGGAGTTTGGTATGGCACCGGACCATGCGGATATCTTCCTAAACCGCATCAGTGCGCTCACTGCGCGCGCGGGTTTCAGCGCCGAAGCCGCTCCTGCGGGCGTTATATTAAGGATTCCTCCCGATAATGAAAGGAACCGGGCGTAACGCATGAAACAGCCGAAAATTCTCATTGCTGACGATGAGCGCGCGATAACCGAAGGACTTGGCGCGATCCTGCGAGATGAAGGTTACCAGGTCACCGTCGCAGTCGATGGCCAGAAGGCGCTCGAGAATCTTTCATCCGAAACGTTCGGGCTCGTGCTCGCCGATCTGAAGATGCCCAAGCTCGACGGCCTCGCTCTGCTAAAAGAGCTCCAGCTTCGCGGCATCGCCACCGAATGCATCATTGTAACCGGACAGGCGACGGTCGACTCGGCAGTGCAAGCGATGCGTGAGGGAGCGTACGACTACATCGAGAAGCCGCTTACCGCAGATAAGCTCAACCGGCTCAAGGCGCTCATCCCGAAAGCGCTTGAGAAGTTCAACGTCCAGCAGAAGAACCGCGAGCTGTCCTCCAAGCTCGAAGGTCTCACCCATTACGGTGAGCTAACGGGCCAATCGGAAGAGATGCGCTCGGTGTATCAGATCATCGATGCGGTCGCGCCCTCAACCGCCAGCGTCCTTATTCTCGGTGAATCTGGGACAGGTAAGGAGCTCGTCGCCCGTGCGGTGCACGCGAAGAGCGACCGCGCAAAGGGACCATTTTTCGCCCTGAACTGCGCTGCGCTTCCCAAGGACATTCTCGAGAATGAGCTGTTCGGCCACGAAAAGGGTGCCTTCACCGGCTCGACGAATGAGAAGCCCGGTGCATTCGAGATGGCCGACGGCGGGACGATCTTCCTAGACGAAATCGCGGAGATGCCCACCGATATTCAGGTGAAGCTACTTCGCGCCCTTGAGACGCGTACCATCAGGCGTCTTGGCGGTAAGAAGGAAATCAGCGTCGACATCCGCATTCTGGCGGCGACGAACAAGAATCTCCAGAAGGCGCTCGCTGACAACGAGCTGCGCGACGATTTGTATTATCGGCTCGCGGTGGTAGAGCTCTTCCTTCCGCCGATGCGGGAGCGTGTGGGCGACATCAAGCTTCTCGCGACTGAATTTCTCGCGCGCTTCGCGCAACAAAACGGCCGGGCCATCAGCGGCTTCGAACCAGCCGCGTGGGATTGGATCCTTTCCTACGGGTGGCCGGGCAACGTGCGCGAGCTCAAGAATGCTGTCGAGCGGGCGGTCATCATGAGCCGCGGCGACAAAATCACCGCGCACGATATTATGCCTCGTCATCTTCATCGGACCTCGGACGGTCCCGAGAACATCACCGTTCCTCCCGGTGCGACGCTCGCCGACACGCGCCGGCAGCTTGTCCTTCGTGCGATTGCTACCACCAACGGTGATTACTCGCGCGCTGCCACGATTGTCGGAATGTCGCCCGCCGAGGTCAAAGCGGAGATCGCGTCGCTGCTCAATTCGAACGGAAATCACGCTGACGGCGCGTCCAACGGCGCGAAGCCCGAGAAGCCGGCCGACACGGCAGGACGGAAAAGCGCCGCTGGCACTTCGTCTGCCAAGTCGAAGGGAAAGAAAAAGTAGCTGCACTTCCAAGCGATCTGGAGAATCAAATGGACGAATACGATTACGATCTGTATGACGAGGAGCCCTACCTCATCGTCGAGAACCGTGAAGGAAGCTCCATTGGGCCGTTCATAATCGGGCTGGCCCTTGGTGCTGGCATCGCGCTCCTCATGGCACCGCAGAGCGGCGAAGAGACCCGCCGCGACATTGCCGACAAGGTGAGCCGCGCGAAGGACGCGGCCCGTGACGCAGTGAGCGAACTCGGCGACGTCATCGGCAATACGCTCGAAGAGGCGCGCGAGAAAGTGGAGACCGGAGTCGAATCGGCGCGTGAGGCGGTCGATGTACGCCGCCGGCGAGTGCATACCGCAGTTGAGGCGGGCCGCGTCGCTGCCCGTCAGGCGAGAGCGGACCTCGAACTCCGGCTCGCCGAGAGCAAAGCAGCCCACATCGAGAGTTAGTGGCGAAACGCCGGCTCTCGGTCCGGCTCGGCTGGACCCTTCGCGACTACGCGAAGCGCGTCTGGGACAATAGCGGCGAGGACAACGTTTTCTTCCTCGCCGGCGGCATCGCCTTCAACCTGCTCCTCGCCGCGGTTCCCTTTTTCCTGCTCCTCGCGACGGGCCTTGTTTATCTCCTGAATCAGTCGCCGGATATGACGACGACGCAGGTGCTCTCGATCGTCGATCAACTTCTGCCACCGCACCCGAACGGATCGCAATCACCAGTTGCGGGCATCCTCGGTGAGATCATCACGAGGCGCGGCTCGCTCGGGATTTATGCCGCCATCGGGTTCATCTGGTTTTCGACCCGCCTTTTCGGGTCTTTGCGCACGGTACTGGCAGCGATTTTCGACATCGATTCCGATAAGGGAATCATCGCCGGCAAAATTTTCGACATCAAGATCACCGTCGTCTCCACGCTGCTGCTCATCGCCTACACCGTGTTGAGCGCTTACCTCGCCATCGCCACCACCCGGGGCGTTCTCATTCTCGCCGACCTCGGACTGCGAAAGGAGGTAATGGGCGCCCTGGAGTACAAACTCGGCCAGCTCCTGGCCTTTGTCTTCATCGGCAGCATGTTCTTTTCCCTCTACAAGTTTTTGCCGAACCGGAAGATCCGATGGAGAATGGCGTTGCTCGCCGCCATGTTCACCAGCGTGATGCTGGAGCTCGCCAAATACGGATTTGGCGGGTATGTACGCTCGTTCAATCCGGGGTCCTTCTATACCGGGACGGTAGCCGCGCTCGTCCTCGTAGTCATCTGGGTGTACTACGCAGCCCTCATTTTCATCCTCGGGGGGGAGGTGGCCCAGGTTTACGAGCTTAGGCGCGTTAGGAAGAGGCAGCGCGAAGCGTTCGAAGATTGAGTATGTTTCCTGCGTACACATACGGCGCACATCAGGTGCCCCACATCATTTTCGGAGGAAGCTCTCGTGCGTAAGCTCGCAGCAGTGGCGGCCGTGATGGCCGTTGTATCCGTCTCAGCTTGCAAGAAGACGGGCGCAGGTGAATACGAAGTTGAAAAGCCGGTCGTAGGAACGCAGACCGACACGATTATGACCCCGACGATGTCGGTCGGCACCGAGTCCGCGACGGTGAACGTTCCCAAGGTTGAAGTGAAAAAGGATTCCGCGACGATCAAGGTCCCGACGGTTCAGATAAACGGACCAAAGAAGAAGTAGTTGAAGTAGGGCTATCCGGCGCCAAAAAAGCTCTGCCTTCGGGCAGAGCTTTTTTTCGCCGCTAAACTCTCCCTGCGATTGGCGCTCTCGGGTATATTTGAAATGCCCCAGGTCCCGGAGGGCTTAAGCCCGCTAACTCCGTCAGGACCCCGAAGGTAGCAGCGGCATGTGGTGTCTTTCGTTGCTCCGTCAGGCCTGGGGTATTCCCGCCCGCCAATGTCAGTCGCCTTAGCCCGTAAATACCGACCGCGCAAATTCTCCGAAGTGGCCGTCCAGTCGCATGTGTCCAATACTCTGCGAGGGGCGATTGCTCGGGGACGCGTCGCGCACGGCTATCTGCTGTGCGGACCCCGGGGCGTAGGCAAGACGACGTTGGCGCGCGTTCTCGCCATGGCGCTCAACTGCGAGAATAAGCGCGACGATGGCGAGCCATGCGGTGAGTGCATTTCCTGCCGCCACATCTGGAGCGGATCTTCGAGTCTCGATGTTGTGGAGATCGACGCCGCATCCAACCGCGGAGTGGACGACGCACGCGAGCTGCGTGAGCGCGCGCTTTACGCGCCGTCGGGCGACGACCGCTACAAGGTTTACATCGTAGACGAAGCGCACATGCTGACGCGCGAAGCGTGGAATGCGCTGCTCAAGATCCTCGAGGAACCGCCGCCACGGGTCGTGTTCGTTTTTGCGACGACCGAGCCGCAAAAAATCGCGCAGATGGCCGCGCCGGTGTTGAGCAGGCTGCAGCGTTTCGATCTCAAGCGCATCGGGGCGGCCGACATTCGTGAGCGGCTGGAGTCTGTTCTCGCGTCGGAGAATGTAGAGTCGACGCCGGACGCGCTCGCAATGATCGCGCGCGCCGCGGACGGCTCCATGCGCGACGCCCTCAGTCTCGCAGACCAGGTGATCTCGATCGGCGAAGGCGCGATGACCGGGGAACGTGTGCGTGATGCGCTCGGACTCGTGCCCGAAGACGAATATCTGTCGGTGCTCGAGATCGTTCGCGACCATCGCGCGGCGGATGTGTTCCCGCTCGTGAACCGGCTCGCCGACGGCGGCGTTGATTTCGCCGTGTTCCTCGCTGGCTTCGCCGACGTGCTGCGGGGCCAGCTTGCGGTTGTGCTCGGCGGCAATGCGGAGTCGGTGTCTCCTCGCGTGGCTGGCGCGCTTGCCGCTCAGCGCGGGTCTTTCACCCCTGGTGATCTTTTACGGATGCTCGGCGCCATCAGCACGCTCGAGCCGAACTTCCGTAAGAGCGGGCAGCAGCAGATGCTGATAGAGATGCTTCTGGTGCGGCTCGCGCTCATGGATCGCACTATCTCCATCGAGGACATCATCAAGGGAATTGGCGGCGGCTCCGTTGGCGCGGAAGCGCCGAGCGTTCCCGCTCCGAAACCCGCGCCAAGATCTTCGGATGCCGGGCGCAATGCGAGCCAACGCGCGGCTGTGCCGCCTTACGAAGAGATGGAGACGGGCGGACCGCCTCCGAAGAGTGCTCCGTCGGTCGAGCGCGAGCGCAGCCCCGAAAAACTTTCTCGCGCGCGTGACGCAATGCACGAAACTGCACAGAGCGACAGCCGGCAGCGCATCACTACCGAAGCACTCAAGGAGGAGCGAATCGGTAAGCTCCGCCTGCAGGATCCCGCCCTTGGAGCGGCCATCGACGCGCTCGACCTGGAACTTCTCGACTAATGCCAGACTTTTCGAAAATGCTGGAGCAGGCGCAGGCAATGCAGGGCAAGCTGCAGCAGATGCAGGATGATCTGCAGCATCAGCGTGTCGCCGCGGCGTCGGGCGGAGGGGCCGTAACCGTCGAAGCGGACGGCAAGGGCAACATCACGAAGATCTCGATAGACCGCTCTGTCGTTAACGCGGACGATGTCGCCATGCTCGAGGATCTCCTTCTCGTCGCCGTCAATCAAGCGCAGGAGAAGGCGGCCGACATCGCCAAGATCGAGATGGCGAAGATGACCGGCGGGTTGAACCTTCCGTTCAAGCTTCCCTTTTAGTTGAGCGCAATCGACGATCTCGCCGGCGAGCTCTCGCGTCTTCCAGGCATAGGAAGGAAGACGGCGCTTCGCCTCACCTATCATCTCCTGCGCCAACCCGCCGAGCAGAGCAAAAAGCTGGCGAACGCTCTGGCGACGCTGGCGGAGAAAGTGAAGCCGTGCGCGACGTGCTTCAATCTTACGGAAGACGAGACTTGCTCCATTTGCCGTGACGTGCGCCGCGATCCCGGCATCATTTGCGTCGTGGAGGAAGCATCAGACATTGGTGCTATCGAGCGCGCCGGCGAGTTTCGGGGAGTCTATCACGTTCTCGGCGGCCGTCTCTCACCGCTCGATGGCGTCGGTCCGGAGAATCTCACCATCTCCGCGCTCGAGAGCAGGGCGGGGGGCGGAGAGATTCGAGAAGTGATCATTGCCACCAATCCGAGTATTGAGGGAGAAGCCACCGCGCTATACGTTCAGCGAAAGATTTCCAGACTGCCGCTTACGGTTTCGCGCATCGCGCGCGGATTGCCGGTCGGCGGCGACCTCGAATACGCTGACGGTGTGACGATCGCACAGGCACTTACCGCTCGCAGGGCGATGACGTGAGAGCTGACCGCACCAAGCTGGTCGCTGTCGGATTCGTCGGGGGCGCCGCCGCCGGGTCTTTACTGTGGACGCACATGCTGCGCTCGCATCGCCACGACCTTTTTAGCCCGCGTCGCTTGAGCAGGGTCGCGGCCCTCGGCAACCTCCGCGCACGCCCCACCGTCGGCACCGCGCAGCTTCTGCGCGAATACGTCGCATGGGAGCGGAGTGAATTGCTGAGAAAGCGGGCTGTGCGCTTGTTGCATCGCGTAGAGGCAGCGCTTTAAATGACGGCCGGCGCACCCAGCTGGACGTTCACCGAAGATGATTTCGGCGCAATCACCGGATCAATGCGCCGCTTTCTGGACGATACGAATTCGATGTGCGCGATGCTCGTGGACAAGTCGGGTCAGCTCGTGACCACCGTCGGCAGCGCCCCCGGGCTCGATCCGACCACCTTCGCTACCCTGACCGCTGCGGATTTCGGCGCGAACGATCAGCTCGCGCGTATCCTCGGTGAAACGGATTTCACGACGTTATTCCATCAGGGTGAGCGCGAGTCTGTGTTCGTCGCGGACGTCGCGCGTCGCCTCATTCTCGTCGTGATCTTCGATTCGCGAACGAGCGTAGGATTGGTCAAGCTCAAGCTGAAGCCCCAGGTAGAGGAGCTCACGGCGCTGCTCGACGTGGCGATGTCGCGATCGAGGCTTGGAGTGCCCCAGCAGGAAAAGCTGCTGCACGGCGCGGAGCAGGAAATCGACGACCTCTTCCAATGGTGAGGAGAACTTAATGTCGATGATCAATTACGCCTCGCGCGAGATCAACTGTAAGATCGTTTACTACGGTCCCGGGCTTGGCGGAAAAACTACGAATCTCGAGCATGTTTACGGGAAGGTGAAGCCGGAGACGCGGGGGAAACTCATCTCGCTCGCAACGGAAACCGAGCGCACGCTTTTCTTTGATTTTCTGCCCGTTGACCTTGGCACCATTCGCGGATTCAAAACAAGATTCCATCTCTACACTGTTCCGGGGCAGGTGTACTACAACGCGAGCCGTAAGCTCATCCTCAAGAATGTGGACGGCATAGTCTTCGTCGGCGATTCGCAAACCGAGCGCATGGAAGCGAACCTCGAGTCGATGCAGAACCTCTACGACAACATGGCGGAGTACGGCTACGATCTGACGAAGATGCCGTTTGTAGTGCAGTACAATAAACGCGACCTGCCGAACGCAGCCCCCGTCGCCGATTTGCAGGCTGCTCTCAATCCCGGTTGGGAAGTGGAGGAGCCCGCGAAGTGTCGCGTTACCCCCGATCCGTACCACGCAGGCGAGAACCTTGTCGAGCAAATCGCTACCGGCGAATGGGTTGAGCGCGCGCCTTTCTTTGAGGCAGTCGCTGTGAACGGCGACGGAGTTTTCGACACGCTCAAGGCGGTAAGCAAGCTGGTCCTAAAAGCGCTCGCCTAGGCGGCGCGGTGATGAACCTTCCGAACTCGATTACGGTCGGCAGGATTCTCACCGCGCCTTTTATCGCGGCGTTGCCCTTCATAGCGTCACCCGGCGTGAGACTCTTCGCCTTCGTCTTATACATCGCGGCCGCCGTCACAGATTATTACGACGGCAAGCTCGCGCGAACTCGCGGCCTCGTCACCGACATTGGGCGCATGCTCGACCCGCTCGCGGACAAGCTTCTCCTCTTCGCGACGCTGATCCCAATGTTCGTTCTAATGGCACCGGTCACCGACCGCTTCGCACCTGCTTTAGCCACGACCTCCGAAGCGTCATCGCTGCCTTTTATTACACCTCTTGGACAGGTCGGTTTGCCTTGGTGGATTCTCGCCATCGTGATCGGCCGTGAAATATTTATGACACTGTTCCGCCAGTTCGCGGCTTGGCGCGGCGTCGTCATCGGTGCCATCGGGCCTGCAAAGTGGAAGACAGGATTCCAGTGCACGTGGGTCGGCTCCGCCTACTTCTGGTTCTTTGCTTCCACCCTCGCGACGCGACGCGGATGGACGAGCGCGGCGTGGACGGGCTTTGCCTATTTCAACGGGTTCGTCGGCTCACTGACGATGGTCGCCGCGGTGTTTCTCACGCTGTATTCGCTGCTGCTCTAT